>CAVGMD010000098.1:0-9252 GCA_963630275.1 Bacteroidaceae bacterium | reverse complement strand
CATATAAACATAAAACAGCAGACTCCTTTGGGAATCTGCTGTTTTCCTATAGATTTCTATTTTCTGTTTTTCTTTCTCTCAATGCAGATCCTGCGCTTTCCACCTGGATGACCGTTTACGCATCCGATCTGGCATAGGCATTTTTCATCTGCCCGCTGAGTTCGTACAGCACTTTGTCCAGGGTGTCAGCTGCTGCCTCACGTAGCATTTCTGCGACCTTTTCGTTGGCTTCTTCCTGTAAATTCTTACTTTTTTCCTCATTGATCTCCTGCGCCAGCAGTGCATCATAACGATTCAGAATCTCATGGCTCTTCGCAGCCACATTTTCCTGATAGCGCTCGATGTGGAACACGGATTTGTTGTAGGAAGCATCCGCCATGGCTGCAATCATGCGGCTCATCCAGTAGAAGTTCTCCGTGGATACTTTTCCGGTGGTTGCAGACAGGTACTCCGGTGTCCGGTCGATATCTGTGTAAAATGGTGCCAGTACATTAAACGCGTTAGAAGCCAGTGCCAGCCACTGGATGGGCTCTCTCTCCGGACGCATCTGGATCAGGGTCATAACGTCATTCCGGTTGATGCCGATGGAACGGTAGGCTCCCCGCATGGACTTATCGCCGTAGGCCGCATAAGGATCGTAGGGAGTTCCCTGATAATGGGAAGACAGGACGTATTTCACATCCTCCACCGTGATCTTCTTCTCCGGCACCATGCACCAGGGCAGATCATCGGAAAACGGCGTGTATTCCGCATCCGGACCATCCCAGCGCTTCGTCCGGGGATTCAGGGTACGCAGCATATACCAGGCTCTTGCGGTATTGTATACATGATCGGAATCGTCATGACTGCCGAAGGCATCTCTGGCGGAAAAAGTGCCGTCCTGTGACAAATCCAGGTGATTCTTTTCGATAAATTCTCTCAGATCCGCAGAGCACATATGCTCCTTTTGCGCAGTCAGGGCATCCTCCAGATCAAAAGCGTCGATACCGAACTGGTTCGGCATCACCACATAAGCATCGTCCGGCACTCTGCGAGCAATCCAGTGATGACCGCCGATGGTCTCCAGCCACCAGATCTCGTTTTTATCGGAAAAGGCAATCCCATTCATCTCGTAGGTGCCGTATTTTTCCAACAGGCTTCCCAGTCGAGTGACACCCTCTCTGGCACTGTGAATGTAAGGAAGCACAAGAGACACAATATCCTCCTCGCCGATGCCGCCTCGGATCTCCTCCGCGCCATCCTTCGCTGGGACATATTCCACCAACGGATCTGCTCCCAAGACTCTGGCGTTGGAAGTGATGGTCTCCGTGGCGGTCATTCCCACGCCTGTCGCATTGACACCGTGGGCTGCCCAGATGCCTTCTCCCTCCAGTGCATTGGGCACTGCGGTATATCGCAAAGGCTCCTCCGGCAGATCAATCTCCACATGAGAAAGCACGGATTTGTATTTTTTCGGCTGTTCTTCCGGATGCACCACCACGAATTTCTTCGGGGTAAACTGTCCGGAGGGGGAATCGTCGTTCCGGGCGATCATGGTGGAGCCATCATAAGACGCCTTTTTTCCTACTAATATGGTTGTACATGGCATAATCGTTACCTCCTGTTACTATAGTTCAAAATTTTCTTTTTCAGGCACCGGATAGCTGCCTATCCGTCCGGGTGCTTACGCCAATTTCTGTCCGTTAACCACAACATTCTGAATCGTCTCCGGTCTGCCTTGCAGGGGCTCGATCTTCGCAAACTGCTTACATCCGGTGACTTCTATATTTTCCATGGACAGATCTCTGAAATACGGGATGTCCTCCTCATTTTCCATGGCAATGGTCTCTTCTCTGTTCAGAGAATTGAGGACGTAGGACATGGTCAGAATCACTGCCTCTCCCTTGATCTCGCTCATGTGGATATTGCGGAGCGTGATGTTTTCCACCACACCACCGCGGCCCAGCGCACTCTTCATGCGGACACCCACATCGGTTCCCACGAAAGTGCAGTTCTCCACCAGAATATCTTTTACCCCACGGGACATCTCACTGCCGATGACGAAACCACCGTGACCTTCATTTACCAGACAGTCATGGATGTAAACATTGCTGCAGGGTCCCTCGATCTTGCGGGCGATGGCATTTTTGCCGGACTTCATGCAGATGGCATCGTCTCCGGTCTCGAAAGTGCTGTGATGAATATGCACGTTGGTGCAGGATTCCACATCGATGCCGTCACCATTCTGCGCATAATAGGGATTGCGGATCTGTACACTGTCCACCGTAAGGCTCTCACAGAAATAGGGATGAATGTTCCATGCCGGAGAGTTCATAAACGTCACACCCTGCAAAAGTACTTTTTTACAATAACGCAGGCTGACCATGACCGGACGATAAAAATCATAATAGGGAGCCGCAGCAGCCAATACTTCCTCGGTGGTACCCTGAATATTGTGGTGGTTGCCTTCCAAAATCGTCTCCGTGGGCATCCAGATTTCCGTTTCTTTTGTATTCAGTACATGGGGACTCAATTTTAAAAGTGCCTCCCATTGCTTGTCTGTGGTCTTAAAACGCTTGACCGGGCGCCATTTATCACCGCTGCCGTCAATGATACCTTCTCCGGTGATAGCGATGTTTTCCGCATTCTCTGCAGTAATGGGAGATACCGTGCGGATGCAGTCCTGACCTTCATAACTGGTGATTCTCAATGGATAGTCCTCTTTGGACTTGATGAATTTTAGCATTGCCTGACTGTCCAGATGCAGATTGACACCACTTAACAGACAAATCGGTGCCACCGCCCAGATGCCTGCGGGAATTCTCACCGTACCGCCACCCTGCTCCGACACCTCACGGATCGCGCGGTTGATGGCTTCCGCATTGTGTCTGCCGGTCTCTATCTGCAGATCACCACTTTTTGCACCGTATTCCGCGATGGACACCTCCCTGTCCGGGAACTGGGGGAGTTCTACTTTATAAGTTTCATTATACATGATTATCCTTTTCTCCTTTGGTTGCTTTCACATTTTTTACGTTTCTGATTCTATCGTGTTCCGTTTCAGACTTCCACCCGGTTTTTGCGTTTTTCCGGTGGGTTCTACTGCTTATTTGTGCCCTTCCGCACAGATCCAGTCCTCGCCGTCCTTTAAATGGATCTGCACCTCGCGAAATCCCGCATTTTTGAGCAGTTCTCTGAATTCTTCCGGTGTGGGATTGAACAGATGAAATCTCTCAATGTTTTCCCGCACCTGCTCCGGCAGATTCTCCGCAGGATCCGGCCATTTTCCCGAATCTTCCAGTGTTCCAGTGCCCAGCCGGTCACGGCGTAATGGCTTTCTTTTTTGGAGCTTTGCGGTTTTCTTTGCAATTTCTTCTGTATCTATTATAATGAGGTGAGTAGCAAAAGTATATGATTTTTTACCGGTCATTGAAAGGCATAATTCCTTATGAAATACTATCTCGCCCCCATGGAGGGACTGACCACTTATAATTTCCGCACCAACTGGAACCGCTATTACGGCGGTATGGATAAATATTTTACCCCATTTATCTCCAACCGGCACATGAACAGCAGAGAACGCAACGATGTGCTGCCGGAGCATAATGCGGGCATGTACACGGTGCCGCAGATCCTGACCAATAAGGCAGAAGAATTCCTGTCACTGGCGGAGCAGCTTGCCGGATACGGCTACCATGAGGTCAATCTGAATCTGGGCTGCCCTTCCGGAACGGTGGTGGCGAGGAACCGCGGTGCCGGCTTCTTAGGCACGCCCCGGGAACTGGAAGTTTTTCTGGACGAAATTTTTGAAAAATGCCCACTGGAAATCTCCATTAAAACCCGCATCGGCATGGACTATATGGACGAATGGGCGTCGCTGCTTAAAATATATCAAAAATTCCCCATGAAAGAGCTGATCATCCATCCCAGACTGCAAAAAGAAGGCTACAAGGGAACGCCCCATCTAGAGGCTTTCGCAGAAGCAGTCGAAGCCCTGCAATGCCCACTGTGTTATAACGGGGATATTACCTCTCCGGAGACGCTCGCACAGGTTCTGGAAAACCTGCCCATGATCGATACCGTCATGATCGGTCGGGGAATCTTGCAGAATCCGGGACTGCTGCGGGAATTGAAGTGTGCCTCCGCGGGTGCCGCGTTGCCATCCCCTGAAGAGCGACTGGCTGTCCTAAAGGAATTCCACAATTCTCTCCTGACAGGATATCAGGTAATCATGTCCGGCGATACCAATACGCTGTATAAAATGAAGGATCTCTGGACATTCTTAAGCCGCAGTTTCGAATCTCCCGACAAATATGTAAAAAAGATCCGCAAAGCCGCAGATGTAAGTGACTATAAAATTGCCGTAAATGCGCTGTTCCGGGAGTGCGCTCTGAAATGATCTATAATTCCCGGCATTATTCCCCGGTATCGAACTGTTCTCCTTCGTTGGCATCTTCCATGACGACCTCCGGCTCCGGGATGCCTGCATTTTCCACATAGCTGAAATGAATAACCGCCTGTGGCCAGTTGAGACTGATCCGGGCGGTCTTCTGCCGCTCTTCGCCTGCCTTGCGGATCAACTCCAGCAGTTCCTGTAAGACTTCTCTGGTGAGATACCCTCCCCGCCACTGGAATGTCATGGCACGTCCTTTCTTCGCCATCTGTCCAGCTCTTTTATATACTTCTTCCGTTTTGGTGAAAGACAATTTTTTCTCCTTATAATAAAAGTGATCGTTGTCCGGGCAGCCGGGCGCCGGGGCAATCAACGGCTCATGATCCCGGAACACCGCCTTGTCCCCCAGATTGAAATAATCGTAGCGGATCTCTCCGGATGCCTCTGAGTTGCCCTGATGTTTACCCAGGGTGTTGTCAAAGGTAGCATCCAGGTGATAATACTGTCCGCCGATCCGCACAATATTCCAGGTGTGACGATACTTGATCCCTTTCTCCGGATTGTTGCCGCAGATAGCGATCACGCACCACACACCCAGGGCATCGCAGAGTACTTTCACCGACTTGGCAATGCCTTCACAGACACCCACGCCCTGTCCTAAGGGTCCTATGATCTCATGGGAATAGGGCTTTTTCAGCTTATCGTAAGTAATATTTTCGCAGATAAAGTCGTGAATGTACTTCTCTTTTTCCCACTCCGTGAATTTTACAGCGGGACGCGCCAGCTTTTCCACCCGGGACTGCATGGCTTTCTGGTGCTCTCTGATCTTATTTTTCTCAAACAGATACTCCGGCACGAAAATAATGTTGGGGGAGTTCTGATAATATTTGTACCGATAACTCACCACCCAGAAGATCTCCGGATGATCCAGCCGTAGCCGGAAAAACACGTCATACAATTCCTCCGCCGGGATCCGGGGCAGCTGAATCTCGTCTGCCAGTGCCAGAACGCCCTGCTGAATGGCGTGATAGGCGGTCTGTTGGGGCTTGTTCATTTTCTGATAGTAATATGGTTCCATGGTTGTTTCCTGTTTTTGTACTTAATCTCTCTTATTTTCTATATTTTAATTTAGGGGAGCCGGTATTCAGACTCCCCTTACTTTTGTGGATACCACTGTAGTCAACGGTACCATATCAATAGCTACGGTTCTATCGATCTTTCGCGTAATCAGCGTGGCACCCCGCTGGATGTATTGCTTAGCAATGCCGGAATATCCCAGATAATCAATGGACATTCCGTAGGTCATGCGGATGCCTTTATAGGTCAGAGACAACGTATTCAGGTGATCATGTCCACAGAAAATCCATTTCAGCCAGCCGTTATCCACCGCTTTTTCAAAAAAATGAGACGGCTGGTTCGATATTCCGAAATACTCATCCCTTTCTCCGATACTGCCGTGTTCATAAATCACGCTGTGATCGCCTAATTTCATCTTCTCGTAGGCTTCCTTGAACTCCGCGGGCGGCATGTGGAAAAATGCCATGGCAGGCATTTTTCTCTCGTTCAATTTCTCCATGCACCAGTCCGTCTGATCCTCATGGATACGGTCAAAACCACTAAAAAACCAGCCGTCACCATACATGTTGGAATCCAGATGGATTAACGGCAAGAGAACGCTCCCTTCCCCATCTACCAAATCCAAGACAAAATTTCCTACGCCGGTAATGGGATTCTGCGGGCTATGCTCATGCCTTCCTTTGCTAAAAACAGCGTATTTTCCTGTGGAAAAAATCTCCGCCAGCTGCTCCTTATTGCAGGAAGAGCCCATCTCGCAGTCATGATTGCCGAAGACAAACGTATAAGGAATCTGAAAGCCATCCAGAAATGCCAGCAGCTTCTCCGCCTGTTTTTTATTGTTCATGGTGCCGCTTTTCGGGAAAAACGGGAAAACGGAATCCCCGGTCAGAACCATCAGATCCGGGGTCGTCCGGTGAATCAGCTCCGTCACCGCTGCCAGCGCCAGTTTATCCTTTTTCCCAGAAAAGAGCCCGAAGCCAATGTGCAGGTCTGTCAGTTGCAATATTTTATAATCTCTGTCCGTCGGGATACGAAGGGAAAATGTCTCTTCGTCCCGAATCTGAAAGTTTTTAGAAGTATACATACCGAATCTCTTTTCTGTTTTTGGATTAACTCAGCGGAATCAGGGCGCCTACTGCGGAAAGAATCGTGGAGACCACCATCAGCACCTGGAACGGCACCGTGCCGATCACACCACAGATAGGACTGCTGCCCGCCTTTTTTCTGGATTTTCCGTACGTCAGCACCAGCATGATGCTCACCAGTACCACAACACCGCTCATGATCCGGGTCAGTACGATAAAGCTGTTCACACCAAACACAGCAAACAAAATGCAGGGAACTGTAGCGATCAGCCAACTGACGCGGTTACCGATGCCGATCTGTTCATGCACCACGTCACGAAGCGCGAGAGTATTGCTCCAGAACGTAGTAAGTAAAGCAAACAGGGAAAATACGCCTGCCAGGATCATCGCCCAGGTACCGATGCTCTCTCCTAACTGCATGTATGCCAACTCTTTTTCCAGTGCGCCTTTCGTTCCCAGGAGTACCGTGCCCGTTACGATCAGAACAAATACTGAAGAAAGTCCGAAGCCGATAAAGATGGAGCTGCGGATCCTTTTCGCATTGCCGTCCAGACCTTTCACCACCTGGATCACCGCCTGATTGGCGGAAGTGGCAAATACCACCATGCTGTACAGTGCCAACAGATTGTTCCAGTGGAACTCCGCTCTCTGCAGGGAATTCAGTGGATGCATAAATGTGCCTACCGTCATTACCGCCACAATTCCCATGAGGACGATGACTGCGTACTTCTGCGCGATGCCCACGGCTTTCATGCCGATAAACACCACAACTCCGGCGATCACATAATACAAAACCTGCGCCGCCACGAAGGGCATTCCAAACCAGTTCACGAAGATCTGGGCTCCGCCGTTAATGTTGCCACTGACACCGATCATGATAGCCAGTCCGTAGACGATAAATACGCCCCAGCTGAAGACCTGTTTCATTTTGCCGTGGAACAGCTCTCCTTCAAAACTTTTTACCAGCTGAACACCACCGTTGTTGTAAGATAACTCGGCAATGATCAGGTGCAGGATTACGTTCACACAATAAGCGATCAGTACCATCCACACGACATCCAGCATGCTGTTCTTCGTGGCAAGGTACGGAACGGCGATGATGCCGGTGCCGATGCTGTTACCGACGATCATGCTGATGGCTTCAAATGTCGTGAGATGGGCTTCGGATTGGATGGGTTGGGACATAGGGGACCTCCTTTGTATAGTTTCTTTTCGCTATGCGATATGCGTCTTTCGGTATTCATCCGTATCAGCCTGAATAGATACAAGAATATCTGTTGTTAAATGTGGAAGATTCGTTTGCAGCGTAGGCTGCTTAGGAGCAATACCTTCTTCCTCCAAAACTACCAATGTCAGGAACTTTTGCGTAAAAGGTACCATCTTTTTTGCTAATAACTGCGGTGTAAGTGTATTGCATATGAAGTACTCCCTTCTATTTCTATTCCTTATGTCCTGGCAGTATCCCTTTGATCTTCACACCGCTCAGGTCCACATCCAGCACGATCTTCACCATCCAGAAAAACAATAACAATACCAGCATCGGAATCACGCAGGAGGTAATGATCATCACAGCCACCGCTTCGATAAAGTGATTCAGGGAGTTCTCCACTTTCTGCACCAGGTCTTCGGTAGAAATCGTCACATTTTCCACAACGTTAGCTACGGATTCCTGTGCACTGGAGATAGCGTCCTTTGCCCAGTCAAGGATATTGCCGACAGAGCTGGAGTTGCTGTTATTCTTTTCCTGCGTATTTTCTGTAGCAGTTCCCGTCGTACCGGTTCCGTTTTCCGCTGCATTTGTATCATTCACCAGCTCACTGTTTTCCAGGATATTCTGTGTATTCTTGGCATCCTCGATGGTAGCCTCGATCTGTGCCTGATAGGTATCTCCGATGAGATCGGAGATCTTCACACTGGCGGGAACCACGAGGAAAATGGCAATGCCGAATACCGCCAGTTTCACTGCCAGTTTCCGCACGGTGGCATTTTCAAAAACCAGGTTGAATATCCACAATCCACAGGCAATCGGAATCAGGTATGTAAACGCCACATAGCCGGTAATGGTCACAAGATATTTTTCCAGATAGATGGCACAGAGCACCACCAGCAGATACCCGCTGACATCCGCCATTTTCTCCGCGATGGGCGTTGCCGTGTCACCCGGAAGCAGGGTGATCAACGCGGAAGTTACCGTGGATGCCGCTGTCAGTTCCATGACTGTCTGCTTTTTCTCATCGAGAGAAGCAATCGTCTTCTGGTGATTCTCCGGGGCGGAGGCGTATTTTCCTACAACTGTTATGGATAAAATAGCGACTAGAAATAATACTACTGCTGTAATACATTTTGTACGATCAAAATTTACTTTCATGCTCTCTCACTCCTTTATTCTTCCATATACTTTTTCACCCGATCAATATTATAAAGCGGAATATTCGTCATCCATTCCTGCTCTCTGTAATCCGACATCGAAGTCCGAATCGCATATTTCGGCTGATACTTTTCGCAGAACATCTTCAGGCTTTTCGCCCTGAGGTTTTCCTCCGCTTTTATTTCTATGGGAATTACAGATGTCTTCCCTTGTACCATAAAATCAATCTCACCGGAAGAGTTTTCCGTACTGTAATAATAAGGCTCTATCCCTACCTCCGAGATCAACTGCTGGAGCACATACTGCTCTGTTAAAGCTCCTTTACATTCTGTAAATATCCGGTTTCCGTC
>CAVGMD010000097.1:0-9265 GCA_963630275.1 Bacteroidaceae bacterium | reverse complement strand
CCGTCCTTGCAAAGAGCTTGTCGGAAAGTACTGAAAAAAAAACATCCTGTCAAAAAAATATCAAAAAAGCGCCCGCTTTCCGGCAGGCACTTCTAAAAATTTTTACACTATTAAAGCCCTAAAATTGCAGATGCGACACGGAAGTATACCAACAGTGACATAGCATCCACGATGGTGGTGATGAACGGGCTTGCCATTACCGCCGGGTCGAAGCCGAGACGCTTTGCCAGGATCGGCAGTAAGCATCCGATGATCATTGCAATCACTACTGCTGCTATCAGCGTCAGGCACACGGATGCTGCCACCAGCACTCCCACCCGGTCCAATAACAGTAATTTTGCAAAGTTCGCTGCGGAAAGTGTGATACCGCAGATCAGTGCCACTTGAATCTCCTTGAATACGACCTTCGGCACATCCCGGTATTCGATCTCATTCAGGGACAATCCACGGATGACCGTAACGCTGGCCTGGCTTCCGGCATTACCACCGGTATCCATCAGCATGGGAATGTATGCCACCAGCACCGCGCATACGCTTAACGCATCTTCAAAAGAAGAAATGATAGCTCCGGTAAATGTGGCTGATACCATCAGAAGCAGCAGCCAGGGAATACGCTTTTTGAAAGTCTCAAATACACCGGTCTTCATATACGGCTTATCGCTGGGCACGATAGCCGCCATTTTTTCCATATCCTCCGTGGTCTCTTCTTCGATGATATCCACGATATCGTCCACGGTGATAATACCTACCAGCCGGTTCTCATTGTCCACTACCGGCATGGCTGTAAAGTCGTATTTTTTGAACTGTCTGGCAACTTCCTCCTGGTCCATTAGTGTATTGATGGAGATGACATTCTCATGCATAATGTCACCGATGATCTCGTCGCCGTCCATAAGCAGCAGATAACGCAGGGCAACCGTTCCCACCAGTCGTCTCTGGGCATCCAAGACATAACAGATATTGATGGTCTCACTGTCGAGACCTACCTTACGGATCCGCTCGATGGCCTGATTCACCGTCAGGTTCTCCTTCAGGTCTACATACTCGACCGTCATGATACTTCCGGCGGAATCTTCCGGATAACGCAGCAGGTGATTGATATCTCTGCGCACTTCGGGGCTTGCGTTGGTCAGAAGCTTTTTGACAATGTTGGCAGGCATCTCCTCCAGCAGATCGGTCGCATCGTCCGCCATCAGGTTGTTGATGATGTTCGTTGCTTCCTTATCTGACAGGGAAGTGATGATCTTCTGCTGATTGTCCATATCTAAATAGGAAAAAACGTCTGCCGCCAGGTCCTTGGGAAGGATGCGGAAGACTTTTAACATGTCCTCTTCTTCCAGTTCTTCCAAAAGTCCCGCAATATCAGCATCGTTGAGTTCAGCCAGGTACTGGCGCAGCTTAGTGTACTGCTTGGTATTGAGAAGCTCTAAGACCTCTTCCAGTTCTTTGATCTGTTCCATGATGATCCTCCTTATGATGTTTTCTATGGGTGTAACTTCATGGAATCATTAAACCGCTATTTTTATTTTAACTTTTTGACTATTCTTTGTCAATGAAATAAGTCTCTTTCAATTTCTCAATTTTTACCTTTCCGCAGGTGGTTTCTGTCAGGTTTTTCCTGATATTTTCCTCTTTTTCCACCGGGATAAGTAAAATAAATTTTACGTTTTCGGCATAGATGCTGTCCGCGGGAACAATGCCCTGCTGTCCGAAATAGTATTGCAGTTTTCCCACATCATTATAATCCGTCGTCACTTCCAGTTCGCAGCCTTTTCGCATGATACCCGTCTCGCAGTGGGCAAGGCCTTCCTTCACCGCCTGGGTATATGCCCGCACCAGACCACCGGTGCCAAGCAGGGTGCCACCAAAGTATCTTGTCACCACCACCGCGATGTTGCGGATTCCGGATCCTGTCAGCACTTCTAACATCGGTCTGCCCGCAGTGCCGGAGGGTTCTCCGTCATCACTGCACCTGGTCAGTTCGCCTCTGCTTCCTATTACAAATGCAGAACAGTTATGTCTGGCATCCCAGTATTTTTTCTTCATTTCTTCTATAAAAGCTACGGTCTCTTCCTCGGTTTCGCATTTGCGGATCGTTGCGATGAAACGGGATTTTTTCTCCACGATCTCTCCTTCGCCGCCGGATAATAATACTCTGTAGCTGTCTGTTACTGCCGTATCGCCCATGTTTAACCTCACTTATTCCTATTTTCCTTCGGATCTTTTTTAAGTGTAGCATAACTTCTCCAAAATGTGAAACAATTCTAAAGACTGGAAAGAAAGCCTTTATTTACATAGCATTATTTGGTATAATATTTTCGTCTGTATTTCAGACAGAAAGGACTTGTTTTATGAATTATGGAAAAAAAGGTGTCCGAGTGAAGCAGAAGGCACTCAACTCTAAATCACAAAAATGGGGAAGGAAGATCGCACTGACCTGTGTCAAGGTGATGCTGGCCGCTGTCGTAGGCGTCGGCATCTGCGGTGTTGCTGCCGGTATCGGTGCGTTCCGCGGCATCCTCTCTTCCACTCCCACGATCCGTCTGTCCGATGTCGTGGCGGTAGGCGAAGCTACCATCGTCTATGACAGAGAAGGCAATGAAATCGACCAGTATGTCAGCACCAACTCCAACCGTCTCTCCGTAGACATGGACGAGATCCCCGACTACATGGGCAAAGCTTTCGTGGCGATCGAGGATGAACGTTTTTATCAGCATAACGGTATCGATGTCAAAGGTATCCTCCGTGCCGGTTATCAGTTCTTAAAAACCGGTGGTGAAGAGGCCCAGGGTGCAAGTACCATCACCCAGCAGCTGTTGAAGAACACTGTCTTCACCGACTGGACTTCCGAGGGCGATAACAAGATCAAAAAGATCAAACGTAAGATCCAGGAACAGTATCTGGCGCTGGAGATCACGAAGTACTACTCCAAGGACGAGATTCTGCTGCGTTACATGAACGCCATCAACTTAGGTCAGAACACCTTAGGCGTGGAATCCGCTTCCTTACGTTACTTCGGTAAGCACTGCAGTGAGCTGACCGTCTCTGAATGTGCGGTCATCGCCAGCATCACACAGAACCCCTCCAGATATAATCCGATCCGTCATCCGGAGGAAAATGCAAAGCGTCGTGAGAAATGCCTGAAAAAGATGTTGGAGCTTGAGTTTATCACGCAGGCACAGTATGACGAAGCCATTGCCGATACCGATGCGGTATATGAGCGTATCGGTCTGTACGACATTGATTATCAGGAAGCCAACGCCACCACCGGTTCTTACTTCTCCGATGCGGTATACGAGCAGGTGAAACAGGATCTGATCCTTGCCGGATATAATGAAACTATGGCCGAGACCCTGCTGACCTCCGGCGGCTTACGTGTGGAATCCACGCTGGATCCTAAGATTCAGGCGATTCTGAACGAAGAATACGCGGATCCGTCCAACTATCCGGAGAACGTAAAATGGTATCTGAACTACGCTCTTACCATTATCTCTCCCGACGGTACGAATAATAATTTCAGCAAAGAGAATATGATGACCTGGTTTAAGCAGAATCAGAATGCCAAATTCAATCTGATCTTCTCTTCCCAGGATGATGCCTATGCAGCGGTAGATACGTATCGTTCCGCCATGTTAGCCCAGTTGGGTGTGGAAGACAATGCGGACAATTACGAAGAGACGATCACCATGACGCCTCAGCCCCAGTCCGCTATGGTCATCGAGGAACAGAGTACCGGTCATATCGTAGCCATGATTGGTGGTCGTGGTGCCAAGGAAGGCCGCAGAACCTTAAACCGTGCCACCAATGCCAAGCGTCTTCCGGGATCCACCTTCAAGGTACTGGCATCCTACGCTCCCGCTCTGGACAGTGCAGGCAAGACATTAGCTACCGTATACAACGATGCACCGTTTAATTACTCAGACGGTACTCCCGTACGTAACTGGTACAAGTCCGGATACCGCGGTATTCAGAATATCCGCAGTGCGATCCGCGACTCCCTGAATATTATCGCTGTAAAAAATATTACTGTGATCACCCCGAGACTCGGTTACGATTATCTGTTGAATTTTGGTTTCACTACTTTAACGGATGGTGTACAGATTGGCAATGAGATCAAGTCCGACGTGAACCAGTCCCTGGCTTTGGGCGGTCTGACCTATGGTGTCACTCCTTACGAGCTGACCGCTGCTTATGCGGCTATCGCAAACGGCGGTACTTATGTAACCCCTAAGCTGTATACCAGAGTTACAGACTCCGACGGCAACGTGATTCTGGACAACACCAATCCTCCCACCAGACAGGTAATCAAGGAAACTACCGCTTTCCTGCTGACCAGTGCCATGCAGGATGTAGTCACCTCCGGTACCGGTGGAAAAGTTAACTTCGGCGGAATGGCAATTGCCGGTAAGACCGGTACTACCACCGGACCTACGGATGCATGGTTCGCCGGATATACTCCTTATTACACCGCTGCTACCTGGACCGGTTACGACAACAACGTAGACTTAAACAGTGCGGAAGACGGTGTTTCCAAGACCTTATGGCGTAAAGTCATGAAACGTGTCCACGAGGATCTGCCGAACACCCAGTTCCCGGTTCCCTCCGGAATTGTACAGGTAACGGTATGTTCCCAGTCCGGCAAGCTTCCAATCCCTGGTCTCTGTGATGGTTCTCTCTATACGGAATATTTTGCAGAGGGTACCGAACCTACCGAGAGCTGTGATGTGCATTACGAGGGTGAGATCTGTGCTTACGATGGATTGCCTGCAAGCCCCGATTGCCCGTTCAAGTACACCGGTGTTGCTACGATGCCTCTGGTAGAGGATCCCGCATTACAGCAGGGCTCCACTGTCATCATCAACAATTCTGACGGTACACAGACGGTCAGCACGCCAAACACCAGAAGTCAGTGCCAGCATGACGCTACCTTCTTCGCGAACCCGGATTATGAATCCGTGATCAACCAGCAGCAGGCTGAGATCAATGCGCGGAATGCCGCAGCACAGCCGTCTGAAGAATAAAATTCACTAACAAATACACAGTCCCTGTATTACTGCATGAAGCGGTTTTACAGGGACTTTTTTATGTGTATAAAAAATGCTGCATACAACTTTTCAGGTCATATGCAGCACTCTTATTATTTTGCTTATATGGAATATGGATTACTTACTATACAATACCCTGTGCGGTCATAGCATCAGCAACCTTCAGGAAGCCTGCGATGTTAGCGCCTGCTACGTAGTTGCCTTCCATGCCGTACTTCTTGGCTGCATCGTCCAGATTGTGGAAAATGTTCACCATGATGTTCTTCAGCTTAGCATCTACTTCTTCGAAGGTCCAGGAAAGTCTCTCGCTGTTCTGGCTCATCTCCAGAGCGGATGTAGCAACACCACCTGCGTTGGACGCTTTACCGGGGCAGAACAGAACGCCGTTCTTCTGGAAGTACTCGGTAGCTTCCATGGTGGTAGGCATGTTAGCACCCTCTGCTACAGCGAATACGCCGTTGGCTACCAGCTGCTTTGCATCTTCCAGATCCAGTTCGTTCTGGGTTGCGCAAGGAAGAGCTACATCACACTTAACAGTCCATACACCGTGCTCGCCGTTCTTCTTCTCATGATACTGTGCGCTGGGTCTTGCAGCAGCATACTCGGTCAGTCTTGCACGCTTAACTTCCTTCACTTCCTGTAACAGTGCTACATCGATTCCTTCGGGATCATAAATCCAACCGGTGGAATCGGAACAGGTAACTACCTTTGCACCTAACTGCTCTGCTTTCTGGATAGCGTAGATTGCTACGTTACCAGCACCGGATACGGCTACGGTCTTGCCTGCGATATCCTTGCCATTGCACTTTAACATCTCTTCGGTCAGATACAGCAGACCATAACCGGTCGCTTCAGTTCTTGCCAGGGATCCGCCGTAGCTTAAGCCCTTACCGGTCAGAACGCCTTCATACAGGCCGGTCAGTCTCTTGTACTGTCCGTACATATAACCGATCTCTCTTGCGCCGGTACCGATATCACCAGCGGGAACATCGGTGTCTGCTCCGATATATTTGTAAAGTTCTGTGATGAAGCTCTGGCAGAAAGCCATGATCTCTCTGTCGGATTTGCCCTTGGGATCGAAATCGGATCCACCCTTACCACCGCCGATCGGCAGGCCGGTCAGGGAGTTCTTGAAGATCTGCTCAAAACCAAGGAACTTGATGATACCTAAGTTTACAGAAGGATGTAAACGTAAACCGCCCTTGTAAGGTCCGATTGCGGAATTGAACTGTACACGGAAGCCGTTGTTTACCTGAACCTGACCCTTATCGTCTACCCAGGGTACACGGAACAGGATCTGTCTCTCGGGAGTTACCAGTCTCTCCAGCAGAGCGTCCTTACGATATTTTTCCTCATTTGCCTCGATCACCACGCGAAGAGATTCCAGAACCTCTTTGACTGCCTGGTGGAACTCGGGCTGTGCAGGATTCTTTGCTACTACCATATCAAATACTTCATCAACATATGACATCTGAATGTCCTCCTTCAATTGGTATACAGATTCATGACAACCTGGTTGTCATATGCTTTATTATAAAACGACTTTTTTAATTGTACAATAAACTTTATCCCACTAAATCATAAAAGTTTTGACCGTTTTTCTGTATAATTTGCACAATAAATTGTACAAGCATACAATTTGTGCGTTATAATGTTCGTCATTTTACCAAAAGTGCACTATAGGTATTCTTTCATGCTGCGGATATTACTGTTCTCCATAGCAATCAATTCTTTTGCCAGCGCTCTGCTGGAAGTACCCGCCATCTCTTCGTTATGCGCCAGCACTTTCTCCATCTCCAGCACACTGTTATTGCTTCCCTTGATGATCATTTCCGCTATATGTCCCGTGCTGGTATTCAGGAGTGTATTGTATCCGATGCCCATCTTAAGCATCATATTCTCCATGGCATTCGAGCGATAGGTCTGTGCCTTGCCTTCTACCAGTTTCTGCACCGCTCTGTCATGCAGTCTGGAATACTGCAGTTCCTGGTCTGCCACTGCCGCGGCCAGGTGTTCGTCGTAGATTTTATCCGTGACGGCATCCAATGCTTTCATTGCCATTTCTGTATTCCGTTGAATTTCCCGATAGATCGTAATGTCCTGTTTTTTCATAAGAAAAGCTCCTTACCGTTTTTGGTAAGAAGCTTTCCCTGAAATGATTTATTTTATTCGTGTTTACTGTACGTACTCACTCTTAACGTATCCAATCTGTCCGTTGTACTTAATCTTGCTCCAGTCGCCCTCGGTACCGATCAGATCCGCACTGTCGCCGCCGGAGAGCACACCCAGTCTGTCAGCAGACTCGTTGGCTGACGCACGCACATTAATGTTGGTGGTTGCCGTAACGGTTCCGATGGTCTCGGCACCGGCTGCGCTTTCTACAGTCTGCAGGAATTCACTCTTAATATAGCCTTCCTTGCCTTCATAGTCCACCTTGGTCCAACCGTTGGGACGCTGCTCCAATAACTGAAGCTTGGTACCGCCGGATACTTTACCCAGCTTATCCGCCTGCTCACTGTCAGAGCTTCTGACATTTACTGTGGTAGTCGTAGTCACATACTGCGGTCCCTGCTCCTCTGCAGGCTGATCGCCGCCCTCTGTGGATGCCTCCTGACCGTCACCTGTGGTTCCCTCTGTGTTTCCATCCTCTGTATTCTGTGTATCACCGGCTACCTGATTTGCCAGTTTTTCGCCCACGGCAATGCTTACCTGGGAATCCAGCTCACTGATATACTGAAGGATCTCCGGATGATCTACCATCAGTTCGTTGTACTCTACCGTGATCTTGTTGTTGAATTCCACAACATCATCCTGTGTGCTGACTGTTTTGATATAATCGTTTACTTCTTCGCTGTTCTCACCGCGCTTGATATACAGTTCTCCCTGATCGTTCGTGCAGATATAGAGCGCCTGATAACCGGGAACTTCTTCGTCATGTCCCACGAACTTGATCTTATAATACACATAAGCAATGACAGATCCATCCTCCGGTCCTGTCTTGGTGTAGATCTCCAGCGTCGGATAATAGTCAATATACTGTGCCAGTTCCACATAACGGTACATGTCCTTATCGGAGATCTCATCGCATACCGTGCGGAGTGTGCTCTCGTCTCCCGTTGCCATTGCATTGTAATAAGTAGCAATCAGGGAATAGATGTCACCTTCCTCATTCGCTACCAGAGGAACTTCCTGTGTAGCGGTCTCTGCCTCCGCCTCACTGGCTGCCGAAGCGCTCTCAGCTTCCGCCTGCTGTTGCGCTTCCTTATGACTGTTGTTCATGCTTAAAGATACAGATACGGTAACGGCTACTGCCACTACCACCACTGCCGGAAGCACGATCTTATTATGTTTTATGATATAATTACCGATGGAATGTATTTTCTCTTTCCACATATAATTTCCTTTCTGAATCCGAATCTGAATTGATTCATCTCTCAATACAAAAAATATCTCCTGAATCGCAAAAAGCCGCAAGCGGCTTCTCTCATCTCTCTCCCTATAATCAAGGTGATGTAAATGCATCCGACAGGAATCGAACCTGCATTAAAGGCGTCGGAGGCCTCCGTTCTATCCATTAGACTACGGATGCAAATATTACAAATTTGTTACATCACCTCGATTATAATATCATAAAACACTACATATGTCCAGTTTAAATTTAAAGTATTTTCACGCAGCGTTCCTTGCAGCTGTATAAGTAAAGGCTGTCAGACAACACATCCTCCGGCGGAATCTCCCGGCTGTTTACCTCTGCAATCATTTCTTTTAATTCCTCTGCACTTCTTCCCTGGGACAGTGGGAGCAGAATAAATTCGTGTACCGAGCTGGGAATCAGGTAATAGTCTCCTCCCACGCTTCCCGCCAGCCGCTCCAGCACCTTCGGATACATGATACAGCAGGCACCGTAAGTCTTCCTGGAATTGGTCAGGATCATCATGGGAATGATCTTTTCCAGCAGCCGTTCCATATTCTCTCCTGCCTCTTCCAGCTGCTGTAACATTTCCCGCAACGCACTTTTCATGGGCATGATTTCACAGGGAAATAGCTTAGGAGTATTTCTCACAGCACATTCAAACAGTTCTCTGTCTGTCACGCCCCAGACTTCCAGGTGGGAATGATACACCGGGATCACACCGTTGATCACTCCTCCTTCCTCGCAGGCATAATAGAAGCAGGCTGCCAGATCCAGAATCGGAATAAAAGGTGCATTTTCCAGCAGT
>CAVGMD010000096.1:8148-9385 GCA_963630275.1 Bacteroidaceae bacterium | reverse complement strand
CTACGTTGTATACGGTCTCGGTTACAGATGCCAGAGTGTTGTCGGTAGGAATATACAGAACGTCGCACTCTCCTGCAGCTGCAGTGGTTACAGACTGTACTTCGTTGGTATCAGCGATTGCATACTCTTTATAAGCAATACCGTCCTTGTCCAGAGCAGCCTCGAACAGCTGGATCTGATACAGAGAGTTTGCTTCTGCGGAACAATATAACAGACCAACCTGCTTTACATCCGGGAACAGTTCCTTCAGCATAGCTTCCTGCTCTTCAATGGGAGCCAGATCGGAAGTACCGGAGATATTTCTGCCGGTGGCACCGGACCAGTCGGAGATCTCCAGTGCGGTAGCATAGTCGGTTACGGAAGTACCTAAGATAGGAATCGTGGTGGTAGCTGCTGCTGCACTCTGTAAGGGAGAAGTAGCATTGGCAAGAATCAGATCCACACCGTCGGATACGAAACCATTACAGATAGTAGCTGCGGTGGTCTGCTCACCCTGTGCGTTCTGCAGATCGAACTTTACATTGTCACCAAGCTTTTCCTTTAAAGCATCCTGGAATCCCTGGGTAGCGGCATCCAGAGCCTCATGCTCTACCAGCTGGCAGATACCGATGTTATATACCTTGCCGTCTGTGGTAGCTGCTGCTTCACTCTGTGCTGCGCTGCCTGCTGCGGTAGAAGCAGTTCCGTTATCGGTGCTGCCACAGCCAGTCAGAACGGATGCTGCCATTACTGCGGTAAGTACTACAGATAATAATTTCTTTTTCATAATAAATGCCCTCTTTTCTGCAGATCTTTCGACCCGCTTACTGTAATGCATAGACGCTTTAACCCGTCAAAGCGTTGCACTGATAAATATCATAAACCATAAAAGGGCATTCGTCAAACTGATTTCATCGATGCATTAGATAATATTAATCTAATTTTTAAATATCAGATTTCTTCACAACCTCACCGGGTCTCTTGAAGATATGTCCGGCAGGGATCACGCCTCTGACACAGGAAGTAGGATAAACATTGGAATTACGTCCGATGACGGTTCCGGGATTCAGCACGCTGTTGCAGCCCACTTCCACATGGTCGCCTAACATAGCTCCCATTTTCTTCAGTCCGGTCTCGATTTTCTCCTCTCCGTTCTTCACAACTACCAGGGTCTTATCACTCTTCACGTTGGAAGTAATGGAACC
Organism: Bacteroidaceae bacterium; assembly: GCA_963630275.1. Lineage (GTDB taxonomy): Bacteria > Bacillota > Clostridia > Lachnospirales > Lachnospiraceae > Acetatifactor. The sequence continues at coordinate 8,201 of CAVGMD010000096.1, read as the reverse complement.
GGCTCCCATATGGGACTTGACGCCCAGTACGCTGTCACCCACGTAATTATAAT
>CAVGMD010000096.1:0-8138 GCA_963630275.1 Bacteroidaceae bacterium | reverse complement strand
GGGCACCTGTACTTTATTGAACAGGACCACGTTCTTCAGTTCGGTGGAATTGCCGACTACCGCACCCTCTCCCACAATGGCATTGCCGCGGACAAATGCGCAGTGACGGATCTCCGCCTCCTCATCAATGATTAACGGGCCGTTCAGGCAGGCGGTAGGAGCAACTTTTGCGTTTTTAGCCACCCAGATGTCCTCGCCTCTTTTTTGGTAGATTTCCTCCGGCAGTCTCTTGCCCAGCTCCAGAATAAAATCGTGAATTCTGGGAAGTACCTCCCAGGGATACTCAGCTTCCGTGAACAGATCTGCCGCAATGGTCTCCGTCAGATCATACAGATTTTCAATCGTAATGTTTTCCATGATAGTTTCTCCTCATCTTTATTCTTTATTTTTGGTGTTGGATTGCTTTTGTTTCTTCTGGTAAAATTCTTCTGTAGCCTGGAACTGTCTCCAGAGCACACCCTGATTGTTCAGTCCCCGCACGGCAACGGTTCTCCTGCCCACGAAATCCGTAAGCTTTCCCATGTACTCATCCGGTGTGATGACACCGTCTGCCACCATGGTAAGTCCTTTTTCCCAACTGGCTGTCAGTGCCGGATTCAAAAGCGGTCGGATGGAATCCGATACCACATCGTAGATCATCTCTCCCATCTGGGTAGGAGTCAGTACCTGGGTCTTTTTATTCAATGCCAGATACTCGATGTTCACCAGTTTCTTCAGGATCTCCGCTCTCGTAGCACTGGTGCCGATACCGCTTCCCTTGATCTGTGCCCGCAGTTCCTCATCTTCGATGAACTGTCCAGCATTTTCCATGGTCAGGATAATGCTGCCCGAGGTATACCGCTTGGGCGGAGAAGTCTCACCCTCTTTGATCTCGTAGGTATCCGCGGATAGGGTATCTCCCTTTTTCAGATGCATCAGCAGATTGGTAAGCTCTGCATCACATTTTTCATCGGCGCTTTCGTTCTCATTCTCCTTGTCTTCCTTCGGTGCGGTATTTTCCTTTTTAAATGAGAAATTCGTAACCTTCAGGTATCCTTCCTGTACCAGCACCTTGAAGCTGGCAAAAAAGCTTTCTTCCTTTACCTTCAATGTCAGGGAAAACTTCTGATAGACTGCCGGCGGATAGAAAATACTTAAAAACCGACGCACAATGACCTCATATACCTTTACCGCCGTAGGTGCCAGCCCCGCCAGATTATTCAGTCCCTGTCCCGTGGGGATGATGGCATAATGATCCGTGATCTGTTTGTCATTCACATACCGGGTCTTCGCAATATTTTTATAGGTGCCCTGCTCCAGCACTTCTTTGGCAAAAGGTGCCGCCAGAGCATAATTGCGGAGACCTCCGATATTTTTATGGATCTCCTTCGCCACCGCCGTAGACAGAACTCTGGCGTCCGTTCGGGGATAGGTGGTCATCTTTTTTTCGTATAATTCCTGCACGATCCTAAGGGTCTCGTCCGGACTGATCTTAAAGTATTTGGAACAGTCATTCTGCAGTTCCGCAAGATTATATAAAAGCGGCGCATTTTTGTTCTCTTTTTTCTTCTCGATACCGGTGACCGTCACAGGTTCCACCGGCTCTGTGGTAAGCTCTGCGATCAGACGCTCGGCATCTTCTTTTTTCTTAAAACCGTTCTCTTTGTATAATGCCGGAGAATTATAGTATTTCGAGCCTTCCACGGCTCTCCACTCTGCGGTAAAAGGCTTTTCCTGCAATTTGAAATTGCCAATCACCCGGTAAAAAGGAGTCTTCGTGAACGACCGAATCTCCCGTTCTCTGTTCACGATCATGCCCAGGACGCAGGTCATGACACGACCCACGGAGATTACCGCACGATCCCTCTTCAGATAATCCTTTACGGTCTTACCGTATTTCAAAGTCAGTGCCCTGGAGAAGTTGATACCCATCAGGTAGTCTTCCTTGGCGCGCAGATAAGCGGCATTCCCCAGATTGTCATACGCCGAGAGGTCTTTGGCTTCCCGAATGCCGCGCAAGATCTCCTCTTCCGTCTGGGAGTCGATCCACACTCGCTTCCGCTCCTTGCCCTGTACGCCTGCCATCTGCTCCACTAGACGATAGATATATTCTCCCTCCCGTCCGGAGTCGGTACAGACATAGATCGTAGAGACATCCTCTCTGTTTAACAGAGAGCTAACGATGGTATATTGTTTTCTGGCATTTTCAATGACTTCGTATTTGAATTCCGTCGGCAGAAAAGGAAGTGTCTCAAAGCTCCATCTTTTAAACTTTTCATCGTACACCTCCGGATAGCTCATGGTCACCAGATGTCCCACGCACCAGGTAACGATGGCTTCTTCCGACTCCAGATAGCCGTCTTTGGAACGCATATTATATTTTAAAGCGTTGGCAAATTCCCTTGCCACGCTGGGTTTCTCTGCAATAAATAATTTTTTACCCACGTATTACCGTCTTCCTGTCATAAATCACGCACCCACGCTGCGAAACCGTACCTTCCCGGATACTTTCTCCGCCAGTGCATTTTCATAACCATTCTCACAAAATATTATCATCTCATCCGGTTCCGTCCGGATGCTTTTCAGCGCCGTCTGCAGCGCGTCATAATCTTCCGAAGTATAACATACCGTACCGGAATAATCCACTGCGATCTTTCTTCCCGCAGTATCTCCGCACAAAAAGTATGTTCTCCCCTGCACCGCCTTCTTCAGTTCCACCGTGCGGAAATCTGCCTGCAATATCTCCTGACAGATTCTCCGGTATGCGGATCTTACAAAGTCATTGTAATCCGTCCGGATATATGTTTCATAAAAAGTTCTGCCGCTTTCTCTTCTCCAGGCGGTCTGGTGAGGGAACAGAAACCTGAAATAAAACCGTATAAAAGAATTACTGATCTCATAGGTCCCGGGCAGCACCTTTTCCACCAGTTCCAATTCCATCAGATTCTTCAGATAGACACTGATCTTCGCCCGGGAGAATCCGGTACGGGCATACATATCATTCAGCTTGCCGTTCTTCTCATCCGCTATGGTGACAAGGATGGTATTGTAGACCGCAGTCTCCCGCAGTTCCTCCGACAGCCATTTGATCATCAGTTCCGGAAGAAGGCTGTTTTTCTCTAAAAAGAGTGTCGTCAGATTCTCCTCCACAGAGGCTGACGGATCCAACAGTTTCCATAATCCGGGCATTCCGCCTAACGCCGCATAGAGTTCTATGCTCTCCTGAAGCGTCCCATCGGGGAAGATCCGGCGCATTACGGAAAAAGGCAGCTCTTTGACCTTCAGAAAACCACTGACGGAAAATGCCAGGTTCCCTACTTTGGAGATCATGCTGTTCTCCACCCATCCGGATGCATAGGTCGTAAGAATCACAAGAAGGGAAACCTCCCTGTGTTCCTTCAGATAGCGGATCAGTTCCTGTAAAAAAGAGGTATCCCCCTTTAGCAGATAATGAAAGTTCTCTATGATCAGAACCTTTTTGCGATCACTTTTTTCTCCGGATACACACTGTAATACTTCTTCCCAGGAAGGGTTCCGTGAAATCTCTTTCCCCTGTTCTCTAAGCTCCTGTCCCCACTGATAGCACAGTTCCCTGGAAGAACAGTTGGGAGCGGTATATCGTATGGTCTGTTTTTCTTCCGTAAAAGCGGTTAAGAGAGCCGTCTTACCAACGCCTCTCTGTCCATATACCACCAGGATCTGGCTCCCCGGTCTCTTATAATGATTCTCCAAAAAAGCTGTTTCCTGTTCCCTTCCAGTTAACATGGCAGCCTCATTCTTTCTGCTACAACGGATCAGTAGATCTTCTGTAATAGTTGTTCGATCTCCTCCTGGGGCAGAGGCTTGCCGAACAGATATCCCTGAATGATATCACAGCCGATGGCACGCAGATACTTATACTGCTGTTCTTCTTCCACACCCTCGGCAATGGATTCAAATCCCAAGGATCTCACCATGCTGACGATCGACTCCGTAATGATCCGGGTCGCAGAATCCGTCAACAGCGTATCTGTAAAGGATTTGTCGATCTTCAGCGTATTGATCGGAAGCTTCTTCAAATAAGACAGGGAGGAAAATCCCGTTCCGAAATCATCTAAGGAAATGCGGATGCCGTATTCTTTTAACAGTTGCATTTTCTCGGTCACTGCCCGGAAATCATCGATCAGTACGCTCTCCGTGATCTCCAGTTCGATCTTCTCCGGAGACACATCGTATTTACGGATAATATTCAACAGCGAATCCACGAAGTCTTCCTTCTGGTACTGCAATGCGGAGATATTGACGGACAACACAAACGGAACGCCGTACCGGTTCCTCCATTCGGAAAATGTCCGGATACTCTGCTCCAGTACCCAGTTGCCGATAGGGATAATGGTGCCGTTTTTCTCCGCAATGGGAATGAACTTCGCCGGGCTGATCATTTTCCCGTTGCCGTCCTTCCAGCGGATCAGTGCTTCCACTCCACGCAGCTTCTGATTCCCCGCATAATACTGCGGCTGATAATACAGAATAAAGTTATGGTCAAATACCGCTTCTTTTAATTTGCTGTCCAGTTCCACATTTTTCAGGAAATCATTCAGAATCGGCGTATCAAAATACTGGATCCGGTTCTTGCCCTTGGACTTGCCCTTGAACATGACGATCTCGGCGCAGTTGATCAGTTCCAGTGCGGAAGTCGCCGCTTCCGGATACTCCGCCACACCTACGCTTACCGTAATATTCAGGACCTGTCCGCCCACCAGATAAAAAGGTTCTCTGGTACGCTTCACGATCTCCTTATGAATATGTTCCACACTTCTGTCACCGCAGGGATCATAGATTGCCATGCAGTACACGTCACTGGTCAGGTGACAGACGATCACATCGTCGCTGTTAAATTCTTTCAGGAAAGAGCCAAACTGTTGTACCAGTTCGTCTCCCGCCACGATTCCTAGTCCGTCATTGACCTTCCGAAAATCATCGATATCAATAACAAGCACACTGACCAGCCGGTTGTCTTCCTTCGCTTGGCGCAGATATTCCGTCAGGAGCCGTACAAAATAATTCCGGTTGTACAGTCCCGTAAGTCCGTCATAATACGCCATATAGAGAAGTTCTTCGTTCTGTGTCTTCTGTTTTGTGATATTCTGTACCACAATGATCTGATCCGCAGGTCTGCCCTCCTCATAGAATATCCTGCTGGAGAACTGCAGCCAGGTCTTTTTCCCCTTCTGCATGCATTCTACAGAAGAAGTCTCCTGACCGCCTTTTTCCAAAAACAGCATGTCCCGCAAAGGCAGTACATATGGCTCATCTACCATCTCTAAAAGCTTGGTAAAGTCCCGTCTGTCCCGGATCTGAAAATCGAAAAAGTCATCCCATTTTCCAAGTGTCGTGACGGTATTCTTCTCAAAAGAATAGTAGATATAAGCATAATCCATGGTATCGCACAAAAGGCGGTACATTCTCTCCCTGGCGCTCAATTTCTGATTCATTGCGCGCATAAGATCCAGCTGATAGCGTAACTCGTTCATAACCCCACTCACCCTTTATTTTTTGGTGATGTAACCCTGTGCTTTCAAAAGTTCTGCGCAAAGCAATGCTCCCCCAGCTGCTCCGCGTAAGGTATTGTGTGACAAACCTACGAACTTGTAATCATATACGGTATCCTCTCTCAGACGTCCCACGCTGATACCCATGCCGTTCTCATAATCCACATCCAGAGCTACCTGAGGTCTGTTGTCCTCCTCCAGATACTGGATGAACTGCTTCGGAGCGCTGGGAAGTCCCAGTCTCTGAGGCTCACCGCTGAAAGAAGTTAACTTCTCGATCAGCTGTTCCTTGGTGGGCTTCTTGCGGAATTTTACGAATACGGCTGCTGTATGTCCGTTCAGTACCGGAACACGGATACACTGGCAGGTAATTACGGGAGAAGTTGCGGGAACGATCTTGTCGCCTTCGATCTTACCCCAGATACGTAAGGGCTCCTTCTCACTCTTCTCTTCCTCGCCGCCGATATAAGGGATGATATTGCCTACCATCTCGGGCCAGTCTTTGAATGTTTTGCCAGCACCGGAGATTGCCTGGTAAGTAGTAGCTACTACTTCGTAGGGTTCGAATTCCTTCCATGCGGTCAGAACCGGTGCATAGCTCTGGATGGAGCAGTTAGGCTTTACAGCGATAAATCCTCTGGTAGTTCCCAGTCTCTTCTTCTGCGCTTCGATGATCTGGAAATGCTCGGGATTGATCTCGGGTACCACCATGGGAACATCGGGAGTCCATCTGTGGGCACTGTTATTGGATACCACAGGGGTCTCTGTCTTGGCATAAGCCTCTTCAATTGCCCTGATCTCGTCCTTGGACATATCTACGGCACTGAATACGAAATCTACCTGTGCAGCTACTTTTTCCACTTCATTGACGTTCATGACGATAAGCTTTTTCACAGCTTCCGGCATGGGAGTGGTCATCTTCCAGCGGTCACCCACTGCATCCTCATAAGTCTTGCCTGCGGAACGGGGGCTGGCTGCGATGGTCGTTACCTCGAACCAGGGATGGTTCTCTAACAGAGAGATGAATCTCTGACCTACCATACCGGTTCCTCCCAGGATACCTACACGTAATTTTTCACTCATTTTTCATTTCCTCCTCATCTTTGTGCATTATTATTTTATCTGCAAAAGACCTGTATTGCCTCCTACTGCGGAAGGCGGTCTTCCAAAGACTGCTGATATTCTTCTATGGCATCGTTTTTTAAGTATTCTTTATTTTTCTCAATGACCTGTTTCATCATGTCCGCCCCGGGTGCACCGATGGTCAGACGCTTCTCCACGCAGGTCTTTAAGGAAACGGCATCGTAGATATCCTCATCGAATTTGTCACTGATGGAACGCAGTTCCTCTAAGCTTAAGGCATCGATGGAAGTATCTTTTTCGATGCAGTACAATACCAGTCTGCCGATGATGCCGTGGGCATCACGGAAAGGTACGCCCTTGCCTACCAGGTAATCTGCGGCATCGGTGGCATTGGTGAATCCATTCATGGCACTCTTCGCCATACGATCCTTGCGGAACTTCATGGTCTTAATCATGCCGGTAAATAAGGTAATGCAGTCCGCTGCGGTATCCATGGCATCAAATGCCATCTCCTTGTCTTCCTGCATGTCTTTATTATAAGCCAGGGGCAGTCCCTTCATGGTGGTAAGTAATGCCATCAGGGCACCGTAGACTCTTCCGGTCTTACCTCTTACCAGTTCTGCGATATCCGGATTCTTCTTCTGGGGCATGATGCTGCTTCCGGTGGAATAGGCATCGTCCAGCTCCACAAACTGATATTCATTGGAATTCCAGATAATGATCTCTTCACTGAAACGGCTTAAATGCATCATGATCGTGGAAAGTGCAGAGAGAAACTCAATCAGGTAATCTCTGTCTGCCACGGAATCGATACTGTTCAATGTCGGTCCCTCAAAGCGAAGAAGTCTCGCGGTATATTCACGATCCAGAGGGTAGGTGGTACCTGCCAGTGCTCCGGCTCCCAGAGGACAGTAATTCATGCGCTTGTAAATATCTGCCAGGCGCTGTCTGTCTCTCTTAAACATTTCAAAATAAGCACCGTAATGATGCGCCAGGGTAATGGGCTGTGCCTTCTGCAAATGGGTGAAACCGGGCATATAGGTCTCTAAGTTGTTATCCATGGTGTCCAGAATGGCTTCCAGAAGCTTTTTTAACAGTCCGTCAGTCTCTGCCACTCTTGCTCTGGTATAAAGACGCATATCCAGTGCCACCTGGTCGTTACGGCTGCGTCCGGTGTGAAGCTTCTTCCCTGCATCTCCGATCCGGTCGATCAGGGTAGCCTCCACGAAGCTGTGGATATCCTCCTGGGTCTCATCGATTGCCAGCTTCCCGGCATCCACATCCTCTAAAATACCGGTCAGTCCTTCGACAATGCTCTTTCTCTCCTCTTCGGTGAGGATCCCTTGCTTTGCCAGCATGGTAGCATGTACGATACTGCCGGTGACATCTTCGTGAAACAGTCTTTTATCAAATGTTATGGACGCGTTGAAATCAAATACCAGCTGATCGGTCTGTTTCGTAAAACGTCCTCCCCATAACTGTGCCATGGTCATTCTCCCATCTTTTTCTATAGGTAGTCTATCAGATAAATTTGCTCATAGACAT
>CAVGMD010000095.1:0-9679 GCA_963630275.1 Bacteroidaceae bacterium | reverse complement strand
ATTACAGTCTGTTGGCTTTCACATCCTCGAACTCCTGCAGGATCTCCCCGGAAGGAGCCTTGGTAGCGAGGCTAACTACGATGATAGCGATGAGTCCCAGCGCGAAGCCAACTACCAGGGAGTACAATCCGGTAGCTTTGCCCAGTGTCTGTCCGCCCATGAGAGGGATGTAATCCCAGACGATTACGGTCAGAGCGCCGGTGACAATACCTGCCGCGGCTCCGGGGAGGTTGGTTCTCTTCCAATATAAGGACATCACTACGAGAGGTCCAAATGCTGCACCCAGTCCCGCCCAGGCGTTGGATACCAGTCCCATGACGGTGTTGTTCGGGTTCCATGCAATGATGTAAGCCAGCACAGCCACTGCCAGTACCGTAACACGGCTGACTTTCATAACGGTCTTGTCATCCGCATCCTTTTTGATCAGGCCCTTAAAAATATCCTCCGCTACGCTGGAAGCGCTGACTAACAGCTGAGAATCCGCGGTAGACATGATAGCTGCCAGGATACCGCAGAGGAACAGTCCTGCAATGAAAGGTGCGCGGATTTCTACGGTAAATACTTTCTTGATCATCTCGATAAATACTTTTTCATTATTGCCGTTCATCAGTTCCGGGAGATAAGCTCTGCCCAGTACACCGATGAACGCAGCAAAACCTAAGGATAATGCCACCCAGCTGATGGCGGTTGCCTTGGACTTCGTCATCTCTTTTTCGTCGCGGACTGCCATGAATCTTACCAGGATGTGGGGCATACCGAAATATCCCAGTCCCCAGCCAAGACCGGAGATCACGCTGATGATGTTGTTGCTGCCGTCACCGTTCTTCATCAGGTTCAGGAAGTTGGCGCTGTCAGCGCCGCTGGCTTCCAGTCCTGCTGCCAGAGTGGTTCCGTTACCGGTCAGGAAATGATAAGCAAATAAAGGCACTGCCAGGATACCAGCCAACATTAACATACCCTGAATAAAGTCTGTCACACATACCGCGGTGAAACCGCCCAGGAACGTATATACCAGTACTACCAGTGCACCGATGGTCAATGCCACATGATAGTCAATGCCGAACACGGACTCGAACAACTGACCTCCGGCAGAAAGTGCGGAAGCACAATATACCAGGAAAAATACTACAATGGTAACAGAAGAAACCGTCATCAATACTTTCTTCTCATCATGGAAACGGTTCTCAAAATAAGTAGGCAGTGTCACGGAGTTGTTGGCACGGATCGTATATCTGCGCAGCTTCGTGGCAATAAGCAGCCAGTTCAGCGTCGTACCGATAAACAGTCCGATGGCGATCCAGCCGTCGCCGCCGACACCGGTCAAATAAATAGCCCCCGGCAGTCCCATCAGCAGCCATCCGCTCATATCCGATGCCTGTGCGGACAGTGCAGCGACGAAACCGTTCAGCTTTCTGCCTCCTAAAAAGTAATCTTCGGAATTGTTGTTTCCTTTTGCATAGAACGCTCCGATAGCGATCATCATGAGTAAATACAGCACAAATGCCACAATTACCCATCCCAGCGTATTTCCTGTCATAATAGCCTCCTCACAATTTTCTTCTTGTACATTTTCTTGATTGTATACAGTGATACGACTTATTATATACAAGAAATGGCTCATCGTCAACAGATTAGTTTGCTATCACTGTAATGCGTGAAAGTTTCGTTACAAAGGAGCTGACGCAAAAACGCACCTTTCGGTGCGTTAAAAATGTAAATAAAAAAGGGTACTGCCATACTAGCGGCTACCAATCTCTGTGAGCAGAATTTGGGTAATACACTTTTATATATCACACAACACGTTTCCACATATGTAAGTATCCCTTGAAAAACTCTTTCTTGTATTATATTCTATTATTATATCCTATAAAAAATAGTTACAAAGTATACACACAGAAAGGTTTTATATAATATGTGGATTGCAGATAATTGGAAAGATTACGAAGTGCTGGATACGTCCAGCGGAGAAAAATTAGAGCGTTGGGGAGATTATATTCTGGTACGTCCGGATCCTCAGGTCATCTGGAAGACGCCCCACGATCATAAGGGCTGGAAACAGAAAAACGGTCATTACCACAGAAGTGCCAAGGGCGGCGGCGAATGGGAATTCTTCCATCTGCCGGATGAATGGGCTATCCATTACACTCTGCCTTTTCAGAAGGAGGAAAAGGGATCCGATCCTCTGACTTTCCATCTGAAGCCTTTCAGTTTCAAGCATACCGGTCTGTTCCCAGAGCAGGCAGTGAACTGGGACTGGTTCTCCAGTCTGATCCATGAGGCAGGCAGACCCGTAAAGGTACTGAACCTCTTCGCTTACACCGGCGGTGCTACCGTATCCGCTGCAGCAGCTGGAGCCGCTGTGACCCATGTGGATGCTTCCAAGGGTATGGTCGGCTGGGCAAAAGAGAACGCAGCTGCCAGTGGACTTGCCGATGCCCCCATCCGCTGGCTGGTGGACGACTGCATGAAATTCGTAGAGCGTGAGATCCGCCGCGGCAATAAATACGACGGCATCATCATGGATCCTCCCTCCTACGGCAGAGGTCCCAAGGGCGAGATTTGGAAAATAGAAGACAACATTTGGGATTTCGTGGGACTGACCGCACAGCTGTTGTCCGATGACGCGCTGTTCTTCCTGATCAATTCCTATACCACAGGATTGCAGCCCGCCGTACTGTCCTATATGATGAATTCCACACTGACGAAAAAGTTCGGCGGTCATGTGGAGGCTCAGGAGATCGGACTTCCCGTCACCGAGAGTGGTCTGGTACTGCCCTGCGGTGCTTCAGGACGCTGGCAGCGCAGCTAATATTTCCAACATAATGAACGCAGCAAAAAGGAGCCCCTGTCATGAGGGCTCCTTTGTTTTCTCTATAATACGTATTTTCTGAGCACCGGAATCTTACGCAGTACCCAGGCAGTCGCTGTTGCCAATGCCAGCACCACCAGGCAAAATGCCAGCAACAATAAAAGCAACACCAGAGTGCCCGCTGCAACGGATTCCACCCCACACCGTTCCAATACGGTAAACGGAGTAAACTTCACAAATTTATAAAACAGATTCACATACACCGGATGTACCAGGTATACGGCGAAGCTCAAAGCTCCCGCCTCCTGCCAGGGGATCCAAGGTTTTTCGGCTGCTCCCCATCTTCCATTCTGCCCCGCGGCAAACAAAAGTACCGACAGCAATACCGTAAACGGATAATTGTACGCCATCTGAATCGAAAAGCCAAAAATCCTGCCAAGGACCATTCCCAGTGCCAGCACTGCCGCAGCCAACAGCCACAGATTCCGCAGCCGTTTCTCCCCGGCACTTATTCCATCTATTCCATTCATCCCGGCAGAATCCTTGTCCACACGCGCCTCTCTTCTCGCGAATAGATATCCACACAGATAATACAGGAAATACACACCGCCATCCGACAATACCGGAATACTGTTAATATCAAGCACCTTATTCAGGAAAGGCGCCACACTGCTCCCCAGGAAAATAAACGCCATCACTGCCGCAACACTCCACACTGGCAGGATCTGCAGCACTTTTTTCAATAACGGTGTAATCAGATACAAAAACAATATCAGATACAGATACCACATATGGGACCAGGTATTCCCCATCAATGCCATTTTCACCGCTTCCGGGAACATACCGGGTCGAATCGTCCGCTCCGCCACCACCAGTTCCGAAGCTGCGTAGGGAACGCCGAATAGGAGGATCGCCAGTGCAATCCTCCTGCAATATTTTTTAATCATGACCGGATAGGTCAATGTGCGTTTCGGATTCAGGAACAGATATCCCGAAATCAATAAAAATATAGGAACACACCAGGTCACCAGATCCATAACTGACAGCAATAATGACCGGTATTCCGGCATTATTGACGCGTCTGTCACATCTGTCGCGCCTGTCAGTACGTGCATCAGCACCACTGCACAGGTCGCCAGTACCCGGAGCACATCCAGGAACTGTTTTCTCGGCCGGGATAAGCCGTTTGTCATGTCTCTCCCATCTCCTCCATCAGGCGCATGCCCGCAGTATCTGTCACAGGAAGGGAGAATACAATACTTTTTGCCTTACTCTCCAGTCCCGCCTTTTCCATTATAGCACGCATGATGGAATTTTTCTGCTCACTTTTGACCACAATGAACAACATTTCTTTTTCCGGCACCAGTGTCACGCCCAAAAACTGCTGTGCATTCTCCGTTCCGGTACCCTTTGCATGGATGACGGTACCACCCGCCGCATGTACTTCTCTCGCCGCATCCATTACCAGTTCCGTATATCCATGATTGGCTATCACTACCAGAAGCTCATTCTTCGTCTCTTTCAATGTGGACTCCTCTCCTTTTACGAATTCCTGCCCACAGGTCAGGTAATTCAGTGCTTTCTTGCCGCCGACACTGCTCACGGGGATGATAAACGCGATTCCCATTCCCGGAAGATCGATCTGCATTTTCTTCCGCAGAGCCGCCTTGATCTGTCTCCAGGAAGCATCCGTGACGAGATGGAACAATACGCTCTTCTCCATGCCGTCCAATCCGAAATAATCTAAGATCTCGTTGGCTGCGGTTCCCATGCCGACGGTAATGCCGCCGACCTGTGCGCCGTTTTCCTTATAACATTCCACAAATTTCCTCGTCAGCTGACGATTGGTGATGGTGACCATCATATATAATTCACTCATGGGCGCACCTCCTACAGTTCAATGATGGCATTCTCATCCAATGCACCGAATGCATCCGCCGCACCTGCAAAAATTCCGGCACCGCTCTTTCGCTGCTTTAACTGATATACCATTCCCAGTATCTGGATCGTAATAAGTGGTGTCATGGCTACCATAGCCACCACGCCGAAAGCATCTGCGACTAAATTGCCGCCCACCGCCACACAGGCACCCTGCGCAAGGGGCAGTAAAAAGGTGGCTGTCATAGGACCACTCGCCACTCCACCGGAGTCAAAGGCAATGGCAGTAAATATCTTCGGTACGAAAAAGGACAACCCGATCGCCACGCCGTAACCCGGGATCAAAAACCACAGAATCGGAATCCCCGTCAGCACCCGGATCATTGCCAGTGCTACGGATAAGGACACGCCAACGGACAGAGAGACACCCATGGATTTTGCCGAGATGGCGCCGTCCGTCAGTTCCTCTACCTGATGATTCAGCACGTAGACCGCAGGCTCCGCTTTTACAATAAAGTAACCAATCAGGGCTCCCACCGGCACCAGTACCCACCGGTAGGATCTGCCTGCCATGACCTGACCGAGGTAATTACCGGCAGGCATAAAGCCCACGTTTGCCCCTGTCAGGAACAGTACCAGACCGATGTAAGTATACACCAGACCGATGAGGATCTTCGTCAGTGTCTTCCCCGACAACCGCAGGGAAAATATCTGGAACAGTCCAAAAAACAATACAATGGGAAGCAGCGAAACAGCGATCTCTTTGATGTATTCCGGTATTCCGTGGGCAAAAAGTCTCGCCAGTTCCACAGAATCGGAAATCTCCGGAATCGCCACCGGCTGATAATCCGCATTGGTCGGCTTGTAGATCAGTCCCAGCACCATGACCGCCAGAATCGGACCGATGGAGCACAGTGCTACCAGACCGAAACTGTCGTCCGCCGCATGATGGTCATTACGAATGGAAGCAATACCCACACCAAGTGCCATGATGAAAGGCACAGTCATGGGACCTGTGGTCACGCCGCCGGAATCGAATGCCACCGCCCGGAAATTCTCCGGCACGAGAAATGCCAGAACAAAAACTGCTATGTAGAAAAAGGTTAACAGCGGCGGTAACGCCACACCGATCAGCATACGCAAAAGAGCAATGACCAGGAACAGTCCAACTCCCACCGCCACTGCCAGGATCAGAGTCATATTCGGTACCGAAGGCACCTGTGTCGCCAGTACCTGCAGGTCCGGTTCGGAGATCGTGATCACGACGCCCAGCAGAAAAGACAGTACTACGATCAGCAGAATGTTTTTACTCTGGGTCATTCTCGCGCCCACTTTTTCCCCCATGGGGGACATGGACATCTCGGCACCCAGTGTAAAAAACATCATACCCACCATGACCATCACCGCTCCCACCAGGAAACACAGCAGAATGCTGGAGGTAATGGGGGCTATGGTAAAGCTTAAGACGATCACGATTCCCACCACCGGCAGGACCGCCTTCAGAGATTCCGCAAATTTTTGCCGTATCTTTGGATTCAGTAATTTCAATATTTGTCGTTTCCTTTCTTCATGTTTTTCTTATCTTAACATGAAGTAAGGAGTTCCTAATACCATTTTGGAGCAATTTATGAAAATTTCACAGCTTCTTAACACCGTCTTTACACCTGCAGCCCTTCCATCATCGCCATGCGGTACATGAAATCCAGTTCCACCCCGGCATCCTTGTCCGTCTCAAGCACGGTGCGGTAGACATTGGTATAGAGCTTTCGGAAAAGGCTTACGCCCTCTTTCCCCGCGTAACCGGTTCCCACGACACTGCCGTTCTCATCATACAACGCTTCGCCGTCCACATAGACGGTCTTCCCTTTCAGAACCGCCACCACTTTTCCGTCCGCCAGAATTTCGGTCTTACTGCTCGGTGTGTATAGATCCACGTAGATTTCTATATGCTATGCCCGGGTCAGTGCAGGCTTTGCTTCCTCCGCAGTATCATATTCCATTTGCGGAGTGCTTCCGCAGCCGGTCAGCAATAGCACCAGTGCCCCCAGGAGCAGTCCCATCTTCCACTTCATTTTTACGCTCCTTTTAGTACTCACTTTTTCATCCCCCTTGTTCTTATTTCTACACATTTCCACATATTTCTACATGTTTTCGATACTATTTTTCATTTTAATCTATACTATTTTTCGCTGTCAACCGCATATATCCTTTACTACTTCTTAACTACTTCTTTACACCCTGCGTTGAAAAGTGATGGTACTATGGTTATAATAAACTTACCTATAGAATCCTGCGTGACTGCTTGCAGGCAAAGCATGGAGGTATACAATGTTCCGATCACAATCCGATAAAAACTCTCCGCGGAAAAGCTTCCGCTTAAAGCCGCCCTACACCAGACACGCCATCAGTGTCCTGATCTGTGCTGCCTGTATGCTGTGTGCGACGCTGGCTTCCTTTTTATATCAGTACATAGTCCCGGACAACCACGCAAACGTGGCACTGTTCTACATTTTGGCACTGGTGATCATTGCAAGATGGACGGTAGGTTACGGCTACGGCATCGTCTGCACCCTTTTTTCCGTTATCGCCATCAATTACCTGTTCACCTATCCGTATTATAAGATCAATTTCACGCTGACCGGTTATCCCATCACGTTCCTGCTGATGGGCGGAATCACCCTGATCCTGTGTACCATGACTTCCCACATGACCATCCAGTCCGAGATGATTGCAGAGCGGGAAAAGCAGCTGGCGGAAGCCGAAATGGAAAAAATGCGTGCCAATCTCCTGCGGGCGATCTCCCACGATCTGCGCACACCGCTCACCGGCATCATCGGCAACAGTTCCCTGTTCCTGGAAAGCCAGGATGACCTAAGCTCCGCTGAACAGCGTAAGATCATGACCAACATCTACGAAGATTCCAACTGGCTGTTGAATATGGTGGAAAATCTGCTGTCCGTCACCCGCATTCAGGGGGACAGCTTAAGCATCAATACCACGGAAGAACCCGTGGAGGAAGTGGTGGGGGAAGCTTTGGAAAAGTTGAAAAAGCGGTATCCCGACGCTGCCATCCGGGTCAAAATTCCCGAGGAATTCCTGATGATTCCCATGGACGCAGTGCTGATCGAGCAGGTCACCATCAATCTGTTGGAGAATGCCATCGTGCATTCCGGAAGCATTCTGCCCATTGATTTCATTGTGGAGGATCATCCCAGAGATGTCTCTTTTATCGTGAGAGACTACGGAAAGGGATTGACGGAAGAAAAATTGCAGAATCTGTTCGAGATGGGCACCTATAGTGCTTCCCAGAGTTCGGATTCCCGCAAGGGCATGGGCATAGGTCTGTCCATCTGTAAAACGATCATCACCGCCCACCACGGAACGTTGAGCGGAAGGAATCATGCGGAGGGTGCGGAATTCTGCTTTACACTGCCTAAAAATACAGGAAAGGATAAGGATTAGAGAAATGAATAAGATCAAAGTTCTCTTAATCGAAGATGATAAAAGTATCAGCAATTTCATTACCGCCACCATGGATCGGGAAGGCTACAAGGTCATGCACGCCTTAAACGGCAGGGAAGGCTTAAGTCTCAGCACTTCTTTTTGCCCCAATGTAATCCTGTTAGACTTAGGTCTGCCGGACATGGACGGACTGGAAGTATTACAGAAACTCCGATCCTGGAGCGATGTTCCCGTGATCATTATATCCGCCCGCACCAAGGAGCAGGAGAAAGTCTCCGCTCTGGATCTGGGTGCGGACGATTATATCACAAAGCCTTTCGGCACCGGCGAACTCATGGCAAGGATCCGCACCTCTCTGCGGCACAGCCACTCTCAGGCCCCCGGTCATACATATAAAGCACTGGATCTGGAGATTGATTTTGAAAAACGTCTGATCCGCCTGCGGGGCGAAGAGGTACACCTGACCCAGATCGAATACCAGCTGCTCACACTTTTGGCTGAAAATTCCGGCAGAGTCCTGACCTACAGCTACATCATGAATGCCATCTGGGGTCCCTACATGGACAATAACAATCAGATCCTGCGGGTCAACATGGCGAACATCCGCAGAAAACTGGAACAGAATCCCGCCCAGCCCCAGTATGTTTTCACTGAGATTGGCGTAGGCTATCGGATGCGTGAGAACGAAAACGGCGGGACTGTATAGCTAAGAATACTATCCCTATGGCCGCTTCCAGCAAAATGACCACCGATGAGATCACACATCCCGGATGCAGTATCGTCTGCTCTATGATCATACGGTACATTTCCACTGCCAGAAAGATTACATTCAGAGCATAAACTGCACAAAGCTGATTGTTCAGAAACGATCCCAGGGAGGCCAAGTTCCATACCAAAAGGAACGCTTCCCGCCCGTACCATTCCGAAACTCAGATACATGATTCCAATACTCCACAGCAGCATCGCCAGTGTCACCAGTTCTGTCACGGCATCTCCTGATCTACCGCACTCTCTCCGGTCACAATATCCTGAATCGGCAGTTCCAGCAGATGTGACAGAGCTTCCAATACACCGATGTCCGGGAAACTTTCTCCGTTCTCCCACCGGGATACCGACTTGTTGGTCACACCTAACATCATCCCCAGTTCGTTCTGGGTATAATTTTTGTGCTGTCTCGCTTCCCGGATCAGATTGCCTGTTTTCTTTTTATCCATATAAACACCTAAGCCTTTTCTGTAAATTCGGGTCCGCGGCCCTGTCCTGTTGCATCTTTATGGTAGCAATCCTTTGGGAAATCCGCAATCCGTTGTAACGAGACTGCCTGTTTTTCACGATTTTTGCATAAAAAAATCCCCTCGGCGAGGGGGGAGTGTACCGAGGGGGATAGAGAGAAAAGTATTTTTGAAAAAGGCGGGTTCCTTTTCCAGTTATTATAATAGCGTAATTAATTATTATTTACTGCTATTTTTATAGCTTGTTTGTGTTGAAAATACTGTTTTTTTGTGGTATTCTGACTGCAACACTGGGAAA
>CAVGMD010000094.1:0-9892 GCA_963630275.1 Bacteroidaceae bacterium | reverse complement strand
AAACTTTTTTGTTTTGAAAAACTTTCTTTTTTCGCGACATTTGGTATCTTATCATACCTTGTCGGTATCTGTCAACAACTTTTTCAAAAACTTTTTAAGTCTTATCGGAAGCTGTTTCGTCGTCTTGGCACTGCCGTGACAACGAAACTGAGTATATCATCCTATACTCTACTTGTCAACACTGTTTTTTGTTTTTTTCAAAAAACATCTACAATAGTTGAATTGTATATTCATTTGATGCATTTTTGAGACGAAGTGCTATCGCCTGTACAGCATCTGCCACATCTTCATTTACTTCCAGTAATAATACCAGTTCCTGTGTCTGACCGGGCTCCAGGGTCTCCGCATAGGTAGACATGTCATTCGGCAGCATGGTCGTCAGGGCATTCGCTCTGGTACTGCCATTCACTGTAATAATATATCTGGAGTTCGTATTCAACAGATCAATCGTCTGCTCCTGCTCTGTCCCGTTCGTCAGATTGAATCGGAGCACCAGCAGTTTCTTCCCCTGGGAAGCATCCAATGTGAAATACTCATCCGCCGATCCATCCTCGGGATAAGAATCCGTCACCAGATAATCCTCGTATGTCAGCGACACACCTTCCGGCAGGGCAAAAAACTCTTCCATGCTGGCGGTAATATCTTCCTGTGCCGTTGGCATCGTCACTTCCGTAGTTCCGGAAGCAGTCTCTTCCGCTTTTGCCACTTCCTGCTCTGCTCTCGCTGCTTCTTTTGCCGCTTCCTTTTCCAGTTTGGCGATCACCACCTCGGGTTCCACCAGGTGGCTTCTGTTATTGGCATCATATTTTAACAGAGTTACTGCCGCATACTCTCCGACCCGCTGGGATTCTTCTTCCGTCAGATCCGGGATCTCGTTGCCGCAGGCTGTCATGGATAACATCATTGTGCATAATAAGACTCCGCATATAATGCTTCTTTTACGTCCTGTCATAATTTTTCCTTCCTGTCCTTATATCACTCACTGCATTTCTTTTCCAGTATAATATAGATTCCGGCAATTGCAAGAGCAATTACGCCTACCACGAAGAAAAGTATGGTCTTCTGCAGGATCGGTGCGCCCCAGTAATCATATAAAGCTATTTTACCACAAGTACACAGAGAAAGCACTAAGCCATAGATTCTGACGGGCTTATCCTTTTTCACGAAACCGGCAGTCACGCTTACCAGTGCGATCAGCATGATCAGAATGCTGTTGATCACCGGTATATTTGTCTTGACGATCAGTGCCATATAGGTCAGGAATATTACGATGATCAGTTCTCTGTGCTTAAAGTTCTTATAATATTTTTCCTGCAGGGTCAGTACCAGATAAGCCAGTACAAACACAAACATACATAAATAAGTAATGTAGGAATTCCAATATACCGGGTTCGCCAGGCCGATCAGTGCTCCGACCTGTCCGATCAGTACGAATACATTAAATACGAGGATTCCCTTATCCCTCATGCATTTTACGTTATTGAACAGCAGAATGCTCACGAGGAGAATTCCGGAAAATGCCGGCAGCTTTATCACGGGCATCAAATGCGTCAGGGCAAAAAAAGCCAGGGAAAATGTGAGGATGATCTCCTGGTAGGTTCTCCATTCACAGACAAGGAACATGCTGAGAATCGTTCCTGCCAGAAGTACATATGCATAGGGGGTCTCCACTCCGTTGGCTAAAAACAATATGCAGTAAACCGTCGTAATAACGGCATCCAGTGCCGCCACGCCGCTTTTTGCAAAACGTGCCAGTATTTTACCTGCCACCAACAGCACCGTCGCGCAGATCACCATTCTCCAGTCCATTCCCCAGTCATCCTTTATGCCGTAGAACCCCAGGAATGTTACAAAACTGAAGAAATAGTAGGGCAGCCACCTCTCTTTCGTATTCTTCAGAGCGATCACGGAGATCAGCGAAATCACAAATGTGACCCCGGTCAGTACATAGACACCAATAGATCCGTCCGTGTGTGATTCTGTCCAGTACTGGTACATGTAAGCGTTCTCTATGATTCCGGATACGATAATAAAGAAGATATACGTCGCCAGCAGTCCGCCGCCTTTCACCGCATGTCCTGTCCGGTTTTCTTTTGCGGCATAGCGTCCCTGCATGATCAGGACCAGATGTGCAACCATGTATAAGCCACTATATGCCACAATTATAATACCTACCGGCATATGGTCTATGATCGGGTCTGTTGCTATACAGACCGATACCCACGGAATCATAAGCGTCGTACTGGCAAGCAGGATCAGTTGTGTTGCCGTATGGAATCGTTTGACCGGCACGCAGGCACACAGTACGCTGAGGATCAGGATCAATGTAAACACCAGCAGAGCCTCCGCCTCCGTAAATCCCTCGGATGCGAACATCGGATAGGTACAGAGCCAGCATGCTGCGATTCCCAGAAGTCTGTGAATCAGAGAATCCCGCTTTTTACTTAACAAGACTGTTCCCACTGTGATCACTGCAATAATCACCGCAGTGGGAATCATACCGAAATTATGTAAGAACACCGTATTGATCATGGTGGACAAATACAGTGCAGCCATACCGATTGCCGAGAATATCTGTGCCAGTTTCGGCAGCTTCTTACGAAGGAGTAACTCCGCAAGCAATACCACTCCCAGGGATACCACATACAGCGAGATGCCCTTGACCCATCCGTTCATGAAATACATTCCCATAAGTACCAGGGCGGTCAGGATAAAAATACCGCCTACGACAGAGAGTGCGATCGTTGCCACCAGGTACTCCGCATTCTGTTTCTTCTTCGGTTCCTGCGGGACAGGCTCTGCCAGCTTCTGTGCTGTGAACTGTCCTGTCGGCTGTCCCTGCGGGGTCTCCTGTGCAAGAGGCTGTACGGTCTCCTGCGCCTGTTCTGTGGCAGCCCTTTCTGCTCTTGCTGCATTCAGCTGCTGTCTCTGGTGCCAGTATTCCACACTTTTATCCAGCTCTTCCTGTAACCGCTCCACATACTGGGGCTGTTTCTGTATTCTGGGAATCAGCTGTTGTATATACTGTGTAAATATCGGATCGTTGGACCGCATCAGGTACTCCCTTGCCTGCTGCTCCAAAAGTTTCGCTCTGTCCTGCTGTGTATTCTGTTCCATCTGTTATCCTTCCCTCATTGCATGATCTATTGCACCACGTAAGCTTTGTATTTTTCCATGTCCTGCCTGTGACAGTCCGCATGGATCAAAATACCGTCTTCCCTGTACTCTGTAGAAAAAACCTGCGCTTCTTCCATCAGATAGGATGCAATATTCCCCGCATTGTACGGTATCAGGAAAATACAATCCACGTTATCCGCATAAACCTGCTGTTCGATGGCTTCCGCCAGTTCACGGATACCGATATTCTGCCCTGCAGCGAGATACCAGTGTTCCTGTCTCTTCTGCGGCAAAGAATCCATACCACATTTGTCTGCTTTATTATACACCACGATCTGCGGAATGTCACCTGCTCCCAGTTCTTTCAGGGTATCTGCAGTCACCTGCATCTGCTGCCTGTAATTCTCATCGGAAAAATCCACCACCTGGATCAGCAGATCTGCGTATTTTACCTCTTCCAGGGTTGAGCGGAATGCCTTTACCAGACCGTGGGGCAGCTTATTGATAAAGCCAACCGTATCCGTCAGGAAAAACGGCTTATTGTGCCCGGTGTCTATGCTGCGGACGCTGGTCTCCAGTGTGGCGAACAGCATATCTTTTTCCATAACTGTCTTCTCCGGGAGTTCTCCGAACTGCTCTACCATGCGGTTCAGAATCGTAGACTTTCCCGCGTTGGTATAACCCACCAGCGCCACCTGCGGAATCCTGGACTGCTGCCTTTTCCTGCGCTGCACATCCCGGGTCCTGCTGACATCTTCCAGTTCCTTTTTCAGTTCCGTAATCCGGTGTTCGATCTTACGTCTGTCCAGCTCCAGTTTCTTCTCACCGGTACCCTTGTTACTCATACTGCCGCTGGCGCCGCCCTGACGGCTCAGTGCATCATACATGCCCACCAGTCTCGGAAGCATATATTGCAGTCTCGCCGTCTCCACCTGCAGTTTGGCTTCTCTGGTCTGTGCCCGTATGGCAAATATGTCGAAGATCAGATTCGTCCGGTCAATGACAGTTAGTTCCAGCTCCCTGCCCAGATTACGCATCTGAGAAGGCGTCAGGGAATTGTCGAACACCACTTCCTGTGCGCCGTACATTTGCACCATCTGACGCACTTCCGACACTTTGCCCGTTCCGATATACAATGCTTTGTTCACATGATCCAGTCGTTGTACGATCTGACCCACGACTTTTTTCTCCGCGGCTTCTGCCAGACTTGCCAGTTCCTCCATGGAATGTTCAAAATCCGGCTCTTCCCCGATGTCCACCCCGACGAGCAGCACCTTTACCGGCGTCTCCTGTATCTGTTCTTCCCTCATATAAAAATATATCCTTTTAAAATCGTTATTTTGTCTCCAATTCAAACCAGAATTCCACACCGTTGGTATAGTTGATCACACCGTAAGGCTGGTTCATGGAATCCATGATTGCCTTCACAATGGACAGTCCTACACCACTGCCGCCGTATTCCCTGGTTCTGGCTTTGTCTACTTTATAGAATTTCTCCCAGATATGGTCGATGGAATCCTCCGGAATCGGCTTACCGGTATTAAATACCGATACCCGCACTTTGCCGGACTTCTGTTCAATTTTGACATCAATGATCTTGTCTCCCTCGCAGTGATTTACCGCGTTGGAGAAAAAGTTCATGAATACTTCTTCTATTTTAAATTCGTCCGCCCACGCGTAGATGGGAGGATACTCTTCCATCCGCACCGTGATGTCATTCTGTTTCGTCAGAATTGCTGCCGACTGGATATAGTTCTTCACCAGTGCTGTGATATCGAAGCGTTCCATGGTCACCACATCATTGCCGAATTCCAGTTGGTTCAGGGTCAGAAGTTTTTTCACCATGTTGTTCATCTTCGTCGCTTCATCCACGATGACATCGCAGTAGAACTGTCTGCTCTCGGGATCGTCATTGATACCCTCCTGCAGCCCTTCCGCATAGCCCTGGATCAGAGCGATGGGGGTCTTCAGTTCATGGGAGACATTCGCCAGGAACTCCTTACGCATTTCATCGATGGCTTCCTTTTTCTCCACATCCCGCTGCAACTCATTGTTGGCAGTCTTCAGTTCCGAAATCGTCTGTTCCAGGGAATCGGACAATTTATTAATGTTCTCTCCCAGCAGATCGATCTCATTGTGAGCCCGACCCTGGTATTTTGCTTCAAAATCCAGCTGTACCATCCGCTCCGAGATATTATTCAGCTCCAGGATCGGCTTCGTCACACGTCTGGATACAAACCAGATAATGATACCTCCTGCCAATGCTCCCAGGCAGCCGACCAGCGCATAAAAACGGTTGGCGATCTTAGCACTCTCCTGAATACTGGAGAGTGGTGTCTGCATGATAAAAGAGATACCGGTATTCAGTCTTCCGTAGATCTCTAAATATTCCTTGTTCTCCTGTCCGGTTCTCTGGATCACATAGTCATCACCGTTCTCGATGACCCGCTCGTTATCCAAAGGAGTTCCAAAGCCGAACACATAACCGATCAGACGATTCTCCAGTCTCTCACCGCCATTGATGGATACATATTTCATGTTGGAATTCACGTCCATGACGCATACTGTCATGTTATAGCTTCTGCACACATCATCCAGTTCCCTGGCGAATTCCTCGGAGCCATAGCTGTCGCTGTCCGCCGCCTGCTTGATCGTCCAGTAGGCATCGTGGATGACATCCAGCTTGCTCTGCATGTAGACTTTGCCCAAAAACATATAGTTGAGCAGCAGACATAGCAGAATCGTCCCGATCATCAGTCCGATAAAGATCCAGGCGAACTGCCCTCTGATAGAATGTACTTTTTTCTTCTGCTGTTTATTCCGCTGTTTCATCCATTTTGTACCCCATTCCCCATATGGTCTTGATGAGATTGCCTTCTTCGCCCAGTTTGCTGCGCAGCTTCTTCACATGGGTATCAATGGTACGGGCATCCCCGAAGTAATCATAGTTCCATACGTTGTTCAGTATCTTCTCTCGGGACAGGGCAATCCCCTTATTTTCCATAAAATAAGTCAGAAGTTCGAATTCTTTGTAGCTCAAGTCCACATCTTTGCCGTCTATGATCACGCGGTGCGCTGCCTTATCCACAGTGATGCCGCCGCAGGTCAGCGCTTCGTCCGCTCCCAGCTGGTTCGTCCTGCGCAGGATCGCTTCCACCCGGGCTACCAGAATCTTAGGGCTGAAAGGCTTGGAAATATACTCATCCACGCCCAGCTGGAATCCCTGAAGTTCGTCTCTCTCATCTCCGCGGGCTGTCAGCATGATAATAGGCACTTTGGAGTTCACGCGAACCTCCCGGCATACCTGCCAGCCGTCCATTTTCGGCATCATTACATCCAGAATAATCAGTGCAATGTCTTTCTCTTTATAGAAGATATCCAATGCTTCCTCGCCATCTCCGGCTTCCAACACATCAAAATTGCTCTTGACCAGGAAATCCCTGACCAGCTTACGCATTCTGCTCTCATCATCCACTACCAGTATTTTCAGTCTGTCCATACACACCCTCACCTTTCTGTTGTAAGACATAGTATAGCGCGAAAATATGTCAATTCTGTGAAACTTCGGTCTCTGTATTTTCAGTATTTTCTATATGTAGTTCTCTCTCTTTTTCCCGCACCGTCTGCTCTCTCCGGGTCAGTTCCTGTTCCCAGGAAGCGTATTTATTCTGAAGATTCCGCTCGTAATTCAGGATATTGGGCTGGTCGGAATTCAATGTAATCACAAACATGGCAATGATTGCCACGATCATCACGACATTCATAAGCAGTGACAGGCGAAACCCTGCTTTCTTACTGCCGTCTTCCGGCATCGGCTGAATCCGCCTTCTCGCCGGAGATGCCTTTGCCCTGACATCGGCAAAATTCGTCCACAGGGGGATCGGAGGAACTTCTTCTCCCAGTTCCTTTTCCCGGGCGCGCAATTCTCCCTGCAGCTCCCTGAGATACTCTAGTCCCACAGGAGTGCGGAACACCCGGTCTTCCAGCGCTTTTTTATAGATGGCAAGCACCGACTGGATATCTCCGCGGTCGATGCGCTTATCCAGATAGGCGATCTTCTGCCGTTCCTGCTCCGCAAGTCTGGCATCCTTCTCGGAATAGAAGGCGAAGCCGGACACTACTTTATCGGTCTGATTGTTTTGTTCCTGTTGCTCTCTCTGTACATCCATTTACAGATTTTCCTCCGTTGTATCTGCCGCATTCTGCAGTAAAATATGCTCTCCCTGCACCAGCGGATAATGAATGGGCATATCACCATCCAGGTTCTCCCGGTACATATCCACTGCTGTGATCTGATGATTTTCATAGGTGGTATAATAGTAAATTCCTCTGTCAGCATTACAGCAGGAGGTATAGATCGTGATCTCGTATTTGCCGTTCTCTAACAGACAGCATCCTCTCGTCTGCTCCACGCTTCCCAATATATGGAAGAACTGGCTGACACTCTCGGACTCCGAAGGACCGGACAGGGCATTCATCTTCGTAAATGCCACCCGGACAAAACGGGAGGCGGAGGACAGATCACCGGGAAGACCCATGGTGCCCATGCCGCGGCTGTAGAGGTTCAGGTTCAAATCTTTGGAAAAATGATTTACCGGCTGCTCAGGGGACAGGTAGCTGTAATCATTCAGACGGAACAGCTGCTTGTCGAAGGGCGGGTTGTTGGTCAGAACTCCCACCGGATTATCATATATTTTCAGTCCTTCCTGTACGGATTCAATGGTAATGGCTTCGTCTCTGTCTGCCAGGATCCAGTGCAAGGGAGAGACCGGATAGATCTCATTAAACGGAGTATCCGTCAGGTTAATGTGGGACAAAAGCACTCTTGCCTCCTGAACACTGGCGCACTGCCCCAGGATCCAGGGGATAAATTCGAACTGAGTGATATTGTCCTTACCTTCCTGTACCTTATTATAGGCGGCATTTCCCGGGAAGTTCAATCCTGCCATGCCAAGCCCCTTTTCATTTACCGCATCATAATACAGAGGATAATCTCCCACCATATGGGCGATGCCGATCATGGCATAGTGCTCTGTTAATGCATTCTGATGTCGTAACCGGAAGGAGTAATTCCGCGGTGTCACCACCACTTCTTCTCCGTAATTGAATTCATAATCAAAAGTTCTGCCAAAATAAAAATCCTGTGATTTATAAGTTGCTGCTGTACACATAGCTGTTCTCCTTTGCTGCTTTCGGATCAATGTATATTTCTTTTAGTCTATAGCATTTGCAGAATGATTGCAAGTATACAGGGATTGACATTCCTCATATCAGCGGATATGATAGTCTATAAATCGATATGTTTATTCCATCGATTCTTTTCCATTCACAGGGCAGTTCGCCCGCTCATTCATCAATACATTATAACTTGTTATTGTGCTTTTACAAAGGAGGTTTTTATGCCAAATGCTCTTCAATCTCATTTTCCACTCATTCGTAGCCGGGAAGAAATTTTAACTGAAATTTATTCCAAGCCGAAGCTTTTGTCTATTTTCGAAAAATGGAAATCACATCAGCAGGAAGAATTTCTGAACTTTTGCTGTGGTAATCGGGGACTGAAAATTTTGTATGATGGCTTCTGTAAAGAAGTTCTGAATCCGGAATACGATCCAGCACGTTTAGAATCTTTTTTATATTCTATGTTAAATCGCCAGGTAAAAATCGTAAAAGTCCTGCCAAATGATTCTACGCGCATCACAGATGAAAGTTCGCTCCTGGTCACTGACATCATTGTAGAATTGGATGACGGCTCCCTCGCGAATGTAGAAATTCAGAAGATTGGATATTTCTTTCCCGGTGAACGCTGTGCATGTTACAGTGCCGATATGCTGCTGCGTCAATATAAGCGCGCCCGCAATACCTATGGAGATACCTTCTCCTACAGTCAATTAAAAAAAGTTTACTTAATTGTCCTTTACGAAAAAAGTCCTCGGGAATTTAAGGCATTTCCAAATACCTATTTTCATCGTTCCAAAACAACATTCAATTCTGGTTTGGAACTGGATATGTTGCAGGAATATATTCTTATTCCCCTTGACATTTTTCGTACCCGTATGCACAATAAAAATATAGAAACTCAGTTAGATGCCTGGCTTACATTCTTCAGTAGTGATGATCCCGCTACTATTGTGCAACTCATTACTGCATATTCTGAATTTAAGCCAATGTATGAGACACTTTATCGAATGTGTCTGGATATGGAGAAAGTTATGGGATTCTTTTCACAGGAATTAAAGGTAATGGATGACAATACCGTGAAATATATGGTAGATACGTTAAGTGCGGAAGTTGATACATTAACGCAGCAAAAAGAAGTTCTTAGTAAAGAGAACGAAATTCTGAAGCAGAAACTTGCTGAATTAGAAGCTCAACTTGCGAAAACCGTTGACGAAAATACACCATTGTGATAGCATTTAAGTACAAAAAGAGTGCTACCGTACAGCAACGGTTCGCCTCAGTTTATAACTCTAAAAAAGCAACCTACACCTTTGGCGGGGGCGGTTGCTTTTTTAATGTTTTCGTTTCTGACTGGTCTGTAGCAAAAAGGTTCCACCGGAGTTCTCCGGCGGAACCTTTTTATGTTAGTTTTCACACAACTAATTGTAATAATGTTTGGGTTAATCTGTGGTTAAGATTACTGTAACAGAGACAGTACGCCCTGGTTGGACTGGTTAGCCTGAGCCAGCATAGCCTGACCTGCCTGAGCCAGGATGTTGTTGTTGGAGTACTTAACCATCTCAGTAGCCATATCGGTATCACGGATCTGGCTCTCTGC
>CAVGMD010000093.1:0-10037 GCA_963630275.1 Bacteroidaceae bacterium | reverse complement strand
GTAGAACTCTTCGATGTCTACGAAGGATTACAGGTAGGTCCTGAGAAGAAGTCCATGGCCTTCACTGTAACCTTTGCTCCGAAGGAGGAAGAATTCACCACAGAAGCAGTGGACGGCTATGTGAAGAAGATCCTGAAGAACCTGAACAACAAGCTGGGTGTAGAACTCAGGTCTTGATAACTATTCAGAACCCCAAAATATTTAAAAAAACTCTCCGAAAGGGGAGTTTTTTTATTGCCCTCATTCGTTAAAGAAGTATACAGATAAACAAAGCACCCCAAAGGAGGAAACGAATTATGGCAAGAAAAGATGTCTTAACGAAAAACCATTTAAAAATCATCTTTGTAGTTGACAGATCAGGTTCCATGTATGGCACCCCCATTACGCAGGTAAATGCGGCTATGGGACCTCTGAAAAAGAAACTCAGCAAGACCGCCGAGGAGAACAATGTAGAGCTTGAGATCAAAGTTATCGTGTTCAGTGATAGTGCCCAGTGCATTGTAGGCACAGAAGATACTTTTGAAAGTATTGAAAATTTCAACTGGCAGGATATCACGGCGGATGGCGGGACGAATACTCCCGAAGCCCTGAAAATGGTCAACGCTTCCCTGAAATGTGAGGGAGAAGTTGCCCATGCTTTGCCGCCGGTAGTAATACTTCTGACCGACGGTGAATGTAATCCGGGGGAACTTCCGGCATATCATGCGGAAATTCAGAAGATGAAGGGCAAGTTAGCAGGAAATACGGGAAAAGAAAAGGTGATACGTATCGGAATCGGAGTCGGAAGCTATAACGAAGCTCAGATCGCTGATTTTGCTACTGTCGGGACAATCAACGAGAAGACGACCCCGCTGATTTTCCGTGTGGATCATGCAGAGGACCTCGCCGAGGTGATCAACTGGGTGGCTGTAACATCCCTCTATGCCAGCTTGCTTCCCGGACAGGATGACGCGTTCAACATGGGAGAGGCGGAGGAAGAATGGCTCACTGAGGAGGATATCGAAGAAGCATAGGAGGAAATAGAAATGGTATGCCGTTTAGATCCGAATACTACAACATATTATGCGTCGAAGCAGGGTCGCGCGCATGTCGCAAATAATACTGTCTGCCAGGACTATTCCCTGGCAGACAATATCGATAATGATTGTCAGGTTGTATGCGTCGCTGACGGGCATGGCAGTAAGGAATACATCTACTCTGATATAGGTGCGAAGATCGCCTGTGAGCTGTTCGTGGAAATGGTTCGGATCCTGAAGGCGGGCTATGAGAAGACGGGTGTGCCGGACTGGACCGAGTACCTGAAGACTGCGAAGTTTAAGTCCGCTTTTATTCAGATGTGGCGGAAAAAGGTCGTCGAAGATTACGAACGCAGGGCAGAGAAGGTATCTGAAGCAAAGCTCTCGGATGTGAAGATTATCAGGAAATACGGGACAACATTTCTCTTTGCAATTCGTTATCGGAATAAGATCGTTCTCGGGCAGCTGGGAGACGGCGCGATCCTGATGGGCTTTTCCGGGGACGGCACACCGGAAGGTAACTGGCAGCTGTTCAAACGGCATGGATTGAAATGCAATTCCATCACCAACTCTATGGCGTCCAATACCGCGGAATATACATTTTTAATCGATAGTTTTGAGCGTGACAACATTGCTTATCTTTTGCTGTCCACAGACGGTATTTATGACTGCCTGGATCAGGGGGATGCCTTTTTCCAGTATGCACAGGCTCTGATTGAACAGATTCACGAGACGAAAGCGCTGGACAGACCGTTTCACTTAGATGACGAGACGGATGTGTCCAGGTATACCGGGGATGACTGTTCCGTGGCGCTGATGCTGTTCGGAGATGCTGCCACCGGAATACAGACCCGGGAGCAGCAGGAACTGGAACAGTTGGGCTGCCGGGAAGTAAAATGCGAGCGCTTCTTAAAGAATCTGCGGATCTACACAGCCATTGACAGTGAGGGAGAAGAGGTGGAACTGCATGTTACGCCCTATGAGACTGAGGCAAATATTCCGGAAGGACTCTCCGAAAAAGTGCTGTTACCGAAGGCATTGAAAAAGCTTGAAAAGTCGGGATTTCTGTATGTGTACCGGAAATCCGATCTCGACAGAGGCGACAGACTCAGTATCCTGTTCGAGCAGGAACGCCAGACTGAGAAGCGGTATTGCCTGCCTGACAGGAAGGCAGAGGAACCGGAGTATTCCAATAGCTTCTGGCTGGGAGTGCTGGAAGAACTGATGGCAATCCGCAGGACATTAAAACAGGAGAAGGCAGCAGTTACCGATGAACTGAAGGAATGCCTTATCGTTACAAAAGATAATGAGACAAAAGAAGAAAAAGTAGTTCTCCTGGCGGATGGACTGAAGACCAGGGAGCACCATAGAACAGACGACAAAATCCACTTAAGGGGAATGGACCGGATCCTTGAAAGCATCGGTATCGTTGGAGTCATCAGCTGCGGCAGCAGAAATATCCCCATCTATCGCAGTGCCTGCCACCGAAGCCAGAGTATTCCGGTGTTACATACAGACCTACAGGAAGAGGAAGCGGAGACGGAGAATGCGGATGCGACAGCTACGGGAGATACGCTGGCAAGGTGCATTTATCGTCAGGACAGAGGCTATGGTCTCTGGAATGGCTCCGGGGTTCCCTGGAAGCTGAAAGAGGGAAAAATCGTACCGGCAGGAAAAATCCTTCGTCTGAAGGAGGAGTCCGGCAATGAGTTCCGTATTCCGACAGATGATGAAGCAGTCCCGGAGCTGGGAATCTGGGACTCCTGTGCCACTTACGAGGCAAGATTGTATCAGTGGGAGGATTAGTATGGAAAAAGAAAAGAAAATGATAATAAAAAAAGGGGAAATTCTTACTGACGCAAATCGTAAACAGTATATCATCGGGGAGCGGTTGGGAACAGGTGGACAGGCACAGGTGCGCCGCGTGAGGTTATCCTCTACCGGAGAAGAATTTGCCTGTAAAATCTATAAAGAAGATCCTACGGGCATTCAGAAAAATATTGAACAGCTGATAAACTTAGGTCCTCTCAAAGATAAAGACGGAAATGTATTAACGGAAGTGGTATCTCCGAAGATTCTGGTAACACAGGACGGTAAAGAGGGCTTTGGTTACATCATGGATCTGGTGGATCTGGATGATTACGCCACCATTCCCCAGGCATGGTCAAACCCTGCGAAATGCCCTTCTGCCAAAGCAATGTGCCGGATTATACAGAATCTTGCGAGAGTATTTGAGGCGATCCACCGCAGCTATGGCATGTGTTATAAGGACATTAACGAAGGCAACATTTATTTTAATCCGAAAACGGGTGATATCAAGGTAATTGATAACGATAACATAGGAATCAAAGACACCAAAAGTATTCTAGGGACGCCGGGCTATCGTGCACCGGAGGTGGTGCTGGGAGATCTGCCGGATAACTGTTCGGACCGCTTCTCACTGGCTGTTTTTGCCTACCGTCTTCTGTGCGGAGGCTATCCCTTCGACGGTCCCTTTACCGATCACTATTGTGAAAGCCACGGACAGGGAATAGATACCGGCGCGGAGAGAGTAGTGTATGGATCAGAGGCCGTATTTACATGGCATCCAACGGACAAGCGTAACTCTATCGCCTTGCGTTCAGATGTGAGATCGAAGGGACAGACACAGTATTGGATGAATCTCCCGAAGGAGATCAAAGAGCTTTTTATCAGCACGTTTGTGACGCATCTGGCAAAGGACAAACGGGAAGGCCGTCCGGATAACGAAGACTGGATTGAGACCTTCCGCAGGATCGAGCAGACCCTGATCAAGTGTCCACATTGCGGAGCGGTTACTTTTAGCGACAGTGGACGATGCTTCGAATGTGAAGGAGACCTGGGAACAGATGTGGCTTACAGACACCATGCACTGTTTAACATCCTGCGGGCAGGGGAAGCGTCTCTGAAGTTAAAAGTGCAGCCCGGGGATGTATACACGGTAGGGAAGCTGATGAAAGGTATGCCGGATGATCGTATTTTCCGGATCCTTTACAATAAAAAATATGACATGATAGGGATCAGTAATCTCTCGACCCTCACCTGGACTGCCATCTACGGTGACGGTAAGCGGCAGAAAGTAGTTCCGGGCAAGACGGTACAGTTAAAAAAGGCAATGCGTATCGCGGTGATGCCGAGAACCCTTCAGATCAACGTAGTAGATGCAAAGTAGAGGTGGAAGTGTAAATGAATATGGTTGCTTATCGAACCGAACCGATGCTGTATAAGGTCGGGAAGGTGCAACGTATGTGCAGAGGGAAGCCGGAAGAGGAGAGATTGCGGATCGTTCATCAATATATCGTGGAGCATGTCCGTTATGACGATGATCCTTCACTGCCGGTACATGAGGCGGAAGGCTTTTTCGCCTATGGAAGAGCTGTATGTGACGGCATCTCCAAGGCAGCAAAGATCTTGCTGAACGCAGTGGGGATCGAGGCGGAAGTCGTGACCGGTAAAGCGGTGCAGACACCGGGAGCTGTGCCGGAGGGACATGCCTGGAACATGGTCCGGATCGCCGGATGCGCCTACCATATGGACTTTACCTTTGACGCCACGCTGGCGGAGCAGGATGGACGGATACATTACGATTATTATAAACTCACGGACAGACAGATCAGCAGAGACCATGATTTATCTGAATCCGCAGGGATCGCATCCACAGTTCCATCCGACTGGTTCCGGGAGCATAAGTTATACTTTCATCAGGAGAAAAAACTGCGGGAGTACCTGCGGAGAGAGCTGCAAAATAACAGCAAAACCATAGTATTCAAACTGCCGTATCCGAAGGATCCCCAGGCGGTGTTAGAGGATGCGAAGAAAGTGGTCCGAGAAGAGGTCCAGCGGGCAAATCCCTTCGGGAGACGCTATCAGATGGTGATCAATCTGACGCAGATGGTCGTAACAATATTATTGTGAGATGCCAGAACTGTGGGAGTGCGTAGCACGGAACAATCCGTAGGCATCAACTATTCAGAAAAAAGACAGTTAGTATTTACTATAATGCACAGAAATAGTAAAATGTTTGTAACTACTCAGAGCCATACAAAACTGTGTTCTGCGAATGGGGTTCTGAATAGTTACAAATGTTTGTAACTGTTCAGAAAGGAACAAAATGAAGAAAATCAGACAGGACAGATTTCAACTGATCGTAGGCTGCATACTGCTGTTAGCAGCGGGCTGCGGCTGTTATAACCGTTTGTTCTATGGACAGCTCCCTGCGGAAGCAGGAGTCATCTCCGTACAGGAACAGCAGTCTTGGGCATTGTGGACCAGCGTGGGAGCCCTGCTTCTGGGACTGGGATTCTGGGTCGTGCTGCAGAGGGAGCAATGTGTCCTGCCGGCATTGTATCGTGCAGAAGTCATCCTCATGGCGGTGTTCGTCATGCCTTCCGTGGCAATTGACAGTATTACGAAGCTCTGTGCACTGTCAGGATTGCAGATCACACAGGCGCAGGTGAATGAGATCTACCGGTACAGCATGATCGCCCTTATCTATATGGCAGTTTTTTCTATATATTTTACATGGTTATACAGAGAACGGGATGATATCGGAACGGCGAGAGCCATCGTCCGCAGATACAGTAAATTCGGCAGATTAAGAAGACAGTCGGCTCCTGTATGGGTGAGAATTGCTACACATATCCTGGGAATCCTGGGAACGGTAATGCTGCTATTCTTAAACATCAGCGCGCCCTGGAATTATCTGTTCCAGGGCGTGGGATTGCTCCTTTTTTATTGTGCTACGCGGATGTTTGCACCGGATTCCGGAATCAAACGCTCAGCAGACACTGTTTAAATTTTTCATCTTCTTTAAGAAGATGGATTGCGGAGCGCTTGATCGAACTGATCCTCTTGGTATCTGCGGCACTTAAATCACAGAGAGCCTCTTCTAACGGGAAGCTGTCTAAATTAAGAGAAGGACAGCTGTTCCGTACAATGGTGCGCAAAGTTGCCGGGGAGATCTCCTGTGCGAAGGATTTGATCGCTTTCGGCATTTCGCCGCAGCCCAGACCCAGGAGCAGGATATACAATTTCTCAGAGGCTGATAATTTATTTTTCTCCAGAAGCTGAGAAAAGGCATCCGGCTCACACAGATAAGCGCAGGTATTCTCGATCAACTGTGTGTTGTCGCAGAGAAGTTCGCCAAGCGTGAGAGTATCCTCATCGGCTACCGACTCATCCATTGGATCTGTATAGGGAGTCTTCTGAGCTTTCAGCACAGCATCTAAGAGATGATTGTTCAGATACATATATAAGCTGGGCAGCAGAAAGTCCTCTTTTGTGTCCAGAAGGACATCAATACGTAGTCTGCCGGCATTTTTACGGGATTTATCGGTAAAACCGGAGAATAGCCAGAGCCATGTCTCACTCATGATATCAGCCGGCTCCATGCCCATGGATTGAAGGGATGCCAGAAGAGAGCTTGTATAGGTGGAGAGCTGTGTCTTGGCAAATTTTTCCTCGGAATCCTGATGGGATAACATGAATCTCATACCTTCTGTTGCGGGCATAAGGAAATAATATAAAGCAGCAGAGAACTGTTCATAAAGCGCAGGATTGGAGCTTTGTAAGTCCATCACAGAAGAAGTACGCTGTTTACGGACCTGTCGGATGATCTTCAAGAGATCTTCCTGAATGTCGAGTTTCTTTTCAAAAGCGCTGGTTGTATTTTTGATTGTATTTTTCATAAGTTTGTCCTCCTTGGTTGTGAGCATTTGGGGTGGTGTTTTGTTTGATGGGTTTATATTACGAACCCGCAACTTGGATTGAAAGTTGGAGATAGGTTGGAATAGGTTGGAAATTTTTAGGGGAAAACGCATCATAGGAGTAACATCATGGCATTAGAGATAAAAACGTCCGGATATGTCTATTTGAGCAGAAAAAAAGGGGTTCGGCTGGATTTCGCACCAGAACTGAAAGATGTGAAGATCGTCTATGAGCAGGACGGACACCGGGAGAAACGGCTTTCCGAGTATAAGATCGATAAACTGGGTAATCAGGGGAGAAAGTTTCTTCTGCTGTTATTGTCGTATCCTGGGCAGGCATTGAGAAATGGAGAACTTTGTTTTGGAGTGGGAACTACGATCGCAAATGGAAGCGGAGAAGAATGGGATGATTTTTGCGATCAGATGACAAGCCGTGTCAGAAATCTGTTGAAGGTCATTTTCCAGGAGAACGGTGATGAGAAGGTGGAGGAGTGGCTGCCGCAGATCAAAGGAAGTACAGTAACTGGCGGATATGGTGTCCGATATGGTGTCCATACCATCAAACTGCCGGAGGAAGCCACGGCGGCAAAGACATGGTTGGAGGAGTACCCGGAGGCAATTGATCTGGCGAAGAATTACTGGCGACAGTATTCGATAGTCCGTCCGTATAAGAATGTCGGACGTGGAGGCTATCAGGACAATATCCCCTTCCATGAGGTGTATCGTATTCCCGGATTACGGGCAGATGCTTTGGAACAGGACAAAACATGGCGGATGAGCGAGCTTACGGGCAAGGGGAACCTGGTCTATGTGGAGGCACCCAACGGCTATGGAAAATCCACGCTGTTACAGGGGATTTTGCTGTCCAGTCTGTATGGCTGCCAGAGATTATCAGAGAGTGGTTCTGCGGCGGAAAGCGCTCTGAAAATGTATGAAGAGCTGGCAAAATTCCATAAATTGCCGGAGGGGGCACTGGTACTGTTGCTACAGGCGGAGGACTTAGACTGCACAGGCGGAGACGGCATCGAATGCCTCTATGCGTCGAATCTGCTGCATAAGACCTGCGAGTACTCACAATTTGAAGAAATTGTGAGTAATTTTAATGCGAAGAGAAAACTGTTTGTATTGATCGACGGCTATGATGAGGCAGAGCCGGAGAAACAGGAGCAGGTGGTAGCATGGATCGAGAGGGTGAGCGATGCGGAGAGCCAGCGTGATACCTGTGGAAAAGCGGTGTTCCTGATCGCAGGGCGACCTCTCTACGACGCGGAAGGGCAGAATCCTATCCTGGGCAGCAGACTGCCGGAGCAAAGATGGCATCTGGCACCACTGGATCCTGAGATAGATGCAGAAGGTATCGAGCAGCTGCTGACGAAGTATATCGGACAGCTGCGGAACCGGAAGCCGGACACTGTGGAGCGGACGAAGGAGCGTATCCGGTCGAATCCGTACCTGCGCAGACTCCCCGTGACGCCTTTTATTCTGGTGAAGCTGGTGGCGGATTGCAGCTGTAATAATCTGGCACCCCATGAGATCATTGACAGAGTCATTGATCAGCTGATGAAACGACAGAAACGTTTCGGACTGAAGCAGCAGGAATTGTTTTCCTATAAGCTTCTGCACGAGGAACTGGCATATAAGATGCTGTCCTGTGGGGAAGAAGGGGTGGATTACGACTATTTCTGCCGCTACGAGCGAAGCTGTTATGACCGGGTGGATGCCTATTTTTCTAAAAAATGGGGAACGGAACTGAAGACGATTACCCCGGAGGATATTTTCACCATCACGGGTCTGTTACAGGAAGATGCCGAAGGCAGAGTTGGATTCTTATGTTCGTATGTATTGATAAGGGAATTTGCCGCGAGGAAGCTGACCCGCCTGATGGAAGGGGAAACCTGCGAGGTTTTACTTGCGCAGCTAAACGAGATTCCCTGCGAGTATCGTTATGAGCTTCTGACCATGTCCATGGTGCAGCTGATGAAAAATGACTGTTATTGTTATGGAGGGTATTTTTTCCATGGCTTGTCTCCGTATGAAAAAGAGGATGCCCTGACGGTGTTTGAAAATTATATGCTGGATCGTTACGCACAGAGCAATGATATATCGGAAAAAGAAGCGATCAGCAAGGCCGTCGCGCTGCTTCTCTCCAATGCTTACGGAAATATTCCTCTGACAAACGTTAATAATAGTGCAGGGGAAGAACAGGATATGAAGATGCGCAAGGCACTGCAACAGATCCTACAGGAGACCCCGCCCACGGAAGAAGGGGAGAATAGCCTATGAGTATGGGATATTATTTGCAGAAGCTGATAGAGAAGTGCAATAAATTTGATATTGATGAGATTCCTGCGGCTGCGGGGCTGGAATTCGACGAAGAACTGACGCTGGATCAGATCTATGTGGATTACACGACACTTTCGGGAATGACAGATTTGCCGAAGACTCTCCTGATGGACAGACTGCCACTCAGAGAGGATGAGGTTCCGGTGATGATGCTGACTGCGCCTGCGGGAGGTGGGAAAACAGTGCTGTTAAAGCGCTGTGCAAAGCGTTATGCCATTTCCCTGGCAGAGGACAGCCGGTTTCAGGGAGCGTATCTGCCGGTCTGGATCTCCCCGGAAGAGATAGAAGATTCCGAAGATATGAATCTGCAGGACATTCTACAGTCAGCAATGGCTAAGATCGCTCCGGGGATGACATTGCCGGAAGAGGGCAGCTGGACTTATGTATTACTGGTGGATGGAATCGAAAAATTCCGGAACGCAGAACTAAGAGACCGCTTTTTCTATCTTCTGATGGAATTTTACAGAGAGCACCGGGATGCCATTTTCCTCATGTCTGCGAGAACGGAAGACTATGAAGATCTCTGCGACGATATCTATCTGAATCCATTAAAGGCATGGAGAGAGCGTGTTGTTTTTGCGGAGATTAAGATTCCGGGACTGTTTGGGCAATGGGCGTTTGAAGATATTATCAGATTATTTGCATGCAAATGGCTGCGAATTTTGAATCCGCACGGTGCCAGTAGTTTGAAAATTATAAAGGATGCAGGGAAAATTGCGGAAGACTTGCATTGGACGGGGCTGAAAGATTTTTTAAACACACCGTTTGAGATCACCAACTGGCTCTTACTGTATTTGCGGGATAATTGTCTTCCGGAAGGCGAGATCGCTATCGCAGCCAGAGAAATAGAGCTGCTGTTGGAACGAAAACGGTCTGAAAAGTATCACATTCTCGATGTAAAACGGCATCTGGCGAGGATTGCCTATGCTGCGTCCATGAGGTCTGTGCTCTATCC
>CAVGMD010000092.1:0-10106 GCA_963630275.1 Bacteroidaceae bacterium | reverse complement strand
GTATGTGGCATTTACCGGTAATATGTCCGGTATGCTGATCGCAGAATATATCTTAAGAGAGAAGACCGCAACCGGTGCTATGCCCGAGAATCCAGCTCTGGTAACCACCATCGTTACCACCAACATGACCAAGCCTATTACACAGGCTTACGGCGTAAAGCTGATCGAGGTGCTGACCGGATTCAAGTTCATCGGCGAGCAGATCAAGCTCTTCGAGCAGACCGGCAGCAACAATTATGTATTCGGTCTGGAAGAGAGCTACGGCTGTCTGGCAGGTACCCACGCAAGAGACAAGGATGCTGTTGTAGCAGTAATGTGCCTGTGTGAAGTAGCAGCTTACTGCAAGAAGCACAATATGACTCTGTGGGATATGATGGTATCCATGTATGAGAAGTACGGTTACTTCAAGGAGACCCAGTACACCATCACCATGAAGGGTATCGACGGTGCAAGACAGATCGCCGAGATCATGGAGAAGCTTCGTAAGAATCCGCCTAAGGCATTCGGGGATCTGAAGGTAGAGAAGTTCCGTGATTATCAGAACGATGTTATCATCGACATGGAGACCGGAGAGAAGACCACCACAGGACTTCCCAAGTCCAATGTTCTGTACTTCGAACTTCCCGACAACGCATGGTGCTGTGCACGTCCTTCCGGAACCGAGCCCAAGATCAAGTTCTACATGGGCGTCAAGGGAACCAGCTTAGAGGATGCACAGGCTAAGGTAGAGAAGCTGACCGAGGATGTAAAGGCAGTACTGTAAGCATCGAAACCGATAAATATATGATTTTCAAAAGAGCGAATCGCCCGTGTAGGGCGGTTTGCTCTTTTATGAAAAGATGGAGGTATCTGTGGCAAAGCTAAACAAGGCAAACCTTAAGAAAACTCTATATTATCTGCAACGTAACGGCCTGAGGGAAACCTGGATCTCTGTGAGGGAGCGCCTGACAGAGACAGACCGCTATTTTTTTGTGCCCTGTTCGGAAGAAGAACTGATAAGACAGAGTGACAGAAAATGGGACACTCCCATTACTTTCAGCATTGTGGTACCCCTGTACCGGACCCCGGAGACCTATCTGAATCGAATGATAACGAGCGTTATGGCACAGAGTTATCCCCACTGGGAACTGATCCTGGCGGATGCTACGGAGGATCGCAGTGTGGAGGAGGTATTAACAGCGCAGGGATTGCTGGAGGAGCACAGGATTCATTATATACATCTTAAGGAAAATGCCGGTATTTCCGCGAATACAAATCAGGCACTTCCCTATGCAAAGGGAGAGTATATCGGTCTGTTAGACCACGATGATGTATTGACGCCGGATGCTTTGTACGAAATGGCAGATGCTATTTCTAAAGCACATGACAGAGGTGTCAGGGTTACATTTGCCTATTCGGATGAGGACAAATGCGACGGAGAAGAGACAAGATACTATGATCCGAATCATAAAGAAGACTTTAATTACGATTTAATCCTAAGCAATAACTATATTTGTCATTTTCTGGTCATGGACGCAGATCTGATGAAGAGACTGCAATTCCGACCGGAATGTGATGGCGCCCAGGACTATGACCTGGTGCTGCGGGCGGTAGCGGAAGTGCTTACCGCAGACGGACAGGCCGGGGAGAAGAGAATTCTGCATATTCCCAAGGTACTGTACCACTGGAGATGTCACGAGGCATCCACGGCAGCCAATCCTCACAGCAAAAAATACGCATACGAGGCGGGTCTGCGTGCTCTGCAGGATCATGCCACACAGCGGGGGATTCCGGCGACTGCCTGTGAGACCAGGCATGTGGGATTTTATCGTTTACAGTATACAGACGTATTGCAGAACCGCCCGGATGTGGCAGCCGTGGGGGGCAGAGTATTGTCCGGAAAGCGACACGGGAAGATTATCGGCGGCAGGATGAACGCGGAGGGAAAGGTGTTCTACGAGGGACTGCCGGAGGGATTCGGCGGATATCTTCACAGAGCGGAACTGTCCCAGGATGCGCAGGCGCTGGACCTTCGTTGCATCCGCATTCAGCTTTCCTGTCAGGAAGTATTTGAGAAAATTGTGGGAGTTCCGTATACCGAGATACGAAGACGCCCGGAAGAACAACCGGTATTTGATGTAACTATACTGCCGGAGGACGCGGACATCCGGACTTTAAGCCTGGAACTATCCAAAGCATTACGGCAACAGGGAAGATTCCTCTACCTGCCGGAATATCCGGGGGAGTTTAAGACATTATGAGCGAAATAACAGTTGTTATACCAAATTACAACGGAATGAAATACCTGCCGGAGTGCATGGTATCTCTGTGTGAGGGGCAGGAAAATGCTCCGGACTACGAGGTGCTGATCATCGATAACGCCTCTGCAGATGAAAGTGTGGAATACCTGGAAAAGGAATGGTGTGGGAAGTCGGGCGTAAGGGTGCGCCTGATCCCGTTGCCTGAAAACACCGGCTTCTGCCATGCTGTGAATCTGGGAATCCGTGAGGCACAGAGCCCTTATGTGATCC
Organism: Bacteroidaceae bacterium; assembly: GCA_963630275.1. Classification (GTDB taxonomy): domain Bacteria; phylum Bacillota; class Clostridia; order Lachnospirales; family Lachnospiraceae; genus Acetatifactor. The sequence goes on along the minus strand of CAVGMD010000092.1, from coordinate 7,596 downwards.
TGTTAAACAATGACACCAAAGTGGAAGCGGGATTCGTGAGGGGACTGTACGATGCCATCCGGGAGGATGCGAAGATATTTTCTGTCAGCGCGAAGATGCTCATGTGGGACAAGCCGGAACTGTTGGATGATGCCGGAGACCGTTACTGCGTCCTGGGATGGGCATATTCCCGGGGAAAAGGACGACCGGCAGACAAATATGACAAAAATGTCAGCGTATTTTCTGCCTGCGGTGGAGCTGCGATTTACAGACGTTCGGTATTTGAAGAGATTGGATATTTTGATGAAAACCATTTTGCCTATCTAGAGGATCTGGATATCGGCTACCGTGCCCGGATCTACGGTTATGAGAACCGGTACGAGCCTGCGGCAGCCGTACTGCACTACGGCAGTGCATCCACGGGATCCCGGTATAATGTGCGGAAGACAGAACTGTCCTCTGCCAACAATGTCTATGTCATCGGCAAAAACATGCCGCTTTTTCAGTGGATCCTGAATCTGCCTTTCTTTTTGCTTGGATTTGGCATAAAATTTCTGTTTTTTTGCAAGAAGAGAATGGGAAAACTATACCTGAAGGGACTTCTGAATGGTCTGAAGAGATCTGTCGGACCGGTGGGAAAGCAGGCGAAAGTGCCTTTTTGCTGGAGCCATCTGCGGAACTATGTGAAGATCCAGTGGCAGCTGTATCTGAACGTTTTTCGAATTCTTATGAAATCTTAAGAAATTGCTTCATAAATTCTTAAGTTGAGAAAAAAACACCACTATTGTAGAATGAAATCGTTGAAAAGAAGCTTTTCAGACTTAAAGATTGGGTGACTCCTATGATAAAAGACAACCAGAAAGTCTTTAACAGGCTTCTTGTGATAATGGATGCGCTAATCACGGCGGCATCTTTTGTCCTTGCCTATTATATTAAATTTTATATATTGAATGACGGTCCGGGAATCGGAGTCCTGCCGGTGCGGGATTACTACATGCTGCTTCTTTTTATTGTACCCGGGTATATGTTCCTGTACTACCGGTGCAGTGTGTATTCGCCGAAGCGAACCGTCCGCCGCAGACATGAGATCTACAGCATTCTGCAGGCAAATACCATTGGCCTGGCGGCTTTGATCATTATCCTGTATATGATCATCCGTGAGATCAACTTTTCACGATCCGTCATGGCGATTTTTTATGTCCTGAATGTTTTCCTCACCTCGGTATTCCGTATTTTTATGCGGAAAGCACTGCGGTCGCTCCGTAAAAAGGGATACAACCTGAAGCACATTTTGCTGGTGGGATATTCCCGGGCGGCGGAGGAATACATCGACCGGATACTTGCGAATCCTCAGTGGGGATATGTGGTATGCGGTATTCTGGATGAGCATATTCCCGGAGGCACCACCTACAAAGGGGTAAAGGTCCTGGGAACACTCGGAAATCTGGAATATATTCTTCCGGAAAATAAGCTGGATGAGATCGCCATTACACTGTCTCTGAAGGATTACGATTATCTGGAGGGTGTGGTGGACATCTGTGAGAAGTCCGGTGTGCACACGAAATTCATTCCGGATTACAGCAGTCTGATCCCCAGCAGACCTTATACAGAGGATCTGATGGGATTGCCGGTGATCAATATCCGATATGTGCCCCTGACAAATACCGGTAACATGGTGATCAAACGGGCGATGGACATTGTGGGTTCCATCTTCGGGATTATCATTACTTCCCCGATCATGTTACTGTCAGCGATTCTGGTAAAACTATCCAGCCCGGGACCTGTGATTTTCCGGCAGGAGCGGGTAGGACTTCATAATAAGTCGTTTTACATGTACAAATTCCGCAGTATGGCAATGCAGACGGCGGATGAGGAGAAAAAAGGCTGGACGGTGCGCAATGACCCCAGAGTCACGGGAATCGGTAAGATTCTGCGGCGGACCAGCATCGATGAACTTCCGCAGCTGTTTAATATCCTTAAGGGAGATATGAGCCTGGTGGGACCGAGACCCGAACGTCCCCAGTTCGTGGAGAAGTTCAAGGAAGAGATTCCCCGTTACATGGTAAAACATCAGGTAAGACCGGGACTGACCGGCTGGGCACAGGTCAACGGCCTGCGCGGCGATTCTTCCATCAAGAAGAGAATCGAATACGATATTTATTATATTGAGAACTGGACGGTAGGGTTTGACATTAAGATTATTCTGATGACCTTCTTTACCGGATTCATCAATAAAAATGCTTACTAAATATTTACGAATGCAAGGAGAAAACAAGATGGCAACAAATTCCAACAATCATGGCGGCTACGGTCAGAGACCTGCCGGAAGCGGAAGAAGACCTTCCGGAAATGGGTCAAGACATTCCGGAAATGGATCAAGACCTGCGGGACAGCGGCCTGCCGGATCGAGATCTGCCGGCAACAGTAACGGACAAAAGAGAGAATCCGCGAAGCGGCGTGCAGCCAAGAAGAGAAGAAAAGTTATCATCTTTGGAGTAGAGATCGTAGTGATCCTGGTCATGGTAGCGGTACTGTATCTGGTAATGACACATACCAATAACGAAGGACCGAAATTCACTGTCTTAGAGACCGAAGAACTCCGTATTCCCGAAGAGGTACAGCAGGACGAGACCATGAAGGGCTATATGAATATCGCATTGTTCGGTGTGGACGCAACCAAGGAAAGTCAGTTGTACAAGGGCAGCCGAAGCGATAGTATCATGATCGCCAGCATTAATATGGATACCGGTGATATCAAGCTGGTCAGCGTATATCGTGATACCTACCTGAATATCGGTACCGACTCTTATCAGAAAGCTAACGCAGCTTACTCCTACGGTGGAGCAGAGCAGGCGGTTAAGATGCTGAACATGAACCTGGATATGGATATTACCAACTTTGTAACCGTAGGATACAAGGGACTGAGCGAAGTCATCGACGGTCTGGGCGGTGTCTATATCGATGTTGACTCTGAGGAGATCAAGCACATCAACAATTATCAGATCGGTATTGCAGAAGTCTTGAAGTGTGACTATACACCGGTAACCGAGACCGGAATGCAGCTGTTGAACGGTCTGCAGGCCACCGCTTACTGCCGTATCCGTTATACCGCAGGTAATGACTTTAAGCGTGCCGCCCGTCAGCGTGAGGTCATCCAGGCAATTGAAGATCAGGCGAAGAAAGCAGACTACGCAACACTTTCCAGCGTATTTAACAGTGTCATCGGAGATATCTACACCAGTCTGGATTCCAAGGATATTCTGGATCTGTTAAGCAATATTACAAATTACCGCATTGTAGACGAGGGAGGCTTCCCTGAGGAGACCATGCGTAACACCGGCAACATCGGTGCCAAGGGAAGCTGTGTTATCCCCGTGGATCTGGAAAGCAATGTAGTATGGCTCCATCAGTTCCTGTTTGATGATGCGAACTACACCGTTACCGACAGCGTAAAGGAATACAGCAGAAAGATAAATTCAGACACATCACCATACCTGAATAAATAAGAAAACTGGAATACAAGGGAGTCTTCCGAACAGATCGGGGCTCCCTTCTGTTTTAGAAAAAACTTGTGCAAGCGACTGCGATAAAGTATAATAAACCAGAGATTGGAAAGTAAGGAGCGCTCTGTCATGGAGATTGATGTGATCATTCCCTTGTACAAACCGGGGAAAGAATTATTTACATTACTGGATAAGCTTGGCAGTCAGAGCGTGCCGGTACACCAGGTGATCCTCCTGAATACGGAGGAGAAATATTTTGAACAGCTGATCTACGGAACCAGATTTTTAGAGCAGTATCAGAATATAAAAGTATATCATGTATCCAAGCGGGAATTCGACCATGGCGGGACCAGACGGATGGGCGTGAAAAAGTCTTCTGCCGATATCTTTGTCATGATGACGCAGGATGCCATGCCAGTGGATGATAAGCTGATTGAGAATCTCATCGAACCTCTGCAGGGGAGCACAGCAGTGTCCTATGCGAGACAGCTGCCGAGAAAAGACTCCACGCCGGTAGAGAGTTATACCAGAGAATTCAATTATCCGGACAAATCCCGAATCAAATCCGCGGAGGATCTTAAGACCCTGGGAATCAAGACGTTTTTCTGCTCCAATGTGTGTGCGGCATATCGCAGGGAGATCTATGAGGAACTGGGCGGATTTGTCAGACATACGATATTTAATGAAGATATGATCTACGCAGCGAAGGCAGTGGAAGCCGGTTATTCGATCGCTTATGCGGCGGATGCGAAGGTTGTACACTCCCATAACTATACCAATGGGCAGCAGTTCCACAGGAATTTTGACCTGGGAGTATCCCAGGCAGAACATCCGGAAGTGTTTGCAGCATATCCTTCGGAATCCGAGGGAAAACGGATGGTGAAAGATGTGACAGCATATCTGCGGGAACAGCACATGACCGCAAAATTGCCCCATTTTTATATACAATGTGCCTGTAAATATGCAGGCTATCTATTAGGTAAGAATTATCGCAGGCTCCCGAAAAAATGGGCTCTTGCTTTTACTTCCAACAAAGAATACTGGAAACAGAACAGAAAGGATGTATGACTATGTGTGGTATCGTAGGATATATTGGAACAGAACAGGCAGCACCGATCATTTTGGACGGTCTGTCCAAGCTGGAATACCGTGGATATGACTCCGCAGGTATGGCTATTTTCGATGGTGAGAAGATCAACACCAAAAAGGCGGTAGGAAGACTGAAAGTTCTGGAGAATCTGACCCATGGCGGCGAGAATATGAAGGGAACTTCCGGTATCGGACACACCCGTTGGGCAACCCACGGCGCTCCCAGCGATATCAATTCCCATCCCCATATGAATAATGCGGGAACCATCGCTGTAGTACACAACGGAATTATCGAGAACTATATTCCTCTGAAGAAAAAGATGCAGGATAAGGGCTACCAGTTCGTATCCGAGACCGATACCGAGGTACTGGCACATCTGTTAGACTACTATTATAAGGGAAATCCGTTGGAAGCCATCACCAAGGTGCTTCATCGTGTGGAAGGTTCCTATGCACTGGGAATTATGTTCGCAGACCAGCCGGATAAGATTTTCGCTGCCCGCAAGGACAGTCCTCTGATTGTAGGTAAGAGCGAAAGCGGCAGCTTTATCGCTTCCGATGTCCCCGCAATTCTGAAATATACCAGAACCGTATACTATGTAGACAATCAGGAAGTTGTGGAATTACAGCAGGACGGTCTGCGTTTCTTCTCCGTGGATGAAGAAGAATTGGAGAAGCAGCCGGTTACCATCGACTGGGATGCCAATGCAGCCGAGAAGGCTGGCTATGAGCATTTCATGCTGAAGGAGATCTACGAGCAGCCGAAGACCATCAACGATACCATCTCTCCCCGTATCAAGGATAATGATATCGTCATCGAAGAACTGAATATGAGCGATGAGGAGATTAAGGAGATCACCAAGATCCACATTGTAGCCTGCGGTTCCGCATATCATACCGGTGTTACCGCAAAATATGTTATCGAAGGTCTGGCAAGAATCCCGGTAGAGGTGGATGTGGCAAGTGAATTCCGTTATCGTAACCCGATTCTCCAGAAGGGCAATATGGTCATTGTCATCAGCCAGTCCGGTGAGACGGCAGATACTCTGGCAGCACTGAGAGAGTCTAAAGAAAAGGGCTTCAAGGTACTGGGTATCGTCAATGTCGTCGGCAGTTCCATTGCCAGAGAGGCAGACCGTGTTATGTATACCTGGGCAGGTCCCGAGATTGCTGTTGCAACGACCAAGGCTTACAGTGCACAGCTGACCGCACTTTACATGCTGGCTATGAAATTCGCCAAGGTACGCGGTACTGTGGATCAGGAGAAGTTCCAGAGCATGCTGACAGATTTAAGATGTCTGCCGGATCAGATCGAACTGCTGTTAGGACAGAAGGAGAAGATCCAGCATTTCGCGAATCGTTATGTGGGAGCAAGAGATATCTTCTTCATCGGACGCGGTATCGACTATGCGATTTCCCTGGAGGGATCCCTGAAGTTAAAAGAGATCTCCTATATTCATTCCGAGGCATATGCAGCCGGAGAACTGAAGCACGGTACCATTTCCCTGATCGAGGATGGCACCCTGGTAGTAGCACTGGCGACCCAGCCGGATCTGTTCCAGAAGACCATCAGTAATATGGTAGAGGTAAAGGCAAGAGGTGCTTTTGTCATGGCGGTTACCATCGAGGGCAACAAAGCCATCGAGAAGGCAGCGGATTATGTGGTATACATTCCCGAGACGAATCCATACTTCACCAATTCCCTGGCAATCATTCCTCTGCAGCTGTTCGCTTACTATGTGGCAGTGGGACGCGGCTGTGATGTAGATAAGCCCAGAAACCTGGCAAAGTCCGTTACGGTTGAGTAATTATTTATAAGAAAAATACATCCCGGAGAGGTGCAAAGCTTCTCCGGGATTTTTTCAGGATTCATAATTGCTTCAGAAAGTTATCACAATTCGGTCACAATTGACGGTTATACTGTGTTCATAAGGTGAGAGAAAGAAATGGTAAAACAATAAAAAGGTAAAAAGAGTTTCTCACTTGTAAGTAGGATAGGAGGAAGCATTATGTACGACAATGATAATTTTTCCGGTTACGGAACCGGCAATGAAAATACAACCGGTACATTCAGCGGAGCAGATCTGAATGAGACAAGAACAGAAAACAGTTATGACTATGAGAACCACAGCACCACGCAGAGTGCTGCGGGAAGCGCAAACGGTTATACCACATACCAGATGGGCGGAACCACAGGCAGCAACAATAATACAGAGCCTAAGAAAACCAAAAAGCAGGGAGGCTATTTCCGGAAGGCAATGGTAAGCGTAAGCCTCGGATTGTTCTTCGGTCTGTTTGCCGGCGTTGGTTTCTATGCGGTACAGCAGGGTACCGGGATGTTTACGACCGGTACGGACACCGCAGTGGTAGATGAGATTGCTTCCGAGGCAGCCACAGAGAGCACTCAGAGCAGCGCACAGCTGGCTACCAATGTTACTTATGTAGAATCCGATGTATCTGATGTGGTAGAGAAAGTAATGCCTGCCATGGTATCCATCGTAAATAACTTTACCGAGACAGCCAATGTCTTCGGACAGCAGTATACACAGGAAGAAGCAGCCAGCGGTTCCGGTATCATCGTAGGTAAGACCGAAGATGAACTGTTGATCGTATCTAATAACCACGTAGTAGAGAGCGCAGATACTCTGTCCGTTACTTTCATCGACGGCAGTGAAGCACAGGCACAGATCAAAGGACTGGATTCCGATATGGATCTGGCAGTGATCGCCGTATCTTTAAACGATCTGAGTGATGACACCAAGAACGCTATTACCGTAGCTACTCTGGGCAGCAGTGATGACCTGAAGCTCGGTGAGCCGGTCATTGCCATCGGTAATGCTCTTGGATATGGCCAGTCCGTTACCAACGGTATCGTAAGTGCTCTGAACCGTGAGATCACGCTGGAGAACGGTTCTACCGGTACTTTCATCCAGACCAACGCAGCCATCAACCCCGGTAACTCCGGCGGTGCTCTGCTTAACATGAACGGAGAGGTCATCGGTATCAACTCCAACAAGATCGGTGG
>CAVGMD010000091.1:0-10238 GCA_963630275.1 Bacteroidaceae bacterium | reverse complement strand
CACCCGGAGACGCGACATCAAGGCGTGATGTTCCGTTCGCCGTGGGCGTTCGTGGCTTTGCTTTATTAACTCTCCATTTAGTTCTTGAAGCTGTGGATGGGTGCGGGGATGCGTCCGCCACGGTTGACGAAGGCATCGCAGGAGAAGGTATTCACGGGCATGATGGGCGCGTAGCCTAACAGTCCGCCGAATTCTACGGTCTCTCCCACTCCCTTTCCGATCACGGGGATGATTCTCACGGCGGTGGTCTTCTGGTTCACCATACCGATTGCCATCTCATCCGCTATGATACCGGAAATGGTAGTTGCTTTGGTGTCTCCGGGGATGGCGATCATGTCCAGTCCTACGGAGCAGACGCAGGTCATAGCTTCCAGCTTCTCGATGGTGAGGGCTCCGGCATTGACCGCATCGATCATTCCCTGATCTTCGCTGACGGGAATAAATGCACCGCTCAATCCGCCGACATAAGAAGATGCCATAACACCGCCCTTTTTCACCTGGTCATTTAACAGAGCAAGTGCTGCCGTGGTTCCGGGAGCTCCGGCATGTTCCAGACCGATCTCGCAGAGGATATCGGCTACGCTGTCGCCGATGGCAGGGGTAGGTGCCAAGGACAGATCCACAATCCCAAAGGGAACATTTAACATCCGGGAAGCTTCCTGCGCTACCAGCTGTCCTACACGGGTTACCTTGAAGGCAGTCTTTTTAATGGTCTCGCAGAGAACCTCGAAGTTCTCACCACGCACCTTTTCCAGTGCGGTCTTCACAACGCCGGGACCGCTGACACCGACATTGATGATTTTGTCCGCTTCGGTCACGCCATGGAATGCACCTGCCATGAATGGGTTATCATCCGGTGCATTACAGAATACCACCAGTTTTGCACAGCCCAGGGAATCGTCTTCCTTGGTGTACTCGGCGGTCTCCTTCACCATCTCGCCCATGAGCTTGACCGCATCCATGTTGATACCGGTCTTGGTGGAACCTAAGTTCACGGAACTGCACACGCGCTCTGTGGTAGACAGTGCCAGAGGAATGGAACGGATCAGCAGTTCGTCTGCCGGAGTCATTCCCTTGCTTACCAGTGCGGAATATCCGCCCAGGAAATTCACGCCCACTTCATGTGCTGCCTTATCCAGGGTCTTTGCAATACTTGCAAAATCTTCGATGGTATGACATGCCGCGCCACCGATCAGTGCGATGGGTGTTACGGAAATTCTCTTATTTACAATAGGAATGCCAAATTCTCTGGAAATCTCCTCTCCGGTCTTCACCAGATCCTTGGATGCTTCGTAAATTTTGTTGTAAATCTTCTCATTTAACCTGTCCAGATCGGAATCGATACAGTCTAACAGACTGATGCCCAGTGTAATGGTACGCACATCCAGGTTCTCTTCCTCGATCATTTTGTTGGTCTCTGTTACTTCATATAAATTGATCATTACGGCTCCTATCTGCCCCTTCGGGTCTTTATTATTTATTGTGAGGCATCAGATGCGGTGCATCTTGTCAAAGATTTCTTCCTTCTGACACTTGATCACTACACCGATCTCTTCTCCGAGAGCAGCCAGCTCATCTGCCATGTCACCGAAAGGTTTCTGCATCTGGTTGGTGTCAACGATCATCATCATGTTGAAATATCCCTGCACGATGGTCTGGGAAATATCCAGGATATTAATGCCGTTCTCCGCAAGATAGGTACATACCTTTGCGATAATGCCTACTGTGTCCTTACCAACTACCGTAATAATTGTTTTTTTCATAATCGCCCTCATTTTCCGCATGACTTCATGCATGTATTTTTTTCTATTAAACTACACTTTGTTACTTTTTGCAACAAGTATGTTAAGCAATATTGATGACCGGAGATACATTACTTCTGTCCGCCACCATCATCCGGAAGTCTTCCGCCCGGTAGGGATTCTCTCCCATGGTGATTTCCATGCGGACCGCCTCGTAGGCAAGTTCCGGCAGGTTGTTCTCTTTGCTCAGATGCCCTAACACAATAGTCTGCAGCTTATCATGTAAAATACGGCAAAGGAGCTTTCCGGAATTCTCATTGGAGAGGTGTCCACGATCTCCCAGAATTCTCTGTTTCAGATAATAGGGATAAGGCCCTACCTGTAACATCTTCACATCATGGTTGGCTTCTATGAGCAGCGCATCCATTCCCTTCAGGCACTCCACGGTGTAATCGTTATAGACGCCCAGGTCCGTACAGATTCCGACCTTTTTATTCCCGTATGCAATGCGATACCCCACAGGCTGTGCTGCATCGTGGGAGATCTTCATGGGATTCACGGTCAGATCCTTGATAGTCAGTTTCACATCTTCCTTCACCTCGCGGAACAGTTCCGGATCGATCTTCCCCAGATTCCCCATCTTCTGAATCTCTTCCAAAGTCCCCGGTGTGGCATAGATGGGCACATCGTATTTCCTTGCCATGACACCCAGTCCCGCCACATGGTCCATATGTTCGTGGGTCACCAGGATACCATCCAAGTCTCTGCCGGTCAGTCCCAGACTGTTCAGTCCGGCTTCCGCCTTTTTCCCGCTGATTCCCACATCCACCAGCAGATGCGTGGCTTCCGATCCCACGTAAATACAGTTGCCGTTGCTGCCGCTGGCAATACTACATAATCTCATAACTTCTTAATCTCTTTTCTATCTTATATCTCTTATCTTATATTTTTTATCTCATGTTTTTCCAGTAGATCTCGATCACATCTCCCTCTGTCAGAGGTTCCATGTACTGTGCCGGACGTCCGTTTAAGTTCGTCACGATGGATCTGCCTGCGGACGCGGAAGATCCCAAATCAAAATCAATATAGTCAAATACATCCACAAATACGTATTGCGCCTTCCCCTGCAGGGTGATAGGGGTATGGTTCACGATCACGGTCAGTGGATGGGGAATCTGCGGTGCCACGTTTTGGTTCTGCGCCGTCTGTTCCACGGTTCCGTCCTGCTGTGCGGCAGTCCTCTGTGCCGTCACATCGTCTGTTCTATCTCCTGCCGCAGTCTCTGTTCCCTGCGTCTTCCCCGCATCTCCTGCCACAGTTTCTTCTCTATAAGCACCCTCTTCGGTGTCCGCATCCTGCGTCTCCGCAAAAGTCTCCTCCGCAAGCGCCTTCTCCATATCCCAGCTTACGGTGAAATGCTCATAAACTCTGGTATCCGGCTGTGCCGCCGTGTCGTTGACTTTAATATCCGCACCCAGAGGTACATCCAAGAATTCCGCAATCTCTTTTACAGTATAAGAATTCTGAATCCGGATGTCGTCGTTTGGTCTGATCCGGTAGAATTCATTCTCTCTGTGCCCGTTGACCTCTGCAGTCTTGGGCAGGCTGATCTGCTTGCCATTCACATAGACCTGCAGGGCATCCCCCAGTTCCGGAAGCTTTCCAAGCTCCAGCACCGCCGGTTCTCCCTCTGTGGAAGGAGTGACCACGATACGGTCTCCGTTATGTACCTGGGTATACATATCTGCTTCGTTTCCGTTGACCCGGATGACTGCTGCCTCTCCCTGCTCGCCCCGCACCATCCGCGTCTTACCATTGATCGTAAACAGAAGAGCTTCTCCTTTTCTGGGGAACAGCTGATCGTTGGGGAACTGCATCTGCATGGCGGCATCCGTCACAGATAATTTGCCGTTATCATAGAGCTTTACCCGCTCTCCATTGAATTCCACGAAGATAAAATTATTGCTCTGCACATAGTAGCTTAAGCAGATACCGATGGGGGTCACCATCATGGCATCTTTTCTGGCATTTTCCAGTTCAAATACGATGGACTGCATGACTTCCTGTCCGCGGATCGCCACACGCTCTTTCACAATGCCCAGTTTCCCTGCCAGTTTCTCCGTATAGCCGAGTACCATACCACCACCGCCTACGACGAACACCGCGCTGACCGGCTTGTCACCGTTTAATTCCTTGATAGTATCGGCTACCAGCTGCGTCATCCGTTCGATCTCGGGATCCAACAGTTCCAGTACTTCGCTGGCTTTGATGGTCTGGGGCAAGCCCATGATGTCTTCGTATTCGATGGTCTCCTGGGTCCGGCATTTTCTCTTGATCTGCTCCGCCATCTCGAATTCCACGAGACAATGCTGCACCAGAATATCCGTCAGGCTGTCGCCGGCTACCGGGATCATGCCGTAGGCCGTGATGGTTCCCTCTTTGGTAATGGAAATATCGCTGGTGCCCGCGCCTACATCCACCAGTGCCATATTTAACATACGGTATTTCTCAGGGATCGCTACCTGGATCGCCGCAATAGGCTCCAGGGTCAGATTCGCCACATGCAAGCCTGCCAGTTCCACAGCCTTGTACAGACCGTCCACCACATCATCCGGCAAAAAGGTAGCAATCAGATCCACTGCAATGGTCTTCGCCTTGTGCCCTTCCAGATTGCCCATCTGGTAACCGTTCATATAATAACGCATGGCAGTATAGCCGACACAATAGAACTTCATATCCGTATCGGTGTTACTGTTCTGAAATTCTTCATATGCTTTTTCCACACCCATGGTACACAGGGAATACACGTCCTCCTGTATGATCTCCCGGTCGCTCTCAAAGCTGTGCTCCACATAGGTGGTAACGGTGCGCAGCACACGACCTGCAGCTGCGATACAGACTTCTGTAAGTTCTCTGCCCAGATCCTCTTCCAGCTGTTCCTTCACCCGGGAAATGGTCTCTCCCACCTTACCGATGTCATGGATCTGTCCGTCCAGCATGGCTCTGGTCTCATGCTCCTTGGAGCGCTGTGCCAGCACATGGAATTTCCCGCCGTTTAAGTATCCTACCGTACCTACGATGCTTCGCGTACCGATATCCAGTCCGAATACCAGCTGTCCCTGTTTATCTTTTACTCCTTCCATGTATACGCCTCCAGTTTCTGTCTGATCTGTCTGTAGCTCTCTTCCAGACTGTCACTGTTATCAATGACAAAATCACAGTGCTTCCGGAATTCTGCCTCCGAAAGCTGTGATGTTATGATCTGCTCTATCTTCTCCGAGGTATAGCCGCGGCTCTCCGAAAGTCTCCTTCTGCGGACATCCTCTCTGGCATAGATATACCACATTTCATCCACAATATTATCATATCCGCTCTCGATCAGCAGCGCCGCCTCCACGAAAAACAGTTCCACATCGCCCTGCACTTTCGCTTCCTCCAGCCGGTCCGCCAGATATTTTTTCACCGCCGGGTGAATGATGGCATTGACCTGTTCCAACAATGCGGGATCTGAGAAAATTTTCGCCGCCATGGCAGGTTTGTCGATCTGTCCGTCCGTCGCGAGGATCTCCTCTCCCAAAAGTGCCACCAGCGCCTGATACCCTTCGGTTCCCGGTTCCTTGACCTTATGACCGATCTCATCCGCCAGATAGATCTCACATTCATAATGTTGTCTGATATACTTTAAAATCTCTGTTTTCCCGGCACCCACACCGCCGGTGATTCCTATAAAACGCATTTATTTCGCCTCGTACCAGTTGCTTCCCGTGTGCAGATCGATCTCCAGTGTCACTGCCAGATCTGCCGCAGACTTCATATTTTCTGTAAGGATCTCGCGTACTCTTGCTTCCTCATCCTGCGCGGTCTCGATCAACAGTTCATCGTGTACCTGTAGGATCAGACGGGACTTTAATCCCTCTTCTTTCAATGCCTTCCATACTTTGATCATGGCGATCTTGATAATATCCGCCGCCGTTCCCTGAATGGGGGCATTCATTGCCACACGTTCCCCGAAGGACCGCTGCATGAAATTCGAGGAAGAAAGCTCGGGAATCGGGCGTCTTCTGCCGAACACGGTCTCCGTGTATCCCTTCTCCTTCGCATCCGTCACCAGCTTGTCGATGAATTCCTTCACCTTCGGATAAGTGGCAAAATACTGTTCAATGTACTGTGCCGCTTCCTTTTTGCTGATACTTAAGTCCTGGCTCAGTCCAAAGGAACTGATACCATAGACGATACCGAAGTTGACTGCCTTGGCATTGCGGCGCTGCAGATCCGTGACCTCCTCGAAAGGAGTGTGAAACACCTTGGATGCCGTGATCCGGTGAATGTCCTCTTCCTGTCTGTAGGCATCGATCAGCTGCTCATCGCTGGACATATGTGCCAGTACACGAAGTTCGATTTGGGAGTAATCCGCATCCATGAATTCGTAACCTTCCCTCGGTACAAATACCTTGCGGATCTGTCTGCCCAGTTCCATACGCATGGGAATGTTCTGTAAGTTCGGCTCCGTGGAACTGATACGTCCCGTAGCAGTGATAGTCTGGTTGAAATTCGTATGGATCCTGCCGTCCTCTTCGATGAAAGCAGCCAGTCCGTCCGCATAGGTGGATTTCAACTTTGTCAGACCTCTGTACTCCAGAATATCCCGGACAATGGGATAATCCGCCGACAGTTTCTCCAATACATCCGCCGCAGTGGAATAGCCGGTCTTGGTCTTTTTACCACCGGGGATCTGCATGGTCTCGAACAATACCTCTCCCAGCTGCTTGGGGGAATTGATGTTGAACTCCGTTCCCGCCTGCGCATGAATGGACTGCTCCAGTTCCTCGATCCTTGCTACCAGTGCATCACCGTAAGCTTTCAGTTCCTCTCGCTTCACGGCGACACCTTCTTTTTGCATGTCGTACAACACCAGCGAAAGGGGCATCTCCATCTCTTCCATGAGACGTTTCATGCCTGCTGCCTCCAGCTTGTCCTTCAGAACCTTTTTGCCTTTGCGGGAGACACAGGCTCCGTAACAGGCATATTCCATGGCTTTCCCGGGCTCCTCTAAGAGCAGCGTCCGGAAATCCCTCTTGCCGAATACTTCCGCTCTTCCGGGGATCAGAATGCCCAGATGCTCCGAAGCAATGGCTTCCAGATCATAATCATTTTTCAGAGGATTTAACAGATATGCCGCGATCAGCACATCAAAATACTGCCCGGTGCTGCTGTGGTCTAAATAGTCATACTGTCTCTTCACATCAAAGGTAGCAATCTGCAGTTTCTCCCCTGTGGAAAGTTCCTGCAAAGCCGCTGTGATCTCCGCGGTATCATCCACCGGCTCCACAGTTTCCGCAAACAGGCTTAGCTGCCCTACCGGTTCCTTTTCATGGGTCAGGGTGTAAAATACGGTCTCCTCATCGGATACCGACACTGCCACTCCCAGCAGTTCTTCTCTCTTCGTATTTGCATCCGCCGGCTCCGTGATCAGCCACAGACCGATCTCCGGCTGTTTTTTTACTTTTTTCAGATATTTTAAAAATTCCGCCTTGTCTTCGATCTGCCGGAAAGTCTCTGCGATCTTGCTGTCGTTGGCAACAGCATCTTTTTCAAATCTTCCCAGGAGATTTTTAAATTCCAGGCGTTTGCACAGAGTGTAGGCTTCCGGGGTATAGAAGCCCTCCGCCTTCGCCTGTTCATAGTCCAGCTGCAATTCGCAGTCGGTCTTGATGGTCGCCAGCGTCTTGCTCAGATCCGCCAGATCCTTATGCTCGATCAGGGATTCCCGGATACTCTTTTTCGAAATTTCTTCCACATGGGCATAAATATTGTCTAAGGAGCCGTACTCCACCATCAGTGCCTGTGCAGTCTTCTCGCCTACCTTCGGCACGCCGGGAATATTGTCTGCAGTATCTCCCATCAATGCTTTCAGTTCGATAAACTGTAACGGGGTCACCTGATAAGCGGCTTTTACATCCGCCGCATAGTAATCCTCGATCTCCGTTCTGCCCTGCTTCGTCTTCGGAATGCGGATCTTGATATGATCCGTGGCAATCTGCAGCAGATCTCTGTCTCCGGATACTAAGGATACTTCCATGCCTGCCTGCTCCGCTTTCTTCGCCAGGGTTCCCAAGATATCATCCGCTTCCAGTCCCGCCTGCTCCATTATGGTGATGTGCATTGCCTTCAGGACTTCCTTCATGACGGGCACCTGCTCCCGCAGTTCCTCGGGCATGGGTTTTCTCGTCCCCTTGTAGGCTTCGTACATCTGATGTCGGAAGGTCGGTGCATGGACATCAAAAGCAACCGCCAAGTACTCCGGCTTTTCCTCCTCTAAGATCTTAAACATAATATTTAAAAAGCCATAGATGGCGTTCGTATGCAGTCCTTCCGCGTTACTTAAGTCCGGCACTCCGTAAAATGCCCGGTTCAATATGCTGTGTCCGTCGATCAATACCAGTTTCTGACTCATAATCTCTCTATCCTATCCTGTTTATTTAAGAAATGATCCAGCCTAAAAAGCCCATTAGGAAGATCACCGTAAGTATCTCCAGCACGGCTCCCGTCTTCATGAAAGCCATATGGAACTTCATCTTGCGCTTTGCCTCCGCAAGCCGCACTTCCAGTTCCTTCTGTAAGTCAAAGGCATCACCGTCTTCCAGGCGCTGCATACCCTCCGTTACTAAGAACTGAATCACCAGTTCCTCCTTACAGCCCGGACATTTTTCCATATGCTCCCCGAATTCCTGCAGGGTTAAAAAATCCAGTTTTCCGGAAATAAAATCAGGAATATTTTTTTCAAATTCTTTGCAATTCATGCTTCCACCATATCCCAAAAGGCCATTCTACAGGTTGCGTTCCCGTATACTCATACACATCTACTATACAACATCTTGTAGAAAAAGACTAGAAAAATAGTATACATATTCCGGAAAAAAAGTCTTGTCAACCCATTTAATCTATGATAAGATAATTCTGTTGTGAGTGTTTGAATGCCGGCGTGTCGGAATGGCAGACGAGGCAGACTCAAAATCTGTTGGTGGCAACACCGTATGGGTTCAAGTCCCATTGCCGGCAGTCAGCGCAGAACCAGATTGGTTCTGCGCTTTCTTTTTTATATTTCTATACTTGAATCCACTTTCCTGCTTTTTCTATTTTTTTACCAATCATCTCCTATGGATTAATTGTTACAAAATTGTTACAATTCATTTGTGCTTAGCTAACACAGACGTAACCGAACACCAGGCAACAGGAAAAGGAGGAAGAAAGTATGTGTTTCAAATTCATTAACTGTTCTCAATGGTTGAATGCATTCTGCGGCTATTTCAATTTTGGCTGCTAATATCGTTTTCGACGAATAGAGCGTCCCATGGACACACGAAAAGGCTCTCCCGTTTGGGATGAGCCTTTTTATTTCTATACCATTTATGAGAATTTATACGTTTTTACCGGTAGTCATAACGGATGGTAATATCATTCCCCTTCACCCGTACCTGTGCAATACTGCCGGTGACAATGGGCATCATCGGTGCCAGATGTCCAAGATCCACATCCATAATTACAGGAACGTTCTTCTCTCTCACCACGGCAAGAACTGCCTCATACTGGTCCAGTCCCATCATCTCCTGCCCAAAGCATAAGGGTCTGCCGATCAGGAAGCCTTTGACATACTGAAACCACCCGGCTTCCTCCATCTGCCACATGGCTCTGCGGATAGCGAACACATTCAGATCACAGGATTCTAAGAACCAGATGATTCCGTCCTCTTTATATTTTTCAAGGAACTCCTTCGTCTTATCAAACCGGGTTCCCAACAGATTCACCAGACAGTCCATGCAGCCGCCCAATAATCTGCCAGAAAAGCAGATCTCCTGCTCCTCGCCTGCCGCCTGTCTGCCAAGATATTTTTTCAGCACCCTGGGTTCCGTGGTGTTATATGGCAATAGTGGCTGTTCTTCATTTTTCAGAGACTCCTTTTCCCACTTGTCATACCCGTGCACCTCTTTGGTCTCTCCGATGAGTATCCCGAAAGCGTCTTTTAAAGATGCATGCCAGGGCTCCATGCCGAAAGCTGCCGCACAGGGACTGTAGACAGAGGCGGTATCACAGATGGTTGCCAGCAAATAAGTCATGTTGGTATTGTCGGAATAGCCCAGATACCACTTGGGATCCGCTGCCCGCAGGCGGTCAAAATCCACATGGCTCATGGTCTCACACATCAGCTCTCCGCCACCGCAGGAGATCAGGACATCATTCTCCTGACTACAATAATAGTCCATCAGTTCCTGTCCGCATTTTTCGGGAGTATTGCTGATGCCGATGCCTTCTCCCGCGTAGCAGTTAGGACCTAACTGCAGCTGATAGCCCATTTCCCGGAATTTCTTCTGTGCATTATGAAAAGCACTGTAATAAGGTTCTATCTGACAGCCAAAAGAAGGGGCCACGAATCCGATGGTCCCTCCCTGCTGTATATTTTTCGGATATTTCATTGCTTCGTATCCTCCTATATATACA
>CAVGMD010000090.1:0-10345 GCA_963630275.1 Bacteroidaceae bacterium | reverse complement strand
GAACTGTTTCCAATCATTCCCTTTTTCAGCCATTTGCTGTCACGCACAGTTCCCCATACCCTACCCGGTCGTTGGGATATTCGGTCTCTCCCCGCAGGGGTCTGGCGCCCTTTCTGAGGTAGGCTTTGACTTTTTCTCCGTAGAGGAATGGATCATTTCCCCGTACGATCCCCCATTCCATCAATAACGCTGCCGCTCCACTGACAATGGGAGTGGCGAAGGAGGTGCCGGTGACAGGAGTAAACGTGCCGTATACATCCGGTGCCTGGATATTTACACCGGGAGCCACGAGATCCGGTTTGGTCAGCCCTGCTGCCGCCACGCCGATGGTACGGGTGCTGTCAGCATAGCCTCTGCCGGAAAAATCAGCATAGGCATCATAGACCGGATCGTAAGCTCCTACCGTGATGACCTTTGTCGCTGTGGAAGGAACGGTCAGCGTCACCTGGGGTGCAGCGCGGTAAAATCCTGTGCTGTCTCCCATACCACTCCCCGCCGGAATGTACAGATAATATTGCCCCACAACGGTCACTACCGGTTCCAGCCGGATCGTCCAGATTCCTGCGCCAATATAACTGCCTGTCACCGGGATCATCTCCAGATAGATCTCCTGTGCCACAGAATAGGGCAGAGGTTCTCCCAAATAGACCAGGAGTTTGGTCTGTTCTAACTGAAGCGAATATTTTCCGCCCTGAATATTCGTGGAAAGCTCTGTCTCCTCTCCTCCCGGAGATTGCAGTCTTATCCGGAACACATCGCTGTAATTTTTCCACAGCTGGATATTCAGACTTCTTTCATAATTACCTACTGCCAGTTCAACCTGGCGATCCCGTGTTATATTCCCGGCGAAATGCCCTCTTGTTGCTCCCTCATTGCCACTGCCCACACAGATCACGGTTCTGCCGATCTCGGACGCATTATCCAGGAATCTTTCTAATAAGGAACTTCCGTCATGAGAGCCGTAACTGTTGCCGAAGCTTAAATTGATGACAAGGGGCATATTTAACTGCTGTGCCTTTCGTATCGCATAGGTAATCCCCCGCATAATCTCTGTCGTTCGTGGAAAACTTTCTTCCCTGGGCAGTCCCAGTTTCACGATGATCAACTCTGCCTCCGGTGCAGCTCCCGTGTAGAGTCCGTCCGCGCTCCTGCCTGCGGCGATCCCCGCTACCGCCGTTCCGTGACCGGTCGTATCTCTACTGGGAATCAGACGGTAACGTTCCAGTACGCTCATATTCAGTGCTGCATTGATCTCCTCTTCGGTATATTCCGTTCCGAGAGAAAAACCAGCAGGGGCATTTCCCGGGGCTGTCTGGTTCCATGGTATCGTTTGATCCCACAGATATCGTATCCGGGTACCGCCGTCCGCCTTCCGGAACACCTCCAGATCCCAGGTGATTCCGGAATCCAGTACAGCCAAAAGAACGCCCCTTCCATTCAGAAAAGGCGTTCTTCTCGTCACCGTTGGAAAACAGGATGCACTGTCCGGATCTGTCTGCCCATAATAAAAGCGCTTGGGCTTTTCCACATATTCGATCTCCGGCATCTCCGATACCGTATCTACGAAAGTCTCCGGCACTGTAAGGATCGCATACCCTGCGATCAGTTCTTCCACCGCAATATTCTGTTCCCGCAGTCCGTCCAGACTGCCATGGTATTTTACGATCAGCTCCCAGCTGCGGCTCTCCGCGCTGTAGCCGACATTCAGACTTTCTGTCTGTACCCGTTCCGCTTCCGGGGTCTCCAATGCAAGATTCAGGATATTTTCCAGCTTCTGGTCCATGGGTATCTTCCACCCGTTCCTTACACTTCCTACATCTTATGTTTCCTCGAAAAAATTATTCCGGAAAATCAGGGTTATGCCTCCCCGGGGATCTGTCCGTCCACATGCAGGATGTGGTTCACCAGCCAGTCGGTCAGGAAGTTCAGAATATTCATGATCTGTTCATCCTAATTTTCCGCATCCGCCTCATGCTGGTCAATAAATTCATCCAGTTTGCTGATGAATTCCTGATGCTGGATCTTCTGGGTAAAGATCTTCTTATATAATTGATAGACTCCATGTACGCTTCTTCGTCAGCGAAGTGCTTTGCGGTATAGTCACGCAGTTTCTGCAGAATTGCATCGATCTTATCATATTTGTCCGGTGTAAATTCTTCCTAGAGCAGTTCGTACGCTTCATTGGCATAGTCAAACAGCTACTTATGCTCCTGGTCGATCATATCGATTCCAATATAGTATTCCGGTTTCATTTCAAACAGAGTTTCAGCCATCTTTCGTATTTTTTATTACTCGTTCCATAATTCCCGCAATGCCCGTACCGCATACTCTGTATCCATCATACCTGCAGTCTCCACTGCGGAATGCATGGCAAGCTGGGGCAGTCCGATGTCCACGCTGGATACGGATACATGTGCCGTGGAAATATTGCCGAGAGTGGAGCCTCCTGCAATATCCGAACGGTTGGCGTAGGTCTGATAAGGCACCTTTGCCCGCTCACAATAATCCTTCATTTTCGCAGCGGAGATACCGTCCGTGGTATACTTCTGGCTTCCGTGGAATTTGATAACGATTCCACCGTTTAAGTAAGGTCTGTTGGTAGGATCTGCCTTCTCCGGATGGTTGGGATGTACCGCATGGGCATTGTCCGCAGAGATTAAAAAGCTGTCTGCGATCCAGCGCAGATATGTGCCGTGATCCGCACCAAGCCCCTCCGTAATTCTGTCAAGCACATCCGTAAGGAAAGTGGAATCCGCCCCCTGTCTGGTGCCGCTTCCCACTTCTTCATTGTCAAATACCGCACAGATATTGATGTATTCCTCAGGCGCACTCTCCGTAAAAGCTTTGGTCAGAGCAAATGCACTCTGCAGATCATCCAGTCTCGGAGACAGGACAAATTCACCCTTGGCTCCTAAGAATCTTCCTCCCTGTCTTGTATACAGGAACAGATCTTCCCCGAGAATTGCCTCCGCATCCACGCCGGCAGCTTCTGCCGCCAGTCCAAGCAGCGTAGTTTTCTCCTGTGATCCGTCTGCGGTCTCAGCTACCCCTGCGGCATCAGTATCAAACGATACATCTGCAAACAGCGGAAGCATATCCACCTGGGGATTGTACTCTACGCCTTTGTTCATCTCCCGGTTCATGTGAATTGCCACGTTGGGGATCACGCAGAGATCCCGATCGATATTGACTAATCTGCTACGGATTCCATCCGCTCCGCGCACCGCCAGTCTTCCGGCTACAGAAAGCGGTCTGTCCAGCCAGGTGGAAAGGATCATGCCACCGTATTTTTCGATGTTTAATCGCAGATAATGCTCTTCCACGGTCAGCTCCGGTTTTTCCTTTACTTTAAAACAGGGCGAATCACTGTGGGCTGCTGCCATATGGAACCCTTTCACATTCCCCCCCGGAATAGCAAAAGCGATCACGGAAGAATCATTACGCTCCGTGTAATATTTTCCGCCCTTTTGAAGCTTCCATTCCTCGTTTTCCCGCAGCCTGACATATCCTGCCGCTTCTAACATCTCTCCGATATTCGCCACCGCATGAAAACAGGTAGGGCTTTTCTCTATAAAATCCAGCATTTCCTTTGCTGTCTTCTGAAAATCATTCATGGTAATTATCCAGTCCTTCCATAACTCTCCTAGCGCTCCGCACGCATGGGATTATTGAGGAAATCCTCGTAAGTCAGGCGGATACCGTCTTCCAGTTCCGTCGTATAATGATAGCCAAGGCTCTCTAACTTGCTGACATCCAAGAGCTTTCTGGGAGTTCCGTCGGGCTTACTGGGATCCCATTTGATCTCACCGGTATAGCCTACGACTTTTGCCACCAGCTCTGTCAGATCCCGGATGGTCAGCTCCTTGCCGGTACCCAGGTTCACCGTCTCATTGCCGCTGTAGGTATTCATCAGATAAACGCAGGCATCCGCCAGGTCATCCACATAGAGGAATTCACGTAAAGGAGTTCCGGTTCCCCAGCAGACTACTTCTTTGGCGCCGGATTCCTTCGCTTCATGGAAGCGGCGGATCAATGCCGGAAGCACATGACTGTGGGTGGGATGATAATTGTCATTGGGTCCGTACAAGTTCGTCGGCATGACACTGATATAATCGGTTCCGTACTGTCTGTTCAGGAATTCACAGTACTTCAGTCCGGAGATCTTCGCCAGCGCGTAAGCTTCGTTGGTCTTCTCCAGTTCAGACGTTAACAGGCAGCTCTCCTTCATGGGCTGCGGCGCCATGCGGGGGTAAATACAGCTACTGCCCAAAAACATCAGCTTTTTACAGCCGTTCTGCCATGCGGCATGAATCACGTTCATCTCCAGGATCATATTTTCATACATGAAATCCGCCAAAGCCTCACTGTTTGCCATGATGCCGCCCACTTTCGCAGCCGCCAGGAATACATAATCCGGCTTTTCCTCTGCGAAAAATTCCTCTACCGCATCCTGTCTGCACAGATCCAGCTCCTTATGGGTGCGTGTGATGATGTTCGTATATCCGTTTCTCTCCAGTGCTCTGCAGATGGCACTTCCTACCATTCCTCTGTGTCCTGCTACGTATATTTTTGCATCTTTTTCCATAATACTCTGTTCGCTTCCTCTCATTAGATTTCTTTAGATTTCCTTCAGCAGCGCCGCTTCCGCTTTGGCTAACTTCAGGTCATGCTCCGCCATCAGACGGCACAGTTCTTCATAGCTTGTCTTCTGGGGATTCCATCCCAGCACCGTACGCGCTTTCTGCGGATCTCCCCACAAATCTACCACATCGGTAGGACGGTAGAATGCCTCGCTGACTTCTACCACGACCTTGCCGTCCGCCTTGTTGATTCCTTTTTCATGAATGCCGCTTCCCTGCCATTCCAGTTCGATTCCGGCATAATGGAATGCCAGCGTGGTGAACTCTCTTACCGTATGCTGTACTCCCGTGGCAATGACGAAATCCTCCGGCTTATCATGCTGCAGCATCAGCCACATACACTCCACATAATCTTTCGCATAACCCCAGTCTCTCTTAGCATCCAGATTGCCCAGGTAGAGCTTGTCCTGAATGCCACAGGCGATTCTGCCGGCTGCCAATGTGATCTTACGGGTCACGAAGGTCTCTCCGCGGCGCTCGGATTCGTGGTTAAACAAAATACCGTTCACTGCGAACATGTTATAGGCATCTCTGTATTCCTTTACGATCCAGAATCCGTACTGTTTTGCCACCGCATAGGGGCTGTAGGGATGGAACGGTGTATTCTCGTTCTGCGGCACCTCTTCCACTTTTCCGTACAGTTCGGAAGTAGATGCCTGATAGATGCGGCAGGTCTCGGTCAGTCCCACGATACGCACCGCCTCCAGGATACGCAGCACGCCCAGTGCATCCACATCTCCCGCATACTCCGGAGCTTCGAAGCTCACTTGCACATGGCTCTGCGCTCCCAGATTATAGATCTCATCCGGACGTACTTCTCCGATGATACGCACCAGGCTGGAGGAATCTGACAGATCTCCTCCGTGGAGAACAATTTTATTCTCCCGGATCAGATGATCAATACGTCCCGTGTTGCTGATAGAGGATCTGCGGATCAGTCCGTGCACCTCATATCCTTTTTCCAAAAGGAACTCTGCCAGATAGGAGCCATCCTGTCCGGTAATTCCTGTAATTAACGCTTTTTTCATTCTCTATCCTCGTCTTTCTCTTCACCTGCTTACGGCTGATATACAATGCCGTGTGCGCAGGCATCTGCCTTATTCTGTCCGCAGAACACTCCTGCGATTGCCAGTCCGAAGGGGATGGATGTCCCCATGCCTCTGGAAGTGATCACATTGCCGTCTACTTCTACCGGTCCCGCAGTCACTGCCGCGCCTTCCAGATGGTCTTCAAAACAGGGATAGGAGCAGGCTCTCTTCCCCTGCAAGATACCTCTGTGCCCGAAAATACTGGGTGCTGCGCAGATTGCAGCGATGTATTTCCCTGCTGCGTAAAAAGCATCAATCTGCTGCATCAGAGGTTCACAGGCCTCCAGATTCTTCGTGCCCTGTCCGCCACCGGGGAGCACCAGACAATCATATTCATCAAAATTCACCTGAGACAATGTCATATCCGCAGTCACCGGAATCTTATGGGATCCCATTACCTGTCTGTCCTCCGTAATGGATACCATATCAATGGTCAGCCCGCATCTGCGGCAGATGTCCACTACTGTCAGACCTTCTATTTCCTCAAAGCCGTTTGCCAGAAAAATCGCAATCTTACTCATGGTTTTACCTCTCTTTCCACAGTTATGCTTAGTATACACAATTTGCCCGTGTAATTCAATTCCCACGGTCAGATATTTGCGTAAAATGGGCAAACTGTTACAAATGCATTGTATTTTCGGGAAGTATCATGCTATACTAAAGAAGGCAGTATTTTTAAGTCCCAACTACAGAAACGAGGCATTTGTATCATGGAAATCGAGCGAAAATTTACCCTGAAATCCTTACCTGACAATCTGGAAAGTTATCCCTCTCATCATATCGAGCAGGTCTATCTGAATTATAATCCCGTCATCCGCGCCAGAAAACAGGATGATGAGTATTATCTTACCTACAAAGGCAGCGGCATGATGGCAAGAGACGAAAGCAATCTTCCGCTGAACGAAAAATCTTACTATCACTTACGTGAAAAAGCAGACGGCAGTGTGATCTCCAAGAGACGCTACCTGATCCCGTTAGAGCATCCCGGATTCAAGGAAGGCTTCCCCACACCGCCCGCAGATTATTCCCTGACCATCGAGCTGGATGTCTTCGACGCGCCCTTTGCTCCCCTGATCATGGCGGAAGTGGAATTCGGCAGCAAGGAAGCCGCGGAAGCATTCGTTCCTCCCGCATGGTTCGACAAGGATGTGACCTACTGCAAGGAATACCACAATTCCTATCTGGCACTGGAACTACATCACGCACCGGAAGCATAACATCATAATAAAAGCAATACGGAAGGCTTAACGCCTTCCGTATTTTTATAATCTCGCATATAATTTTGCCATTTTATAGATCTTCTTCGCAAGCTTCGGATCCAGTGCATCCTTATCCATACGCCATTTCCAGTTGCATCCCAGGGTAGAAGGGATATTGATTCTGGCACTGCTGTCCAGCTCCAGATAATCCTGCATGGGAATGATAGCGGTATCCGCACAGCTGGACAATGCCGCCCGGGCAATCTCAAAGCACAGTTTTTTATCATTTTTATGTCCCAGATACTTCTTCGCGAACTTCCGATCCTCCTCCGGCATGTTCTGTATAAATCCTACCGTAGTATCGTTGTCATGGGTTCCGGTATAGACCACACAGTTTTTATCATAGTTGTGAGGCAGATATTCGCTGTCATTTCCCGCATCAAACGCAAACTGTAAGATCTTCATTCCGGGATAGCCGGTCTTCTTCACCAGGCGAATCACGCTGGGAGTCAAAAATCCCAGATCCTCCGCGATCACTTTCTTCTTACCCAGTTTCTTCTTCATCACATCAAACAGTTCATAGCCCGGTCCCTTCTCCCAGTGGCCGTTCTGCGCCGTGGGATCTCCGTAAGGCACGAACCAGTACTCGTCAAATCCCCGGAAATGGTCGATGCGGAGTACATCGTATAACTGATAGCAATACGCAATACGCTGCATCCACCAGGCGTATTCCGTCTTCTTATGATATTTCCAGTCGTAGAGCGGATTCCCCCACAACTGTCCGGTCTCGGAAAAGCAGTCCGGTGGGCAGCCTGCCACGCCGATGGGACGTCCTTCCTTATCTAACTGGAACAGCTTCGGATTCGCCCAGGTATCGGCACTGTCAAATGCCACATAGATGGGAATATCTCCTACGATCTCGATGCCTTTTTTATTGGCATAAGCCTTCAGTTCTTTCCACTGTTTTGCAAACAGGTACTGCTGGAAGCAGTAAAATGCGATCTCATCTGAAAGTTTCTTGCGGTATTTGCGAAGCGCTGCCGCTATTCTGAGGCGGATGTCCTCATCCCATTCCATAAAGCAGACACCGCCGAATGCATTTTTCACCGCCATATACAGAGCATAATCATCCAGCCAGTAAGCATTTTCCGTTACAAACTTCTGATACTCCGGACCTTCCGTCAGCCCCTGCTTTTTTGCATTTTCATAAGCGATCTTCAACACTTTGAAACGGGACAGATAGATTTTCTCATAGTCCACGTAATGTTCGTTGTCTCCGAAGTCATAGCTGTCACAAATCTCCTTCGTCAAAAGTCCTTCTTCGATCAGAAGCTCCAGATCGATATAATAAGGGTTCCCCGCAAAGGTAGAAAAGGACTGATACGGAGAATCCCCATAACCGGTAGGCCCTAACGGCAGGATCTGCCACAGTCTGTTGCCGGATTTCTCTAAAAAGTCCACAAAGCGATAACTTTCTCTACCGAAGGTTCCGATTCCATACGCGGAAGGGATACTGGATACCGGCAGTAAAATTCCCTGTTTTCTTACGTTTTCTTTCATTTCTTTTGTATTCCTTTGATTTGATTAAAAAAAATAACTATTCAGTACTTTGCCGTCGCTCTGAATAGTTACTAAAAATGGAAGCAAGGGGGCTCGAACCCCTGACCTTTCGCGTGTGAGGCGAACGCTCATCCCGGCTGAGCTATGCTTCCGGGTACTGCTGTATTCTTCTGCAATCCTTATTATAACACTCGCATTCGGAATTGCAAGTACAAACAAATGCGGTTAGTGGGATTTGAACCCACACGGGTAACCACTGGCACCTAAAACCAGCGCGTCTGCCAATTCCGCCATAACCGCTTACGTGTCCGCAAAAGAACACGCCTAATTATACTCTGTCACCCTTAAGATTGTCAAGCATCCTGCGCGGCAGTCTCTCCGATGTGACAGATGACTTTCCGATAGATTCTGACCAAGAAATACAACGTTAACAGCACGCTGGCAAGTTCCGCAATGGGAAATGCCCACCAGATCAGCGTCACATCCCCGCTCAAGGATAAAAGCTTCGCCACAGGAAGCAGCACGCACATCTGTCTTGCCACAGACACGATCATGCTGTAGACACCGTTGCCCAGCGCCTGAAATACACTTCCCACCACAATACAGAAGCCGGCAAATACAAAGCTTAAGGAAATCGTCTCTAACGCCGGAACACCGATGGCGATCAGGCTTTCCTCCGCATCAAACAGGCGCATCAGATCCGCTGGGAAAATATGCATTACGATCAGTCCCACGCACATGATGCCCACACCATAAACCACGCTGTGCTTAATGGTCTTAATAACACGGTCTCTGTGTCCGGCACCGTAGTTGTAAGCGATGATGGGCACCATACCGTTGTTCAGACCGAATACTGGCATGAATACAAAACTCTGCAGTTTGAAATAAATGCCGAATACCGTCTGTGCGGAGCCAAATGCCGCCAGGATCAGGTTCATTCCGTAAGTCATCAGGGAACCAATCGCCTGTACCACAATAGAAGGCGCACCCACCTTGTAGATTTGTCCGATGAGATGACCATTTGGCCGGAAACCTTTCATGGAAAGATTCAGTTCCTTATTGAATTTCAGGTTAAATACCAGCGCCATGGATGCCGCAATAATCTGTCCGATCACCGTAGCCACCGCTGCTCCTGCAATCCCCATACGGGGCAGTCCGAAATAACCGAAGATCAGGATCGGATCCAGAATAATATTGATGATTGCGCCGATTCCCTGAGTGATCATGGTGTAGATCGTCTTGCCGGTAGCCTGCAGCAGTCTTTCTAATGTAGTCTGTAAGAAAATACCGATTCCCGCCACACAGCAGATGGTCAGATACGTCACGCCGTATTCCCGTACTTCTAAAACTTCCGTCTGGCTGGCAAAAAACGGTCTGCTCACCAGAGCGCCGATTACAGCAAACGCGGCATAGCTTGCAACGGCAATGAAAATACCGTTTCTGGCGATAATATTTGCTTTTTCAAAATTTTTCTCTCCAAGTGTTTTGGACAAAAAGGCGTTGATACCTACCGCCGTTCCCACCGCCACGGCGATCATCAGGCTCTGGATCGGGAAAGCCAGGGATACCGCACGCAGGGCATATTCATTGATCCTGGAGACGAAGATGCTGTCTACGATATTGTACAGCGCCTGCACCAGCATGGAGATCATCATGGGCAGGGACATGGAGATCAGTAATTTATCAATGGGCATAACTCCCATTTTGTTTTCTTTGGTCTGCATTCAAGTGCTCCTTTCGCAATAAAAAAAGCCCCAAATGGGGTTTTAAGAATGTGGAAATGATATATGTTGACAAGTGAGGCATGGGGGATTCGAACCCCCGACAACTTGATTAAAAGTCAAGTGCTCTACCGACT
>CAVGMD010000089.1:0-10635 GCA_963630275.1 Bacteroidaceae bacterium | reverse complement strand
AAGTGATCTTATGCGCCATTCCAATCTGCTTATTGGTGCAAATATAAAATGAAACAGGAGGTTTTCATATGGGATTTGGAGAAATGATGGGCGTGAAAAACGTCAAGCTGGAATTGAAAGGAAATTATGCCACTTTGGAGGAGCTCTTAGAGGCGATGAAGGA
This sequence comes from Bacteroidaceae bacterium, assembly GCA_963630275.1. Classification (GTDB taxonomy): domain Bacteria; phylum Bacillota; class Clostridia; order Lachnospirales; family Lachnospiraceae; genus Acetatifactor. The sequence goes on along the minus strand of CAVGMD010000089.1, from coordinate 10,472 downwards.
CGTCAAGTTTGAGGCGGGCGTTCCCGAACTTACAAAGCACGGCATTGGCTCTGTGATTGTATTCCCGCCGGTTGACCGCAACAACCAGATCTGGATTACAGGTGCAAAGGGGAAGTTTACCATCATGCGCAGTTCGGAGGTGGCAGGGCTTGGAAATATGGCGAAGAACGCGGCGCTTGACGCTTTAACCGATGGATGGAGCAGCATGAGCGGTGCCTTCGGAAGCAAGAAAAAGCGCTGCATGGAATTGGTGGATATTACCGCCAAAGAAATGGAGGCAGCAGGGATTTAGAGCCTATTTGGATTGTTTGTCGGGTCTGCCCATGGTATTGGAAAGCCCGGCAAACAAATTTGCCGGGACGAAAAGCAGATAAGCAGATTGGAATGGTGCATAGGAGAAAAAAAGAATAGATACAAGTAATCTGGAAGCAGTAATGATTGATGAAATCATTGCTGCTTTTTTCATGTGGAAATAATGAGTTTGTCGACTTTCAAATCTGGTGCAGGTGGATATTTTTACATTCTCTTAACATATTTATGATTTCAGATTTTACATAACTCACTTATTATTACTCCAAGATAAAAAATGTTACAGATTGGAGAGATTGTAATGCCGTCGACTTATGCACATTATAGGTTAGGCCAGGAAGTGCTTGGGCAGCTTCCGGATGGAATCAGAACCACCATCAACAGTTATAAACAGCTCTACGATATAGGACTTCATGGACCGGATATATTGTTTTACTACAAGCCGCTGTGGTCATGTCCGGTCAACAAGCAGGGATATGACATGCATGGAAGAAGTGGAAGGGAATTTTTTGAAAATGCAGCAAAGGTGATCAGCGGGCTTGATGCGGGCGATGAAAGCGCTGCACTTGCATATGTGTATGGCTTTTGTTGTCATTTTGCGCTGGATGCAAGCTGCCATGGGTATATAGACGAGAAAATTGCCGCGAGCGGCGTCAGCCATACGGAGATCGAGGTTGAGTTTGACAGGAGTCTCATGATAAAAGATGGATTTCATCCTATAACCCACAGCCTCACGGACCACATCAATCCGACACATGAAAATGCAGAAACAATAAAGAAATTTTACAATAACCTCACAACAGATGAGGTGGTGCAGGCATTAAAAGGAATGATTAAGTATAACAAGCTTCTTATAGCACCGTCACATCTGAAAAGATACCTGATATACGCATTGCTTGGAGTTACCGGCAATTACAAGGAAATGCATGGACTGCTGGTTAATTACAAGGCTAATCCGCAGTGTGACGACAGCACAGAGAGACTTTATAAACTGTATGATGATGCAGTGGATCTGGCGGTCAGACTGATTGGGGAGTTCAAGGATTCTGCGGGTGGTGTTCAGCCGTTTAACAAAATATATCAATACACATTTGGTGGAAAATGCACGCAGGATGCAGAGGGTAATGTTGATGAAAATGTTGTTGTGGCGGACAGAGAGGCGATGTCATTATGAAAATGAAGCTTAACGGAAAAGAAAAAAGGTGGATAATGTATGATGTTGGCAATTCAGCATTTACATTGCTTGTATCAACGATAATCCCGATATATTTTAATTATCTCGCAGGAAAAGCAGGACTTTCAGATGTTGATTATCTTGCATACTGGGGATATGCGGCTTCCATATGTACTGTCATAGTTGCAGTTTTAGGGCCTGTCTGTGGGACGATCGCCGATACGAAAGGATTTAAAAAGCCGTTATTCATGGCATCAATACTGATCGGAACCATAGGCTGCTCGGTTCTTGGACTGATGGTTCAGTGGATGGCATTTCTGGTGGTATTCGTCATAGCTAAGATTGGTTTTTCTTCAAGCCTGATATTCTACGATTCCATGCTGATTGACGTGACGGATGAAAAGCGCATGGATTATGTGTCATCACAGGGCTTTGCATGGGGATATATAGGAAGCTGTGTGCCGTTTGTGGCGTGCCTTGTGCTTGTGCTTGGCTCGGGAAAGCTTGGAATCAGCATGGAACTTGCTATGGGTATTGCATTCGTGATAGTAGCGTTATGGTGGCTTGGAATGTCAGTTCCGCTTCTGAAAAAATATGAACAAAAATATTATGTAGAGAAGCAGCCACACGCGATAGCACAAAGTTTTAAAAGACTCGGGAACACCTTTAAGAATATAAAAAAAGAGAAACAGGTATTCATGTTCCTGCTCGCATTTTTCTTCTATATAGATGGCGTGTATACAATAATAGATATGGCGACAGCGTATGGTTCAGCGTTGGGTCTTAACAGCACAGGACTTCTTCTTGCATTGCTGGTAACCCAGATTGTGGCATTTCCCTGTGCAATCATATTTGGAAATCTGTCATACAAGGTAAGCACGGAAAAGCTGATCATTGTCTGTATTCTGGCATATCTCGGTATAGCAGTATTTGCAATCTTTTTAAAGACACAGTTCCAGTTCTGGGTTCTTGCTATACTTGTAGGAATGTTTCAGGGTGGTATCCAGGCTCTTTCGAGGTCATATTTTACCAAGATTATTCCGGAGGAACATTCGGGTGAGTATTTCGGACTTATGGATATATGCGGCAAGGGTGCATCCTTTGTGGGAACAACGATTGTAAGTGTGGTATCGCAGGTTACAGGCAATATAAGCATAGGTGTCGGAATGATAGCGGTTCTGTTCTGTGTCGGAATAGTGATATTCCTGAAAGCTGTTTCGATGTCAAAAAGTTGTGAGGAGCCGGCGGATATTGTATACAATGTTGATGCAGAAAAATCCGTGCTGTAATCAGTTATTTTTAAGAGGCAATACGTCTCGCGTGAGTTTGCTCACGACGAGGCGGGTTGTCTTTTTTTAATGCAGTCGTATCTGGAAGGAAGTACCTTGGAATTATTTACTTTTTTCCAAATCAAAGGTATAATGAAAAGACTATACATTCGGTCAGGGGTATGAATATAGACCAACAAGAGGTGTATATAAATAGCTACAATCGGTTTGTACGTAAGGAGGAATTACAATGGGACGTAACTGGAAAAGAAAGCTGTTGAGCACGTTTCTGGCGTTCGCGCTTTGTCTGACGATGGTGCCGGAGTCGGCGCTGGCAGGGGAGATAACAAGCGGAAATGCTGTTGTCAGACAGGAGCAGACCGGCGCATCGAAGAACGGCGGGAATGGAAATAGCAGCGCAGCCACAGAAACCGGCAAAGACGGAAATAGCAGCGCAGCCACAGAAACCGGAAAGGACGGAAATAGCGGCGCAGCCGAGGGAGCCGGCAAAGACGGAAATAGCGGCGCAGTTGTGGGAACCGGAAAAAACCAGAATAGCAACGTTGCTACCGGAAACGGCGAGGATCAGAATAGCAGCGTAAGTGCCGGAAACGGTGAGGACGAGAACGACGATGTAAGTGCCGGGAACGGTGCTGAAAACGACGGCGTGGAAAATGGAGACGGGAACTATGCCGATCCGCAGAATGGGGAAGAAGCGGAGAATGGCATTGCGCTGTTCAGTAACGACGATTGTCTGCATGAGAATGTTGATAATGGCACATGTGAGGGATGCGGCACAGTATTTGCTGCAAAGAATACAAATCAGAATAAGCTGTACGAATTTTTAAGTGATGCACTGGAAAATGCGGCAAATGGTGAAACTGTCACTTTGCTGGCAGATAATCAGGTGCTGAATAGGGATGCCGAGATAATAAGTGACGAAGGTGAAGAAACCAAAACCGTCACGCTTGATTTAAATGGAAAAATTTGTAACTGTAAAGGGTATGATGCCCTTATACGACTTGGTGCAGTATGGGATAATACCACTTTCAGTACTACAAAAAGACCTACCACATTAAAGATTGTCGGAAATGGAAGTATTTTACAATCTAATTCCATCTCTGCCTCCATCTATGTTTATCCCGGTAGTACACTGGATCTTACCGGCTGGGAAGGCGGCGAGATCACACATGTGGCAGTGGATGGCTCGAATTCCCAAAGCAGTGTGATAACAGGTAATATACCTGCAGCCGGAAAGATTGGAACACTGGAACTTATAGGTGAAAAAATCAACTTGAATATTGCACTTAATGGCGGTTCTTACGGAACGATTTCAGTGTTAAATGGTCAGGATATTTATGCAAACTCTATACTGGCTGAAGGTTACGCGTTCAAGAATGAGGATGGTACATTTGTGCCATATAAGCAGCAGATAACCGGTATTTACAATGTCACTGTTGTCAAGTGTAACCATGAATATACAAATGAAGATGAAGTGTGGACGGACGGCACCTGCAATGCCTGTGGATATGTCTGCCCGCATAGCGATGTTCAGGATGGGGTATGTCAGACCTGCAAGGCTGTATTTACAGCCCAAAATGTAAATCAGAATAAACTGTATCAGTCTTTGAGTGAGGCGTTAAAAGAGGCGGCAAATGGTGAGACGGTTATTTTGTTGGCAGATAATCAGTCAATGGATAATGATGTAAAGCTGACGGGTGAGCTGACCATAACGCTTAATTTGAACGGAAGGACCAGTAGCGGCAGCGGTCTAATCAGTATCGGGAAGATTGATCAAAGTGATTCTGTCACATTGAAGCTTGTGGGAAATGGAAATTTATTACAAACAGACCCCCGTTATGCATCTATCTGTGTTTATGGTGATAATAAACTGGATCTCACCGATTGGGAAGGTGGCGAGATCACACATGTGGCAGTGGCAGGAACTGCCAAAATAGTAAGCGAGAACATACCTGAAACATGTAAAATTGGCAAACTGGAGCTTCAGAGTATATCCGGAAAGCCGAGTTTTACGCTTGACGGTGGTTCTTACGGTGTGATTACGGCCAGTAACAACTCTGTGCAGATAGGATCGCTGCTGGCAGAAGGTTATGCGTTCAAAAATGCGGATGGTACCCTTGTGCCGTACAATAAAGAAGTTATTTACCCTGACAGCGATATCACCAACGTTACCATTGTCAAATGTACCGCACATCAGGATGCAGATGGAGATAGAGTCTGCGATGGCTGCAATGCCGGCCCGCTTGCAGCCGGTGTAAATGACGAATATTATTACACGAGCTTGTCCGATGCATGGAATGCCGCAGTGGAAATGAACAACGGCAGTACGGTGAAGCTGTTGAAGGAGATTACGGCTGCCGATCAGAGTACACTTAGCAATTTGACAACCGGTAGCGGTGAAATCGGGCTTGATCTGAATGGATTTAGCTTATCGAGCATGATTTTCAATGTAAAAGGGCTGCTGGCACTGAAAAATTCATCCGAGACCGATGTTACAATCGGAGCTATCAATCTAAATGATGGCGGCGGACTGGATATTCAAAGTGATACGATTACAGTGGATAACCTGAATGTTTCCGGTTCCGGGGCAGAGCTGACGCGCGGAAACTTCAAAAATATTGCGATATCGAAAACAGGTGTAGTGCTTATTAATCTGGTGGCAGACGGATATGCCTTTGCAGATGCCACTACAGGAGCATTGATTGATAATTCACAAACCTCGACGAACACGGCTGTCAAAATTATTGAGCATACCCATAAGTTCCAGGGAAGCGATCCCTGCACTTGCGGATATACCTGTGAGCATGATGTGGATGCTGATGGTATGTGTACGAAATGCCGGACACAGTATGAGGCGAAGGTGGAAACCGCTGATGGAAAGGTTACTTACTATGCAGCGGGAATCAATGCGGGTGGAAATTCGGCTACCGGGCTTTTCTTTGCATTGGAAGCAGCGCCGGATGGCAGTACCGTTTATCCACTGAGAAAACAGGGCGCTCAGGGTAATCTGGATGGATCTGAAAAGTCGACCCGAACACTGAATCTGAACGAAATTACCATGAGTGACGGTGGTGGTATTCGTGTGGCGGCATATTCGGAACTTCCCCAAACGTTGATACTGGCCGGTGACGGGTATATGGACTCTACCGTTTTTGTGCAAGACAGAGGTGTGTTACGGACGAAGGATTTGCAGGGGAAAATAAGAACATTGTGGATATATCCCGGTGCAGACGTAAAGCTGGCTGGAGGAACCTACGGGCAGATACTGAGAAATAGTGATTCTTGTATTGCCGGTGAGATATTGGAGGCAGGCTATGTTTTCCGTGCAGAAGACGGTTCGTTTATAAAGTATGATAAGCAGATTACAAACAGTGATACATTGAACAATGTCACCGTTGTCGAGTGCGACGAGCATAGTGACAGTGATGGCGATTTGTCCTGCGACTACTGTAAGGCTTCTCTGGCAGCCAGTGTGACGGTCGGAAGTGAAGTCCGCTATTTCACAACCGCAAGGGAAGTTGTGAGTATGAACGCGATTCCTGCCGCAGTAGCATATGCAAATGCAAATAGCGGTACAATCAGGCCATTGGTAGATGATATTGCTATTTATAATGCGAATTGCAAAATTGACCTGAATGGCAAAACAGTGGTGTGTATTACTGCGGGCGGTTCGGATCTGGTTGTAAAAGGTGAAGGAACAGTCAGAGACTTATATACTGACACTGAATCCGGCAGCGCGAAGCTCTACGGCGGCAGTTATGAGAATATTGGGACTCATGTAGGAAGCACTACACTTGGTGATTTGCTGCCGGATGGCTACGGATTTAAAAAGGCGGATGGTTCATGGCTCACAGCGGAAGAGTTGGCAAAGTCGGGCACTTCCATACTGAAAGGGAACAACATCGGCATAGTCACGGTGGCACAGTCACCGATCAAGAAGCTGACCGTCGATGCACCGGAGAGTATCACTTACAGTGATGAACTTAAGATTACGGCAACAGCCGAAAAGGCAGACAGTGCATCGGATGTCACCTACAAGTGGTATAAGGATGGCGATGAGCTGTCGAATCTGACTGAGGCGGTACTGACGCTTTCCGGTGACGAATATGGTGATGTTGGAGAGTATATATTCAAGTGTGTGGCTGCCTGTGATGGCTATGAGGTCAGCAAAGAGGTCACTGTGACGGTGGAGAAGGCGGATCTGGCGAATGCGGAACTTGAGATTATTAGTCCGGAGCGCTTGGTGTTTACACCGAGTGGTCGTACACGGGTAGCATATAGATTGACATATAACGGTGAACAATTGACGAATTCCAGCACCCATAGTGTTAGCGGTAATTATGCCACGGAAGCCGGCGAAGGGACACTGACCGTAACCGGAAAGGGCAATTATACAGGCGAGAAATCTATAAAATATGTGGTAAAGCCCTACCCGATAAGTGCTTTGACCATCGAGGGTAACTGGTCAAAGCCATACGACGGTACCACAGATATATCAGGGGTAACGCCGACGACAGTTACGCTTACTTACTACAATAGTATTGTATCCTTTACCGAGGGCACGGACTACGTCGTGGAAGCGGCTGATTTTGATTCCGCGGCAGTCGGAACCGATAAGACTGTCACGATAAAGCTAAAGTTGTTGAACAAAAATTACACATTCGCGGATGATAAGACAGAAGGAACCTTTACCTGTAACTCCAAGGGATCCATCACACAGGCAAAAGTGACTCCGGCTGAAGGGGAATTGATCGTAATGAACGGCTGGGCAAAGACCTATACGGTCGATCTCGCAGAGCTGCTGCCCAAGCTGACAGCTCCGCAGACATATGGTGAGATTACTTACGGTCTGCGGCTAGTGCAAATGGATCCAGGTTACTATGTCGTAGAAAGTGCAAAGATTGAGAACGGCGTGCTGAGCCTGTCGATCGACGAGGTAGACACAGACACCGAGGATAAGATTGGTACGATCACAGTAGGGGTCAGCACGACAAACTATGAGGACATGTTGCTGACGATCAATGTCAAAGCAACGAACAAGGTTGTTCCAGTCGGCGCACCCACATTGAGCAGAACGACGCTCACCTACGGCGAAAGACTGGGAGATATCGCACTTTCCGGTTCTATGAGATATGAGAATACCACCGTTGCGGGAACCTTTGCATGGGTTTCTCCAGATGCGAGACCGGACATCACTTCTGCTTATATGGCGGAGTGGATCTTTACACCGACCGACAGCAAGGCATATGTGGAGGTCAGAGGCACAGTACAGATTTCCGTGAACAAGGCGACACCGCGTGTGGCTGAGTTACCGACTACGGTAGCACAGGCATATAATCCGTCAAAGACGCTTGGTAATATCGGATTGTCAGGCGGAAAGGTGCTGGACGCAGGCGGTAACCCGATAGCCGGAACATGGAGATGGCAGACCACTGGAATCGTTCCCACGGTTGACAACAAGGGATATGTAGCGGTATTTACGCCCAATGACAGCACCAGATATAACCAGACGACAGCGAATATTGCCGTAAATGTGGAAAGGGCAACGCCTGTGATTACGGTGAAGCCGACGGCAGCAGGCATCACTTACGGAAAGTGTCTTGGTGCGTCCGTATTGAGCGGCGGAACCGCAGTTTACAGCGATCAGGACGGTACGGTTATTGCAGGATCCTTCCGATGGACGAATGAGGGTACCGTTCCGACGGTAGCGGACAGCAATACCACAAGATATGAGGTGACATTTATCCCGGCGGATGCCGTAAACTATGCGGCGGCACAGGCGGAGATCACAGTGCCCGTACAAAAGGCGTCTGCTGCACCCAACATGCCGGACAGCACCATGGAGGTATCCAATGCAACGGAGAAGGTAGGCGATATTTCCCTTCCTTACGGCTGGGTATGGCGGAATGCAGACAGGGATACGCTCCTCAATGTAAATGAAGCTGTGAAGGCAACTGCTGTTTACAGCGGAACCGACAAGGGCAATTACGAGACGGAGAGCGTGGAAATCAGTATCACCCGCGCCGATGCCGGTGATAGCAACAGCGGTGACGTTGCGGAAGATAACAAGAAGGATGATAGCGGCGAGGAAGATAATAAGCCGGACAGCGATACCGAAAAGCCGTTTGTAAAGGACGACAGCAGCAAGTCTGGATGGGAGCTTATCACAGACCGGATCAAGAATACAGAGGACGGTGAAACGGTAGTTGTCGATATGAACGGAACAACAAGCGTTCCCGCTGATGTGTTTGAGTATTTCAAGGGCATGGATGTGAATGTGCAGTTCGACATGGGAGACGGAATTGTATGGACTGTGAACGGAAAGGATATAACCGGCGTCGAGGGAGATATTGATCTGGGCGTGGTATTCGGAAGTGAAGCAGGAAAGACGATTCCCGTGGATGTGATCAACACGGTTACCGGAGAACGCTACTCGATTAACCTGACACTGGCACACAACGGTGAGTTTGGATTTACCGCGACGCTGACGGTCAACATGAAAGCGGAAAATGCAGGATACTATGCGAATCTGTACTACTATAATCCTGACAGCAATGAGCTTGAGTTCGTATGTGCCGGACAGATCGACAAAGCAGGTAATGTGGATCTCACATTCACCCATGCATCCGATTACACCATTGTGCTGACCGAAGCAGCTATGAGCGGAGTGATCACACCCAAGGTGGACGATCACGGCACTGCATGGACAAAGCTGTGGATTTTGTTGGTTGGCTGCGCTGTGGTGGTTGTCGGACTGGGAATCTTCTTTATTGTGAGTAGGAAGAAATCCGATAAGCGAGCGTAGTGAATAAATAGATTTGACTGATCAAGGGTACAGGAATTTTATGGTTCCTGTACCCTTTTTCATTTTCAGAAAACCCGAGTGCGCTATTTACAATAGATTTTTTTGTTGCCCGTGTTCTTGACAGTACGTGCTGTTTAAAATAAAATAAATATGTTTATTAATAAATTTATTTATTGTTGGAGGTTAGTATATGCCTGCAAAGAAACAAATTACAAAAGATATGATCTTAGATGCTGCAATGAGACTGTTAAAAGACCGGGGATATGATGCTGTGAACATCAAGCAGCTCTCAAAAGAATTAGGGTGTTCTACGCAGCCTGTTTATCTGTCTTTTTCAGGAATGGAAGATCTGCGGAATGAACTGCTTCCTTTAGCGGTGGGTGAGTTTGAAATGTATATGAGAAGCAGCAGCCAAGATGGTCTGATAAACCTTTACGGCATGAATTACATACGCTTTTCCAAGGAGGAGCCGCGGCTGTTTTGTTTTTTGTTTATGCGTGCCAATGCCTTTGCAGAAATCAAGAGGGCTTTGTTTCCTGTTATAGAGCAATCTATAAAAAAACTAATGGATTCTTATCATATCAGCTATGAGGAAGCAGACATTTTGCACGATCAACTATGGATGCACGCACATGGTATTGCATCTATGATTGCAACAAATTTTTGCGACTGGAACATGGAGAAGGTCGGCAGGATGCTTGCGGATTGCAAATGCGCTTTCACGAAGAAATACGAGGTGTGATATGTTTACAGACAGAGACTTAAAAAATCTGATTTTTCCCCTTTTTGTGGAACAGTTTCTTCTCATGTTCGTTGGAATTGCAGACACTTTCGTTGTCAGTTTTGCCAGTGAAGCTGATGTTTCTGGCGTGTCACTGGTTACGTCATTTAATAC
>CAVGMD010000088.1:0-10668 GCA_963630275.1 Bacteroidaceae bacterium | reverse complement strand
CGTGGTTGCCTCGCTCAGATGATAGATGCTGCACAGCGGTCTGGAAAACAGGATCAGGGGGATTCCCAGCAGGATCATGCAGGCATACGCTGTTTTCATCATTTTTTTCAGATAATATTTTGCCTGATCTGTCTCCCCCGCACCGATACACTGTCCGATCACCGTGATCATTGCCACGCCGATAGCATTGGCAGGGATCTGCTGAAAGCTGGCAATACTGCCTGTTACCGCGTTTGCCGTCGTAGCCACCATTCCAAAACCGGCGATCAGACTGGTGGTCAGAAGCTTGCCGACCTGGAAAATACTGTTCTCCAGTCCGTTGGGGATACCGATGTACAAAATTTTCCCTAAAATATTTGTATCCACACGCCAGCTCTTACTCATGGAGATCTTGTCACTCCTTGTCAGCAGTACCACGATCATCACCGCGGACAGAACTCTGGAAAACAATGTAGACAGAGCCGCCCCGGCAACACCGATCTTTGCCACGTAAATCAGAAGCGCATTGCCCGCGATATTCATCACATTCGCCACCAGCGACACTTTCATGGACACCTTGGAATCTCCCACCGCGCGGAACAGTGCCGCACCGCCGTTATAGATTCCCAGGAACGGGAAGGACACCGCCACGATGTAAAAATAGATCCTTGCCGCACTCATGACATCCGCTTCCACATTTCCGTAGAGAAGACTCAGCAGCCCTCTGTTAAAAATCAGGGAAATTGCCATAAACAGAAGAGCCACACCCCCAACCGCCAGAAACAGCTGATTGGAAGCCCGGCCTACCATTTCTTTATCTCCGCGTCCCATGTACTGTGCCGCCACGACCGCACCACCGCTTGCCATGGCGGTAAACAGACCGATCAACAATACACAGATACTGTCCACCAGAGAGATGCCGGATACCGCTGCTTCTCCACAACTTGCCACCATTACGGTATCCGCCATTCCCATCGCCACCGCCAGAAACTGCTCTATGATCAGCGGCCACAATAATTTCTTCAGTGCATCCTGCGAAAATAACATTTTCTTCTCTTCTGTCATACTTACATCGTTCCTTTTACAGATCCTGATATACAAAATAATCTGCAGCTGCCAGACCACCGTCCGCGCCCTGTTCGTTGATGGCAAACAGACCATCCTTGACGCCGACCCATCTGCCCGGAGTTGCCTCCACCATCTGTCCCACAGGCTGTAGATTCTCCTCCGTGGTTCCCACATAGAACGTGCGGTAGTTCTCTTTCTCCACCTTCATCTGCAGATAGATCACATCGCTGTTCCATTCGCCCAGACCGGTACGTACCTCATCGTCCTTCGTCCAGTTGCCGGTACGCTGCTGCAAGCTCATTTTACCATGTATTTTCTGAACTGCAAGTGCTGTATAACATCCGCCCAAAGATACCAGTCCTGCCACATCGCCGTCTTTCATCTGTTCCAGATGCAGACAAGTGGTAATGAAAAATTCCGGTGCCGGCCATTTCTGAAGCAGGAGGTTACTGATGTCACACAGCTGCGTCTTCGGATCTGCCGCCTGAGTATGGAGAAGGAGTTGACCGTCTTTCAGATCGTACCATTCCTTTTTATAGTTGGCATTCCATTGCCACTGCAGTCCTAAACTTTCTCCCTCGAAGAAATCGCTGTCCTCCGGGGTATCGATGGGGTATGTGGCTCCCACTTCCGGCTTCTTGTAATGCAATACCGGCTCACCGCAGCCGTCCACGGCGTTTACACCGATCACCGGCCAGTCGTTCTCCCAGTGCATGGGCTGTAAATGTACGATGCGTCCCGCATTGCCCACATCCTGGAAATGTAAGAACCAGTCCTGTCCGTCCGGGGTATCCACCCAGGCACCCTGGTGAGGTCCGTTCACGGGAGAATTGCCCTGATGCAGAACGATTTTTTCTTCCCAGGGACCGTAAATATTTTTCGAACGCAATACGGTCTGCCAGCCGGGCTTTACGCCTCCTGCCGGAGCGAAAATGTAGTAATAGCCGTTTCTCTTGTACAGCTTCGGGCCCTCGATGGTAGGCTGGGTCGCATGACCGTCATAGATGAACTGTCCGTCATCCAGCACACCGGAGCAGTCCGGCTCAATGGGAGACATATATAACATGCTCTTGAATCCGATACGGCTTCTGGCAAAAGCAGTCACCATGTAAGCTTTCCCGTCCTCATCCCAGAAAGGGCAGGGATCGATCCATCCTACCACTTTTCTGACATAAGCAGGCTCGCTCCATTTGCCCCAGGGGTCCGTGGTCTTGCACATCATGATGCCTTCGTCCGGCATGGGGATAAATACATAGTAAGTTCCCTCATGGTAACGGATGGCGGGTGCCCAGGTACCGCAGCCGTGCACCGGCTTGTCGTAATAATCAAAGGGAAGCTTATCGATGATGTAATTGATGACCTTCCAGTTCACCAGATCCTTCGAATGCAGCAGGGGAACTGCCGGGGTATTACAGAAGCTGGAAGCGATCATAAAATAATCTTCTCCCACACGAATCGCATCCGGATCCGAATAATCGGTATACAGAATCGGGTTGGTATAAGTGCCGTCACCCTGATCGGCAATCCACATTTTATGTATCTTCGTCTTATCCATAGGTTCTCCATTCCGCAGCCTTCTGCTGCCGTTTCGTTTTTTGTAAAACCAGTATAGCAAATGTTCTTTCATATCGCGTGCCATTTTCCCATTAGTTTGTGTCAAATCTTGCATTTCTACACTATAAATGTCATAATAGTGACAAAAGTTGCAGGAGGGAATTGCATTGAGCTTTTTTTATCAGAATCGCCAGGAACAGCTCTACTTATATTTGTCAAAAAACAACCCCTATGCTGTCCATCTTCACCGGCAGTTAGAGTTGATCTATGTATTAAGCGGTTCCACCACCGTCACCGTGGAACAACAGGACTTCCTTCTGAAGCCCGGGCAGGGAGTTCTCGTTTTTCCGAACCAGATGCACGGCTTAAAACATGTGGAACCCGGGCAGAATCTGCTCTGTATCTTCGAGCCGGATTTCTGTCATTCCTTCCGCCATTTTTTTCAAAATAAAAAGCCCTCACGCAATGATTTTGCCGTCTCCGCTCTCTCGGAGCACAGCCGCATTGCCTTACAGGGCCTCGAAACTCTGGCTTCCACGATGGAAAAAGATCGTCCCACCCCTTCCGACGTGCAGATCTATGCGGAAGGGTATCTGACGCTCCTTTTAGCAGATCTCCTGCCCTCCCTGCCCCTGCAGACCCGGAAAAGCACGGAGAATCTGGAACTGGAGCAGAGACTGCTTCTCTACCTGGATGCCCACTATACCGAAGAATTGTCTTTGGACAGTCTCTCAAGAGAGTTCGGCATCAGCCGTTTTGTCCTCTCCCGGATATTCACGGAAAAGTTCCACACTACGTTCCCGGATTATGTGAATTCCAGAAGACTGGATTATGCCAGAGACCTTCTGCTGTCCACGGAACTGTCCGTGACACAGATTGCGCTGGATGCGGGCTTTGGAAGCTCCCGCACTTTTTTCCGTGCCTTTCAGGATACCTTCCACACCACGCCGGGGGCTTACCGCAGGCAGACGGAATCCACCCACAACAGCTCCTCACCCGCCCGGATATAATCTTTCCAGGTGCGGACGATCCGTCCCCGTTCAGGTGTCTGACACATTTCCACCGTCACCGCGGTATCCACGCCTTCCCTCGCCAGCCCTTCCTGATCGAATTCCACGAGAAGTTTGCCTTTTCTCACGATCTCATTGGGCAGGACATTGCAACGGTAATAGGCGCTGTGCAGTTCTTCCTTATCCCTGCAGATATTCAGAAGCAGCTCCACCCCACTGTCGGTGCGGAAACGGATCCGGTTGCCCATGGGATAGAGTTTCAACACTTTTCCCGAAGTGGGAGCATAGACCCTGCCGTCCGCCGGCAGAATACTGATGCTTTTAGACTCAGTATCCGCGACTTCCTCCGGTGCTTCCTGCGTTGCTTTCCGGATCTCACCGTTCACCGGGCTTCCTATTGCCGTTCCTTCCATGACCAGCTGTCTGTTGCCCGTGATTCTTCTCTCCTCCTGTCTCTGCGTGGTCTCCTCCTCTGTCTCTTCCATGTTCCACCGGATACTTCTGCCGGACCAGAATCCAATCAGAAGCCCCAAAATGCCTATGGTCATCATGTAAAATGCCTGCATGTTATCACCCCTTTATCTGTTTGTTTCTTATTCTGTCTCATTTTCGGGAAAACATGCCAGTTTTTCATTCATAAATTCCAGGAGTATCGCCGTCACGATTCCCGCCGCCATACAGAACAGATTCCGGGATGCCGCATCCGCAGATGTTCCAAAACTGCCCCAGGGAACCGTCATCACCGTAGCCGCAACGATGATCCCGAAAATTCCATGAAACATCATTGCATAATGCCTCTCAAACAGCCGGTTTACCAGTTTTGCCAGACAGAGGAAAGTCACCACGCACCCTGCCACTCCAGGGAGCCAAACTTCCGGTCTTACATGCCCGATTCCTTCCACGAAGGGCGTATACAGTCCCAGAGGCATCAATATCGTTGAAAAACTCATGCCCGGAGCGATCACCGACAGGGCAAAGGCAAAGCCGCAGAACAGAAAACTTCCTGTTCCGGGTGCCACCACGGTTTGCGTATGCTGCAACCCATAAAGCAAAACAAACATTGCCAAAAATGTCACACCGGATACAATCACATTTTTAAAACTTCTGCCCTGCTCTCCCGCTTCTCTCCACAGAGAGGGAAGCATTCCCACGATCAGTCCCACAAATACACAGACCGACGGCTCCGGATAAGTCATCAGAAGAAAGGAAAGCAGATTCGCCACCCCCAGAAATCCCGCTGCCGAACCGATCATATAAGGGAATAATTCCGACAGGCGGGTCCGCCACTTATGTACCGGATCCGACAGCAGTTCCATGATCGGACGGTACACTCCGAATATCACACTCAATACCCCTCCGGAGATCCCCGGGAGTACCGCTCCCAGACCAATCAGTGCCCCTTGTAATACTTTCCCCAAAAATCTAAGATCCATCGTCATTCTCCGCATCCTGTTGCTCTTAAAATCATATGCTTTTTCCATAGGAAAATAGGTCTAAAAATCAAAGATAATTATTGACATTTCGATCAGGGCAATGGTATACTCTAACCGTATTCTAAATGAAAGTCATTGATCTCACATATTTTTGTAAGACATTGTTACTTTTTACGGATGCTTTACAAAAATATGTGATTTTTTTGTCCTACGTTTTAGAATCATCAAAAGGATCAGGCAAAGCCTGAATTATTAAAGGAGGTACCAATAATGAATAACGGTACAGTTAAGTGGTTTAACGCTCAGAAGGGTTACGGTTTCATCACCAACGATGCTAACGGCGAGGAAGTATTCGTACACTTTTCCGCAATCAATGCTGATGGTTTCAAGTCTCTGGAAGAGGGCCAGAAGGTAACTTTCGATACCGAGTGCGATCCTCAGAACAGCAGCAAGATCCGTGCTACCAACGTTACTGTTGTAGCTTAATAGCAAGGTAAGCCAAAAGGATCAGTCCCAAGGGACTGATCCTTTTTTCATGCCCAAAATCCGCTCCGCAATTCAGAAGCGCCTGGTTTAATTTCACAAAATCTTCTGTTTACTTTCTCTCTTCCGGCACAAAACTGTCGAAGATGAAAATATCAAAATGTTTTCTCGCCTCGTCCAGTTCCTTCTGGCTCTTGATAGTCCATGCCGCTGCGGTATTATGATACAGACCTCTGCAAAGCCTTCTTGACAGGATCTCGGGATAATGGTGATTGTATGCCACGAAATCCGGCTTCGTCACGAAGTTCAGCAACAGATTCTGCAGGACAAAATACAATACACCCACATACTCTCCTTCTTTCAGGAAAGCATCGGACAACTGTCCGCGCACCAGATACGGATGGTTCTTCCGATACCACCGCACCCCCAGCGGATTAAAAGATTCCATGCAGTACATTCCCTTGTAAGCCAGAAGCATCTTATCCGCAATAGGGCATAAGGACAGGTCGGTACGCTCGATCTTAAACTCCACGATCAGAGGAACTTTGCCGTCTACCATCTTAAGCACATCCTCGAACTTCGGAATCTTCTCCGTGGAATCACACAGATGGAACTGCTGCAGTTCCTCATAGGTGTAGTCATAGATCTTGCCTTCGCCGCCACAGACTCTTTTTAAAGTAAAATCATGGAACACCACGGGGATCTTGTCCTTCGTCAGCTGTATGTCCAGTTCGATACCGAAGCCTGCGTCCACTGCCTTACGGAATGCCGCCATGGAGTTCTCCGGAGCTTCCGTAGTATTGTCATGCAGACCTCTGTGGGCATAGAGCCATTCCTTAAAAGGAGCCGTATCGGGCTTATGTGCCATGCGGGGCATGATCATGAGGAAGTAAAGAACCGCCAACACTACAATGACGATCAGGATAATTGCTAAAATTTTCATTGTTACTCAACCTTCTATCTTATGTTTCTTATGTTTGCTGCATCCTACTTTAATCCACTCCCCCACAATTTTCAAGTAGCTATTTCTAAAGATTTTCTAACGAATTATTTTCTGTTTCATTAATCATCCACGTCAAAATTCTCCAGAATGCTCTCCTTTTTCTGAGGCTTCACATCGCCGTGACGCACCTGGGTCATGGTCAGAAATGCCATCAGGGAGAAGAACAGCGCATAGGGGAACAGGGTGTTGTAGGACACCTTCTCCAGCAAAAATCCGGACAGTACCGGAGTCAGGATCTGTGCTGCCATGGAGAACGTATAATAGGTTCCGGTGAATTTCCCCACATCACTGCCGCTGCTCATGGCAACGATCATGGGGTAAGAATTCACATTGATGGCTGCCCATGCCACACCGATCAGTGCAAATGCCACATTGACGATGGGATGATACTCTCTGGCGAAAATCGCAGCTCCGTAGCAGGCTGCCATCAGCAGGACACCACCCATGATGGTCTTCTTACGGCCGATCTTCGCAGAAATACTTCCGATGGGGATATAGCTGAAAATGGCTGCTACCGTCGCTACCATCAGACAGTTGGCGAAGCTTCCGCCCTCCATCTTCCATACCACCTTCGTATAACGGGAAAATGCTGTGGTTACGGCATTGTACGCAGTGAACCATAAGAAGATGGATGCCAACATAAAGTACATACTGCGCTTCACATCCTTGGGCATTCCTTTTGCTTTTCCGGCAGCCTCCACGCCTTCTGCAATCGCATTTTCTTCTGCTTTTTCAGCATTTGCAACCTCCGCCTTCTCGACTTCTTCCCGCAATTTATTTTCCCGGATAGTAATCACAAGGATGCCTACGGCGATCGCCATAACTGCTGCAATACTTGCAAATAAAGGCAGATAGTCCGGTGTCTCACCTTTGCCCACCAGGACCTTGATCATGATCAGTGCATAGACACCGCCCACGGCTCCCATAAGGTTGATCACCGCATTGGCGCGGCTGCGCAGGTGGTTCGGCGTCACATCCGGCATCAGTGCCACCGCCGGGGAACGGTACAGTCCCATGGACACCAGGGTAAGGAACAGTACTCCCAAAAAGAATACCTGGTTGCTGAAAGACTCTCCGGTGCTCCATCTTGCTTTTTCCGCATTGTCGATCATCGGCAGTAACATCATGAAGATCACTGCCAGTATCGTACCCACCACGATAAAGGGCATTCTTCTGCCCAGCTTCGTATGTACCTTGTCCGACAGCGTACCGAATACCGGCAGCAAGAAAATTGCCAGCACATTGTCTAATGCCATGACCGCTCCCGTCATGGTCTCGCCCAGATGATAGGTATTCTGCAGGATCAGGGGGATGATGTTGTCATACATCTGCCAGAAGGAACAGATGCTAAGAAAAGCCAGTCCGATCAGAAACGTTCTTTTGTAATTTAATTTTGTCTCCATAAGAAAACCTCCCAAGTTGATAGTTTCATTTTATCAGAGGACAATGCTTCTCGCAATCATCGGGGGTAAAATTCAGGTAAATTTTCCTTTTTCCTTGAAATATGCGTTACTTTATGTATAATGGTAAGGGTGACTTTGTAACGCATATAAATAAGAAGAGGTTTTTAGAATGATCAGTGCAAACAACGTAACTTACCGTGTGGGTAAGAAAGCATTATTCGAAGATGTCAACATCAAGTTTACCGAGGGCAACTGTTACGGACTCATCGGAGCCAACGGTGCCGGTAAATCCACCTTTTTGAAGATCCTGTCCGGTCAGCTGGACACTACCAAAGGTGATATCGTCATCACCCCCGGTCAGCGTCTCTCCGTGTTGGAGCAGGATCATTTCAAATATGACGACAACGTGGTTATGGATACCGTTATCATGGGTAACGAGCGTCTCTTCCAGATCATGAAGGAAAAGGATGCCATCTATGCCAAGGAAGACTTCAGTGATGAAGACGGCATCCGTGCCAGCGAACTGGAAGCGGAATTCGCCGAGATGGATGGCTGGGAAGCAGAGTCCAATGCCGCCATGCTGTTAAACGGTCTGGGCATCGGCACTGAGTTCCACTACTCTCTCATGAAGGATTTAGACGGCAGCCTGAAGGTGAAAGTCCTGTTAGCGAAAGCACTGTTCGGTAACCCCGACATCCTGCTGCTGGATGAGCCTACCAACCATTTGGACTTAGATGCGATCGCATGGCTGGAAGATTTCCTGATCGATTTCGAGAATACCGTTATCGTGGTATCCCATGACCGTTATTTCCTGAACAAGGTATGTACCCAGATCGCTGACATCGACTACGGCAAGATCCAGCTGTATGCCGGTAACTACGACTTCTGGTACGAGTCCAGTCAGCTGCTGATCAAGCAGATGAAGGAAGCCAACAAGAAAAAGGAAGAAAAGATCAAGGAATTGCAGGAGTTCATCTCCCGTTTCTCCGCCAACGCTTCCAAGTCCAAACAGGCTACTTCCAGAAAACGTGCCTTGGAAAAAATTGAGCTGGATGATATTAAGCCTTCCAGCAGAAAATATCCCTATATCGATTTCCGTCCCGAGCGCGAGATCGGTAACGAAGTACTGGCTGTGGAACATCTGTCCAAGACCATCAACGGAGAAAAAGTATTAGACGACATCTCCTTTACTCTGGGTCGTGAAGACAAGGTAGCTTTCGTAGGCAGCTGCGAGCTGGCTAAGACCACACTGTTCCAGATCCTCGCCGGAGAGATCGAGCCGGACGAAGGAACCTACAAGTGGGGCGTTACCACTTCCCAGTCCTACTTCCCGAAGGACAACACTGCAGAGTTTGACAACGATATGACCATCGCCGACTGGCTGACCGGTTACTCTCCCGTGAAGGATGCCACCTATGTCCGTGGTTTCCTGGGACGTATGCTGTTCGCCGGAGAAGACGGTGTGAAGAAGGTTCGTATCCTCTCCGGTGGTGAGAAAGTCCGCTGCCTGCTGTCCAAGATGATGATCAGCGGTGCTAACTGCCTGATCCTGGATGAGCCCACGAACCATCTGGATATGGAATCCATCACCGCACTGAACAACGGTCTGATCAAATTCCCCGGTGTGGCACTGTTCTCCTGCCATGACCACCAGTTCGTACAGACCACCGCCAACCGTATCATCGAGATCCTGCCTAACGGCAGCCTGGTAGACAAGATCACTACCTACGATGAGTATCTGGCAAGCGATGAAATGGCAAGAAAACGTACCGTATTCACCGCACAGACCGAGGACGACGAGAACTAAGAACCTGAAAATGGATGCCGGTGTTGCCGACATCCATTCTTTTATATATATGATTCGGAAATCTCGATGTTGCTAGATAAAACTGTAAGCCGCGCATATTTTTTCTGCGTACAGAAAGGAGTTTTACTATTATGGTAGATTTACATGTACATTCCACCTGCTCCGACGGTACCTACACCCCAGAGGAATTAGTCGATTACGCAATTGAAAAAGGCTTACGTGCCTTCGCTCTCACGGACCACGATACGGTCAACGGACTGGACCGGGCGATCCGGTATGCGGAAGGGCTGCGACAAGCACAGGCGGCTTCCCCCTCTGATGCACCCACTCCCGTGCCCGAGATCATTCCCGGCATCGAACTGTCCACGGAATATCAGGGCAAAGATATCCATATGGTGGGACTTTTCATTGATTATCACCAGCCGGATTTCGCCCATTACTTAGAAGATTTCATCCGTTCCAGGGAAAATCGTAATGAGAAGATGTGTGCACTTCTTCGGGAACATGGCATTGATATCACCTACGAAGCACTCCTTGCGGAATTCCCCGGTGCAGTCATCACTCGTGCCCATTTCGCCAGATATCTCCTCTCCCACGGCTATATCCAGAGCATGAAGGAAGCCTTTGACCGCTACGTGGGCGATCACTGCCCCTGCTTCGTCCCGAGAGAAAAAGTAACTCCCGCCCAGGCGGTTGAACTGATCCTCGGTGCCGGCGGCGTTCCTGTACTGGCACATCCCATTCTCTACCACATGAGCGATGAGCGCCTGGACAATCTCGTAGCGGAACTCAAATCCATCGGTCTCGTGGGCATCGAAGCCATCTACAGCACTTACAATACCGCCGAAGAGCGCCAGATCCGCAGACTCGCCACCAAATACGATCTAAAGATCAGCGGCGGCTCCGACTTCCACGGTGCCAATAAGCC
>CAVGMD010000087.1:0-10924 GCA_963630275.1 Bacteroidaceae bacterium | reverse complement strand
ATGGGTCACGTACAGGATGAGAACGGCCAGAAGATGAGTAAGAGTAAGGGCAATGCGGTAGATCCTTTCAACGCACTGGAGACCTACGGTGCAGATGCCATCCGCTGGTATTTCTACACCAGTTCCGCACCCTGGCTGCCGAAGAGATTCTCCGGCAAGGCCGTACAGGAAGGACAGCGTAAGTTCATGGGTACTCTGTGGAATACCTACGCATTCTTCGTACTGTATGCGAACATTGATAATTTTGACGCTTCCAAATATACACTGGAATACGATAAGCTGCCCGTAATGGATAAGTGGCTGCTGTCCAAGCTGAACTCCACTGTTGGTGAAGTAGACAGCAATCTGGACCAGTACCGTATCCCCGAGGCTGCCAAGGCGCTGCAGGACTTCGTCGATGAGATGAGTAACTGGTATGTAAGACGCAGCCGTGAGCGTTTCTGGGCAAAGGGCATGGAGCAGGATAAGATCAACGCCTACATGACACTGTACACCGCACTGGTGACCATCTGTAAGGCAGCAGCACCCATGATCCCCTTCATGACCGAGGATATTTACCAGAATCTGGTAAGAAGCAACGACGCTAACGCTCCCGAGAGTATCCATCTGTGTGACTTCCCTGTAGTCAACAAGGATCACATCGACAAGAAGCTGGAAGAGGATATGGAAGATGTACTGGATGCTGTTGTTATGGGACGTGCTTGCCGTAACGAGGCTGCTATCAAGAACCGTCAGCCCATCAGCAGAATGTATATCAAGGCAGACTTCACCTTAAGTGAGTTCTACCAGGAGATCATCGAGGATGAATTAAATGTCAAGGAAGTGGTATTCACCGATGACGTACGTGACTTTACCTCTTATACTTTTAAGCCCCAGCTGCGTACCGTAGGCCCCAAGTACGGCAAACAGTTAGGCGGCATCCAGAAACACCTTGCTGCATTGGACGGCAATGCTGCCATGGATGAGCTGAATGCAGACGGCGCATTAAAGTTCGACGTAGACGGCGTTGCTGTAGAGCTGACCAAGGATGATCTGCTGATTGACATGGCACAGAAGGAAGGCTATGTATCTCAGGAGGACAACAAGATGACCGTTGTTCTAGATACCAACCTGACACCGGAACTGGTAGAGGAAGGATTCGTATACGAGATCATCAGCAAGATCCAGACCATGCGTAAGGAGAGCGGTTTCGAAGTGACCGATCACATCCGTGTATCCCTCAACGGCAACGACAAGCTGTCCGAGATCGCACAGAAGAACAAAGATGCCATCAGCGGCAAGGTTCTGGCAGACGAACTGACAAGCGGTGCAGAATATGCTGTATCCAAGGAATGGAACATCAACGGTGAGAACGCAACCATCGCCATTGAAAAAGTATAAGTTTCGGCATCAAAATAAATAACAATTATGCACAAAGAAGTACAGGCTCTGTTCACATCATGTGGGCGGAGCCTGTCTACGTATCGGGAAGCAGCCCGGGGAGGTGCCCTATGAATGTTACGTATCGTGGATGTCAGCCAGAGCATCCAGACGTTCCTGACAGTGGAAGCTTATACCATTGTAGCAGTAGTATATGCGGTAGTTACCGACGGTATCCTCTCTGCTTATGCAATTGAGCAGGATTCCAACCTGAAGTTACGACTGTTAACTCCTTATGAAGCTGAGGCAGTAGGTCGTATCGGTGTCGCAATCCGTTTCGAGGATAAGGATTTCCTGGAAGAAGGAAAGCCCGGGACTCATACAGAGTCGCGGGCGATTAACATAACATCGAGTAATACTTCTTTTCCCATATAGACGGGATCACTGATTGCGTTCAGGAGCTCTGTCACTGCCAGCTCCGCCTTGCGCTCCATGTTCTGGTGGATCGTCGTCAGTTTCGGCACGGTGAGATGTGCATAAGTGATATCGTCGAAACCGGCGATACCGAGATCCTCAGGAACCCGGATCCCACGGGAGGCGAGATAGCTTATCGCCTCGATGGCAAAATAGTCCGAGAGGAAAAAGATCGCGGTCTTTTTGGGGAAGGGAATCTGTCGGAGAATCTGCTGATAAAAGCTTTCTCTGGTCACAACCGTTTCTCCGATATTCACGAGGCGGATCTTTTTCTCGCGGTCGCCGTTCGTAATCTCGTCAAACATTTCTTTTGCGCCCGTCCATCGGGAATAATCCACACCGTAATCACTCGTAGCACCGACGAGAATATTGTCATAACCGCATTGCAGCAGATATTCGGTCATCAGCGCACCTCCGGTGGAGTCGTCGAGACCGATGTTCGTCACAGGAGTGTCGTCGTGGGAGATTCCGTAGGCGTCGATGGAGATGACTGGCTTATGGACGAGGTGCCAGATCTTGTTACAGTCGTTGCGGGAGAAAGACAGCGCGATGACCCCGTCGATATTCCATGCCATGACGGTGCGGAAGACCTCATTCACATCATCCGTGGAATAGAGCATCATGTAATACCCCTGTCCTCGCAGCTTTGCCTCGATGAAACCGAGAATCTTGCCGTAAAAAGGATCCGAGATTACGGCGTCTTCATATTCCTTGTGCGTGTGGATGACGACAGCGACCATTTTGGAGCTGCCGTTATTCAGAACGCTCAGTCCCATCTTCTGGACATACCCCATTTCCTTGATCAGCTTCTCAATCAGTTCGATCGTGGCGGGAGAGACTTTTTTTGTATTGCCGTGGATCACGTTGGACACGGTAGCGGTGCTGACTCCGGCACGTTCAGCGATATCTTTGATAGTAGTCATAAGCTTCCTCCTGCACCTGTAGTACTTTAGTTATAGCAGAAACGAAAACCTTTGTCAAAAGTGTACAAAAAAATATAGTTTTGGTTTGGTTATTAAAGAGGTTATGAACATAACCTGTTTACATATACACATATAGGTGATATGTTGATTATACAAAAGTTATGTACATAACCAACCGAAAATACAACAAAGAGAAAAGTGATAGTGTGAATGTGTGAAATGTATGCGGGGCATACGAAGGAGGTAACTATGAAAAACAAGAAAGCCATAGGAATGATTCTGACAGCAATGATGATCACCGGTCTGTTTACCGGCTGCGGCAGCGTAGACAGCCAGAGCACCGGCAGTACAGGTACAGCTTCCGGTTCCGGTGAGCAGGTGGTCGTCGATATTTTCCAGAATAAGAATGAAATCAGCGATGCGCTGCAGGCAGCCATCGATCAGTACGAGAGCGAGAATCCCAATGTGACGATCAATTTGGAGACTGTAGGCGGTTCCGATTACGCTTCTTCCCTCAAAGCAAAAATGCTGGGAAATGATCCGGTAGAGATCTTTACTCTCGGCGGACCCGATGATATCGCAAGCTACCAGGAGTATCTGGAGCCCCTGACCGATGAGGAGTGGGTATCCCACGTAACCGCAGGCGGTTGTGACAATGTGACTGTGGACGGACAGGTATACGGACTGCCTCTCGCAGTGGAAGGCTACGGACTTATCTATAATAAGAAGATCTTCGAGGCAGCAGGCATTGATGCTTCTACCCTGACCAGCTACGATGCGATCGATCAGGCATTCGCAGACTTACAGAGCCAGATCGATTCCGGTGCGCTGGCAGACCAGTTCCCCGTACTTGAGGCAGTCGAGGAATACGCAGCTAAGGAATCCTGGATCGTCGGCTTACATACGAACAACGTGGCATTGAGCCAGGAGTTCGGCAGCGCAGCGAAAGCGTTTGAAAGCCAGACCGTAAATTACACCTACGGCGATCAGTTAAAAGATCTGTTAGATCTTGAGACCAAATATACCAGCAGCAGAGACAACTTATCCCTTCTGAATTCCGTGGATTACGCAACACAGGTCGGCGGCGGACTTGCCATCGAGCGTGTGGCTGTCATCCAGCAGGGTAACTGGATCTCCCCTGAGATCTCCAACGTATCCGAGGATCTGTTACAGGATCTGGGCATCCTTCCGATCCCTCTGAAAGGTGTGGTTGAGGATTCCATCGCAGTCGGCGTATCCAACTACTGGTGTGTAAACTCCAAGTCCTCCGATGCGGAGAAGGCAGCCGCAAAAGACTTCCTGAACTGGCTGTACCAGTCCGATGAGGGCAAGAACATCGTGATCAACGAACTGTCCCTAATCCCCGCATTTGACAATTACGACGGTATCGAGATCAGCGATCCTCTGTCCGCAGAGGTTATGAGATATATGAACGAGGGCAAGACCATTCCCTGGGTATTCTCCGGACAGCCTTCCGGTTGGGACAGCAATGTGGCAGCCAACGTACAGGCTTATCTGGCAGGCAGCATGAGCTGGGATGAAGTCATCGCCCAGAACAAGACTGACTGGGAAGCTATGAGACAGCAGTAAACAGCAGCACAACAGGAGATAGGATTATGAGAAGAAAGCAGACAGGCTTCTGGTTGTTTATCCTTCCGGCACTTTTCGCCTTCGTACTGGTGGTTCTGATTCCTGCGGTAAAGGGATTCTACTATTCCTTTACCGACTGGAACGGAATTGGCAAAAATGCCACTTTTACAGGATTTTCAAATTATATAAAGTTATTCGGTGACAGCAGATTCTGGAGTTCGTTTTTGTTCACCTTTGTATTCGCTGTATGCGCGGTGGTCTGCATCAATGTAGTGGGCTTCGGTCTGGCAGTTCTTGTAACGAACAAGATCAAGGGCGCCAATCTGGCGAGAACCGTGTTCTTCATGCCGAACCTGATCGGCGGTATCCTCCTGGGCTTCACCTGGCAGTTTATCTTCGTTTCGATCTTCGAGGCGATCGGTAAAAATACCGGCATGACATGGCTCCAGGGGTGGCTGTCGGATCAGAAGACGGGCTTCATCGGTATGCTGATCGTGCTGACCTGGCAGCTGGCGGGCTATATGATGATCATCTATATCGCGCAGCTGGAGAGCATTCCGGATTCCTATCTGGAGGCAGCGCGGATCGACGGTGCGACCGGTTTCCAGACTTTTCTAAAGATCAAGCTGCCGCTGATGGCGCCGGCCTTCACGATCGGACTGTTCCTGTCCATATCGGATTCCTTTAAGATGTTCGACCAGAACCTGTCCCTAACGGCAGGAGGACCCGCCAACAGTACCGAGATGATAGCCCTGAATATATACAACACGGCGTTCAAGGAGTCCAAACTTGGACAGGCACAGGCAAAAGCCGTTGTATTTCTGATCGTTGTCGTAGCGATCTCTGTAACACAGCTGATCTTAAGTAAGCGTAAGGAGGTGGAGATGTAATGAAGATGAAAATATGGAAAAAGGCAGTGTTGATTCTGCTGATGGCGGCATTGTCCCTGATCTTTATCTCTCCGATCCTTCTGCTTTTAAACAGCTCCTTCAAAGAGCTGAAGGAAATCTATCTGGATGTGCTGGCACTGCCCACACATTTCGGACTGGCGAACTATAAGGAAGCTTTCGAGAAACTGGACTTTGTCCGTTCCTTCCTGAATTCCCTGGTGATCACGGTGGTATCTACCATACTGATCATCCTTGTATCCTCCATGGCAGCCTGGGTGCTCGTCCGTTACAATACGAAAGCCAGCAAGGTGATCTTCCTGCTGTTCGCAGCATCCATGCTGATCCCCTTCCAGTGCGTCATGCTGCCGTTAGTCGACTTCATGAGTGACCTCAATCTTATGAATCGCCCCGGTATCGTGTTCATGTATGTAGGCTTCGGATGCAGTATGTCCATCGTACTGTACCATGGGTTTATCAAAAATGTTCCGCTCGATTTGGAGGAGGCGGCGACACTGGACGGGTGTAATATGATCCGGATGTTCTTCGGCATCGTATTTCCGCTCCTCAAGACGATCACGGTGACAGTAGCGATCCTCAATGTCATGTGGATCTGGAACGACTTCCTGCTGCCGAACCTGATCATCAACAAGACCGGCTGGCAGACACTGCCGCTGAAGACGTATCTGTTCTTCGGACAGTTTACCAAGAGGTGGGATCTGGCGACCGCAGGACTGATCCTCTGTATGATCCCAATTATCATTTTCTATGTCAGCTGTCAGCGCTATATCGTCAAAGGCGTGACCGATGGCGCGGTTAAGGGTTAAAAGGTTACTTTGAAGAAAAACACAAACAACGGAAAGGTTGGACAATCATATGGATAAAAAATGGTGGAAAGAAAGCGTAGTATATCAGATCTATCCCCGAAGCTTCTGCGACAGCAACGGAGACGGCATCGGTGATCTCAAGGGGATCATCTCCAAACTCGACTATCTCGAGAGCCTCGGCGTGGATGTGCTGTGGCTGTGCCCGATCTACAAGTCTCCCAACGATGACAACGGTTACGATATCAGCGATTACCGGGATATCATGGATGAGTTCGGCACATTGGAGGATTTCGACGAATTACTCGAAAAAGCACATGAGCATCACCTGAAGATCATGCTGGATCTCGTTGTGAATCATACTTCCGACGAGCACAAATGGTTTATCGAGAGCAGAAGCTCCAAGGATAACCCTTACCGGGACTATTATATCTGGCAGGAGGGCAAAAACGGCAATCCGCCCAACAACTGGGACTCCAATTTCAGCGGCTCCGCCTGGAAATACGATCCGCAGACCGATATGTATTATCTGCATCTGTTCTCCGAGAAGCAGCCGGATCTCAACTGGCGCAATACGGAGGTGCGCGCAGAGGTATACGATTTAATGAAATGGTGGCTGGACAAGGGCATCGACGGCTTCCGGATGGACGTCATCAATATGATTTCCAAAGTCGAGGGCTATCCCGACGGTGAGCCGATCCCCGGATCCAAATATGGTAACCGTCTGCCTTATGTGATGAACGGACCTCATGTCCATGAGTATTTACAGGAGATGAACAAAGAGGTTCTGTCCAAATACGACGTGATCACAGTCGGCGAGGCACCCTGTACTTCCGTGGAGGATGCCATCAAGTATACCGGCTTCGACCGCAACGAGCTGAACATGGTGTTTACCTTTGAACACATGGATGTGGACAGCGACAATGGCTTCAAGTGGACGGACAAAAAGCCGGATCTCGTAGAACTGAAACGGGTACTCAGCAAGTGGCAGACCGGACTTGACGGGGTGGGTTGGAACAGCCTGTATCTGAACAACCACGATCAGCCGAGAATGGTATCCCGCTTCGGCGATGATGGAAAATACTGGAAAGAATCCGCAAAGATGCTGGCAATCTGCCTGCACATGCTCCAGGGAACTCCGTATATCTATCAGGGCGAAGAAATCGGTATGAAAAATATCACATTCTCTAAAATCGAGGAGTGCAATGATATCGAAGCAATCAATGCATATAAGGAATATACCTCCGACGGACGGATCTCTCCCGAGGATATGATGCGCTATATCAACAGAAAGGGCAGAGACAATGCCCGAACACCGATGCAGTGGAACGCGGAGAAAAATGCCGGATTTACCACCGGTACCCCCTGGCTTGTCGTCAACCCCTGCTACACCGAGGTCAATGTGGCGGCACAGGAAGAGGATCCCGATTCCATTCTGAACTTCTATCGCAGGGTGATCCGCCTGAGAAAAGAGTATCCGATTATCGTCTACGGCTCCTATGAGCTGTTGTATCCGGAGCACGATACGATCTACGCTTACGAGCGGATCCTCGGACAGGAGAAGCTGCTGGTCGTATGTAATTTCGCAGGCGAGGACACCAATCTTGAGGTTCCGGCGGAATTTGCGGAGAAGTCGGCAAAGCTTCTGATCTCCAACTACCCGGCAGCAGAGATCAGCGAGACCTTGCATTTACAGCCCTACGAGGCACGGGTATACCACATCGAAGGATAACACAGCTATGGACAAATATTTATACAAACTACATATCAAGGGAATCCAGCACATCGGGATCCCCACACAGAAATATCAGGAAACGCTGGATTTCTACCGGTCTCTTGGCTTCGAGGTTGTCAATCAGGAGGAGTATCAGGGTAAAAAGGTGGCATTTTTGCGGATTCACAATGTGATGCTTGAGGTATACGAGAGCGAGACTACCGCGGAAACGACGGGCAGCATCGACCATATTGCATTGTCCGTGGAGAAAGTCGACCAGCTCTATCGCGAGATGCAGGGCACCTATCATCTCCTCAGCACAGAGGTGGAACAGCTTCCCTACTGGAAGCGCGGCATCCGCTTTTTCAAGGTGGAAGGACCGAATCACGAAGTCATAGAGTTATGTGAAATGTTATAAAAAAGCTCCCTCTCCGGAAGCATACGCAGGCTGTTGGCGGTCTGTGTGTGCTTCTTTTTTTACGAACTTTTACGAAACTTACGAAACTGGGTTGGAATGAGAGTATATATTTGCTATAATATTGCCTGTATTTGGTTAAGAATAATAGGATGAAATCATAACGTTATCCGATTCGGAATATCTTGAGAAGAGTTCTGTACCGGACAGGTGATGGAGAGGAGAACACAGGTGAAAAAATCAGTAGCAGCCAGCGAGAAGCCGGCAAAGGCAAAAGAGTTCGACAAAGAGCTCTTCAAGAGAAGTGTGGAATATAATGTACGTACCCTGTACCGTAAGAATCTGGAAGAGGCAGATGCACAGCAGATCTTCCAGGCGGTATCTTACGCAATCAAGGATCGTATCGTAGAGAACTGGATGGAGACCCAGAAGGCATATGAGAAGGAAGACCCCAAGATGGTCTACTATATGTCCATGGAGTTTTTGATGGGAAGAGCTCTGGGTAACAACCTGATCAACTTAAAGGCTTACAAGCCCGTAGCAGAAGCTCTGGAAGAACTGGGACTGGATCTGAACCTCGTAGAAGACCAGGAGCCGGATGCAGCACTGGGTAATGGTGGACTTGGTCGTCTGGCAGCATGTTTCCTGGATTCCCTGGCAACCCTGGGCTATCCCGCATATGGCTGCGGTATCCGTTATCGTTACGGTATGTTCAAGCAGGAGATCCGCGACGGCTATCAGGTAGAAGTTCCCGATAACTGGCTGATGAACGGCAATCCTTTTGAACTGCGCAGACCTGAGTATGCGAAAACTGTTAAATTCGGCGGCTATGTAAGTGTTCATACCGATGAGAACGGCAGAAATGTATTTACTCAGGAAGGCTATCAGTCCGTTAAGGCCATTCCTTTTGATTTCCCCATCGTGGGTTATGGCAACGGCATTGTAAACACCCTGCGTATCTGGGATGCGGAGCCCGTAGAGTGCTTCCAGCTGGATTCTTTTGACAAGGGTGATTACCAGAAGGCTGTAGAGCAGGAGAACCTGGCACGTAATATCGTAGAGGTCCTGTACCCCAACGACAATCACTATGCAGGTAAGGAGCTGCGTCTGAAGCAGCAGTACTTCTTCATCTCCGCCTCCGTACAGGAAGCTGTAGAGAAGTACATGAGAAAGCATGACGATATCCATAAGTTCTATGAGAAGGTTACGTTCCAGCTGAATGATACCCATCCTACTGTAGCGATCGCAGAGCTGATGCGTGTGCTGATGGATGATTATTATCTGACATGGGAAGAAGCGTGGGAGATTACCACCAAGACCTGTGCTTACACCAACCATACCATTATGGCAGAAGCACTGGAGAAATGGCCCATCGAACTGTTCTCCAGACTGCTCCCCAGAATCTACCAGATTGTAGAAGAGATCAACCGCAGATTCATCATTGACATCCAGCAGAAGTACAGCAATGTGCCCAGTGTGGATGTACAGGAGAAGATCCGCAAGATGGCAATTATCTATGACGGACAGGTGAAGATGGCAAATATGGCTATCGTCTCCGGTTACTCTGTCAACGGTGTGGCAAGGCTGCATACTGAGATCCTGGAGAAGCAGGAATTGAAGGACTTCTATGAGATGTTCCCGGAGCGTTTCAACAACAAGACCAACGGTATCACCCAGAGACGTTTCCTGCTGCATGCGAACCCGCTGTTAGCTGACTGGGTAACTGCTCATGTAGGTGACGACTGGATCACCGATCTGCCTCAGATTTCCCGCCTGAAAGTATATGCGGATGACAAGAAGGCACAGCAGGAATTCATGAATATCAAGTACCAGAATAAAGTACGTCTGGCAAAATACATTTTAGAGCACAACGGTATCGAAGTAGATCCCAGATCCATCTTCGATGTACAGGTAAAGCGTCTGCATGAGTACAAGAGACAGCTGTTAAATATTCTGCATGTAATGCACCTGTACAATGAACTGAAGGAGCATCCGGAACTGGATTTCTATCCCAGAACCTTTATCTTCGGCGCGAAGGCAGCAGCCGGTTACCGTAATGCGAAGCTGACCATCAAGCTGATCAACTCCGTAGCGGATGTAGTGAACAACGATCCCGCCATCAACGGCAAGATCAAAGTCGTATTTATTGAGAACTACAATGTATCCAACGCAGAGATCATCTTCGCGGCAGCAGATGTATCCGAGCAGATTTCTACCGCAAGTAAGGAGGCATCCGGTACCGGTAACATGAAGTTCATGTTAAACGGTGCCCTGACCCTGGGAACCATGGACGGTGCCAACGTGGAGATCGTGGAAGAAGTGGGCGAGGAGAATGCCTTCATCTTCGGTCTGTCCGCACAGGAAGTTATCAACTATGAGAACCATGGCGGTTATGATCCCATGGAAATCTTCAACAACGATCAGGATGTCCGCAAGGTACTGATGCAGCTGATCAACGGAACCTTCGCACCGGGAGATCCCGAGCTGTTCCGCCCGCTGTACAACTCTCTGCTGAACACCCAGTGCACCGCCAAGGCAGACACCTACTTCATCCTCAAGGACTTCAAGTCCTACGCAGAGGCACAGAAGAGAGTGGAAGCCGCTTACCGCGACGAGGACAACTGGGCAAAGAGCGCCATCCTCAATGTGGCATGCTCCGGCAAGTTCACCTCCGACAGAACTATCCAGCAGTATGTGGATGAGATCTGGCACCTGGATAAGGTAGTATTGAAATAAAT
>CAVGMD010000086.1:0-11508 GCA_963630275.1 Bacteroidaceae bacterium | reverse complement strand
CCCGATATGAGCATAATAGGAAGCATCGGCTTCACGATATGCGAATAGCACAAAACAATCCGTAGGCATCCAACTAGGATAAAATAAGAACGAGGTCTATCATGTTAACACAAAAAGTAAGCACCATCGATGAACTCCTGCAGTTCGTCAGTACGTTACGCCAAAAGCATGGCGTGCGCCTCTGGTTCCGCGGAGAGGAAAATGCGGATCTGACCCTGATCCCCTCCATCCAGCGAAGTCAGAAAAGACTGGACTCCGAACGCTATATCACCAACGATTTTTATATCCGGGCAAGACAGATCCTGGACAATCCTCCGGATAAGCACAATTACGCCGGATGGGTCTCCCTGATGCAGCACTACGGTCTGCCCACCAGGATGTTAGACTGGACCCAGTCTCCCCTGATTGCCGTATTTTTCGCCACGGAAACTTACCGGGAGACACCCGATACCGACGCCTGCGTCTGGGTACTGACACCGGGGCTTTTGAATGAGAGGGAAGGCTTCGGTAACTGCATCTACCCCATTGATGCGGACACCACACAGGAAATGCTTCTGCCCGCCTTCAAACACAACCATCACAATCCTGAGCTGAAAAACAAGATCCTGGCATGCAGCTCCACGGAGAACAACCTCCGTATGTACTCCCAGTACTCCAACTTCACCGTACACAACTCTCTGGAGCGCCTGGAAGACATCTGCGATGAAAATATGCTTTACAAGATCATTATTCCCGGGAAGCGGAAACAATACTTTATTGAAAGTCTGCGGGTATTCGGCATCTCCGAAAGCTTCGTATACCCGGATCTGGATCATATATCGAATGATTTGAAAGATTCCTATGGAATCTGAAAATCATTTGTGATTCTGCGCGATTCCTACGGAATTTAGATCCGCCTGTTGCAAATCACTGTGTGATTTTAAAAGATTCATATGGTATCTAAACAGAAAGGAAATATACACATGAAAATCGTATTACAGCATCTGACCAAGAAATTCCCCGCCCGCGGTCCTGTCCGTGGTCGGAAGAACCGCGAAGATGTCATTGCCGTGAATGACTTCGACTTCGAGATCCCCGACGGCAAGCTGATCGGACTCTTAGGTCCCTCCGGCTGTGGCAAAAGTACTGCCCTGAATCTGATCTGCGGTCTGCTGAAGCCCACCGAGGGCAAGATCTTTTTCGGCGAAGATGATGTCACCGGACTTCCGCCCGAGAACCGCGGTGTCGGCATGGTCTTCCAGAACTATGCACTCTACCCCCATCTCACTGTGGAGAAAAATATCCAGTTCCCCTTAGAGAACCTGAAGGGTGCCGACAAACTTTCCAAAGAAGAGATGGGTAAGCGGGTGCTGGAAGCGGCAAAACTGGTACAGATCGACCACCTTCTGGAGCGTAAACCCAACGAGCTCTCCGGCGGTCAGCAGCAGCGTGTTGCCATCGCCAGAGCTTTGGTCAAACTGCCCAGAGTACTTCTCCTGGACGAGCCTCTTTCCAATCTGGATGCCAGACTCCGTCTCCAGACCAGAGAAGAGATCCGCCGGATCCAGCAGGAGACACAGATCACCACCATCTTCGTTACCCACGATCAGGACGAAGCCATGAGCATCTCCGATATGATCGTCGTTATGAAGGACGGTATTGTACAGCAGATCGGCAAGCCCCAGAACGTATACGACGATCCCGTGAACCTGTTCGTTGCCAAGTTCCTCGGTACACCTCCCATCAATGTATTTTCCGGCGAGGTAAAAAAGGAACAGTTATACATCGGCTCCGAGGCTGTCCTGTCCACTCCCGGAGTAGCGGATCAGCCCGTACATGTCGGCATCCGCCCGGAAGGCTTTGTCTTAAAAGAGGACGGACCGCTCTCCTGCGATCTGGTGCGTCTGGAAGTCATGGGCCGGGATGTGAGCATTGTTTCCACCCATGAAAAATCCCAGAATGCTACCATCCGTTCCATCATTGATGCGGACGAGGGCAAATCTCTTCCGGTTGGAAAAGTGCATTTTGCCTTAAAGCCCGCAAAAGTATTCCTCTTTTGCATCGACACCGAAGAACGCATCCGTTTTTAATATTTTATCCGATTTTGCAGTCCGGCGGTATTCATGGGTTGCAGAAAGAATTGAGGTTTCTTATGGAAAAACAAAATCTGAAAGCCTGGCTCTATCTATTGCCGGCATTCCTGTTTCTGGGTGCTTTTATGATCTATCCTCTCATCGACGTATTTGTGTACTCCTTTGAAGAGGGTTACAACTCCGCATCCCAGACCTTTTACGGCGTAGGCATGTACAATTACTCTTATGTACTCCACGATCCGTACTTTTTACAGGCATTGAAAAATACCTTTATTCTGGTCATCATCACCGTTCCGGTCTCCACCGGACTGGCGCTTCTGATTTCCGCCGCCTTAAGCTCCATCAAGCCGCTGCGGGATCTGTTCCAGACCATATTTTTCCTGCCCTACGTGACCAATACTCTGGCGGTCGGTCTGGTCTTCATGATCCTGTTCAAGAAGACCCCTTACTCCGACGGTCTGATCAATCTGCTGATCCAGTTTTTCGGCGGCAGCTCCGTGGATTTCATCGACGGACCCTACTGGGCGAAAATGTTCGTGCTGTGCTTTTACACTATCTGGATCGTTATGCCTTTTAAGATCCTGATTCTGACCAGTGCGCTCGCCAGCGTGAACCCCATGTACTACAATGCGGCAAGAGTGGACGGCACTTCCCGTTTCCGGATGTTCACCAAGATCACACTGCCCATGATCTCCCCCATGGTATTCTACCTGATCATCACCGGTTTTATCGGCGCCTTCAAGGCCTACAGTGATGCCGTGGCGCTCTTCGGCACGAACCTGAATGCCGCAGAGATGAATACCATCGTCGGTTACGTCTACGATATGCTCTACGGTGACAGCGGCGGATATCCTTCCTATGCTTCCGCAGCGGCAATCCTGCTGTTCGCCATCGTCCTGACCATCACCTGCATCAATCTGTTGGTCAGCAAGAAGCATGTCCACTATGTATAGGAAAGGAGGTCATGGTAATGTCTGATGTTACATCTGATTATAAAAAACAAGAGAAACGCACCCGGATCCGCGGCAATATCCGTAATGCCGTCATCTACTTTTTCCTGTGTCTGTGGGCGCTGATCGTGCTGTTTCCTTTTTACTGGATGGTACTGACCTCCGTAAAAAGCTACGGTTCCTATAACGCGGAATACATTCCGAAGTTTTTCACCCTGTCTCCCACTTTGCAGAACTACATGGACGCTTTTACCACTGTTTCTCTGGGAAGGTACCTGTGGAACACTTTGTTTTTCACCGTGGTCACCACTGCAATCATGCTAGTAGTCATCACGCTGGCAGCCTTCGCCTTTGCAAGGCTGAATTTTGCCGGAAAAGATCTGATCTTTACGTTATTTTTATCCCTGATGATGATCCCCAATGAGCTGGTGGTCATTACGAATTTCACCACCATCACGAATCTGGATCTGCGCAATACCTTCACCGGTCTGATCCTGCCTTCCGTGACCAGCGTATTTTACATCTATCTGCTGCGGGAAAATTTTGCACAGATTCCGGACGAACTGTATTACGCTGCCAAGGTGGACGGTACTTCCGATCTGCGGTATCTGCGCAAAGTCATGGTGCCCATCTGCAAGCCGACGCTGATCACCATCGTGATCCTGAAGGTCATCGAATGCTGGAACTCCTATATATGGCCCAGACTGATTACTGATGATCCCAATTATTATCTGGTGTCCAACGGTATCCAGGAGATCCGTGAGAACGGTTTCGGAAGAGAAAACATTCCCGCCATGATGGCTGCGGTAGTCGTGATCTCCGTTCCTCTGGTGGTATTGTTCCTCGTATTTCGTAAAAAAGTCATGGCAGGCGTTGCCAGAGGAGGTACCAAAGGATGAGTCGATTCAGCAAAAAACTGGCATTGTTATGTGCCGTGGGCACTCTGTCCCTTTCCTTAACCGGGTGCCATGGTTCCAAAGGTCTGCCGGAATTTACCGTTCCGGAGGAATTCGATACCTCCCGGAACTATGAGATCACCTTTTGGGCGAAAAATGATACCAACAAGACCCAGACGGAAATCTACAAAAAGGCCATTGCCGATTTTGAAGCCCTGTATCCAAATATCACAGTGAACCTGAATCTGTATACAGATTACGGCAAAATATACAACGATGTCATTACCAATATTTCCACCAATACGACGCCCAATGTCTGCATCACCTACCCGGATCACATTGCAACCTACCTCACCGGACAGAACACCGTAGTCCCTCTGGATGACCTGTTTGCCGATGAAAAATACGGTCTGGGCGGCAGCGAGCTCGCTTATGACGGTCCCACCAGAGAGGACGTCATTCCGCAGTTTTTGAATGAGTGCTCCATCGACGGTCACTACTATGCCGTGCCCTACATGCGTTCCACCGAGGCCTGCTACGTGAACAAGACTTATGTGGAAAATCTCGGCTATACCCTGCCGGATGTGCTGACCTGGGATTTCATCTGGGAAGTCTCTGAAGCTGCCACCGCCCAGAACGCGGACGGCACCTATGTGGTCAACGGACAGAATGTGCTGATCCCGTTTATCTACAAGTCCACCGACAACATGATGATCCAGATGTTAAAGCAAAAGAACGCAGGCTATTCCACGGATGACGGTACCATCGAATTATTCAACAATACCACCACAGATCTCCTGTACGGTATTGCCGGACATGTAAAAAGCGGTGCTTTTTCCACCTTCAAGATCTCCGGTTATCCTGCAAATTTCCTGAATGCCGGACAATGTATTTTCGCCATTGATTCCACGGCCGGAGCCACCTGGATGGGTACGGATGCTCCCCTGTCGGATATCAGCGAGGACTCTCTGGTGCAGTTTGAGACCGCCGTGCGGATGATTCCCCAGTTCGATCCGGAGCATCCTGAAATGATCTCTCAGGGTCCTTCCGTCTGCGTCTTCAACAAAGCGGATTCTCAGGAAGTCCTGGCATCCTGGCTGTTTGCCCAGTACCTGCTCACCAACGATGTACAGATCGCTTATTCCGAAACGGAAGGCTACGTTCCCGTAACCTCCAAGGCTCAGGATTCCGCCGAGTATCAGGATTATCTGTCCAAAAGCGGTGTGGACAACGGCACACATTATGCGGTGAAAATCGAAGCTTCCAAACTGCTGCTTGACAACGTGGACAACACTTTCGTCACACCGGTCTTCAACGGTTCCGCCTCCCTGCGTGATGCCGCCGGACAATTGATTGAAAATGTGGTGAAGTCCACCCGCAGAAAAGAGACCGTAGATGATGCCTACATGCAAAAGCTCTACAGCGATGTGGAAAGCCTGTACCGTCTCGGTCAGGGAAGTGACGCCTCCTTCGGTAAAAAGGAACTTGGTGCCATGCCCCGGGCTTCCGTGATTCTGTTAAGTACGCTGGCAGTCACCTGGATTCTGATCCTGTTGTATGTAGGACGGGAATACCTGAAAAAGAAAAAAAGTTAATTTGTAACCCCATTCGTGAAGTGATTTTTTCAGTACTTTTCATTTACGGATGGGGCTCTTTTTGCAAAAAAACTTGATTTATCTTACGGTTCGGGTATAATGGAACTGTTCGGTGCCTAAGCGTACCGGATAAATTGAGGAGATGTCTGTGTATCTGCACAGACCCATATGCGTCACAAGCGCAGGAATGGAGGATTATTATGAAAAAGAAGACACTTGCATTAACCATGGCTATGGCTCTGGTACTGTCTCTCGCTGCATGCGGAAACAGCAACGCAGACGTTGCAGCTGACTCTACCGCTGCTGCCACCACCGAGGCTGCTACTACCGAAGCTGCTACCGCAGAAGCTACTACTGAAGCTACTGAGGCCGTTGCCGACGAGAAGTCCGAAGGTGTTATGACCTACGAAGAGTACATGGCTGCTGATCTCGATTCCGAAGTTGTAATCGAGGCTTATGTTCAGGCTAAGCAGTCCTGGTGGGATAACAAGGCTACCTTGTACACCCAGGATCAGGACGGCGCTTACTTCATCTACAATTCCGTATGTTCCGAAGATGACTATGCAAAGCTGGTACCCGGTACCAAGATCAAAGTAACCGGTTATAAGACCGAGTGGTCCGGCGAAGTTGAGATCGCTGAAGGCGCTACCTTCGAGATCGAAGAGGGCAGCTACATTGCTCCTGTTACCGATGTAACCGATCTGTTAGGTACCGATGATCTGATCAACTACCAGAACCAGTTCGTAGCTTTCAAGGGTATGACCGTAGAAGCTGCCGGTCAGGATGCTGACGGCAACGATGTTGCTTTCCTGTACAACTGGGATGGTTCCGGTGAAGACGGTAATGACCTGTACTTCAACGTATCCCTGAACGGTCAGACCTATACCTTCACCGTTGAGTCTTATCTGTGCGACAACACCACCGATGTTTACAATGCAGTAAAGAACCTGCAGATCGGTGACACTGTTGATATGGAAGGTTTCCTGTACTGGTACGAAGGTGTGAACCCTCACATCACTTCTGTAACTGTAAAGTAATTTTAACTTGAAACAACAAAGAGCTGTCCCTCATTACTGAGCGGACAGCTCTTTTGTTTATTTCCCGTAATTAATTGCCAGTCTGACAAACAGATCTTCCAGATCCAGCCGTACATCCATTTTTTTATACACACGGATCTTTCTGTTTCCATGTCCGAATTCATGTTGCCCATCCGGCAGAAAATACGGGGCTTCTACCATATCATATCCGTCATTCCGCTCCACTTCCTCCAGAAGCGCGGCTACACAGCCCTCATCCCCCAATGTCCAGGTTTCCCCGTGAGGCCAACTGGCCCATTTGTCCATCGTCCGGTTGAATTCCTCCAGTTGCTCAAATAGATACTTGCCGATTTCTCCACAGGGTCTTACTTTCCATTGCAGCTCTGCCAGAGAGACTGCAAATTGTTTATACACGATCCGAGGGATCTGCCATACCGGCATCCCGGAAGAAAATACTACGTTTGCCGCATTCACATCCTGCATCAGATTAAATTCTCCACACCCCACCGGATAATCTCCACCGCCGATCCATATGGCAGTCATTCTTTCACAGATCCGGGGCTCCAGTAAGATTGCACTGGCCAGGTCCGTGATAGCTCCCTGTAATCCAATGAACAGCGGCCGGGAATCCTCTTTCATGGCTTCTTCTATAATAAATCTAGCTGCGGCATTATCCTGCGGTGTCTTTTCATCCGGCAGCGGCAGATTCGATCCGCAAAAAACCTTTTTATCTGAAATTCCCATTAAGCGAAGGATCTTAAGTATTTCCTCATAACTGGCTTCTGCAGTGTGCTCTTTGTCCACTCTTCCGACCTGACACTGGTAAAAGTGCCC
Source organism: Bacteroidaceae bacterium (assembly GCA_963630275.1). Classification (GTDB taxonomy): domain Bacteria; phylum Bacillota; class Clostridia; order Lachnospirales; family Lachnospiraceae; genus Acetatifactor. Next base: position 4,124 of record CAVGMD010000086.1, on the reverse strand, counting down.
GCCTATCAGACCTACCACATCAAACCGTTCCATCATAAGCGCATGGGCTATGGTATACTGGTCATCCGCTTCATTCATGGCATCCGCATGCACAATATATCTGATCTTGCGCTTCTTTGGTACTTCATACTGATAATTCCATCTCTTTTTCCGATCTTCACACCATCGCTTTGCGATCTGGAAGCCCTCCATGGGGACGCAGAATCGCTGATCTCTGGGCGGCTGCAATGCGGCATCCAGTTCCTCCATGTCGAACCACTCCACGCTCTCCACTTCCTCTTTTTGCAGGGTGAGTTTCTCAGCCTCTACCGGTTTGGTATACATATAGACGAATGCCACTTCATTATCCCGGAACATTTTTCCGTGGAATTCTTTTTCGTATTGAATATCGAAGCATCCGGCGAATTGCAGGTCCTCTTTGGATGCCTGAATTCCCAGTTCTTCGTGAAGCTCCCGGATTGCCGATTCCTCCGGCTCGTCCCCCGCCTGAATATGCCCTGCGGAAGAGGTATCGAACCGTCCCGGAAAACTGTCTTTCTCTGCAGAGCGCTTCTGCAATAACAGCTGCGCTTTTCCGTCCTGTTCCCGCACGATCCAAATATGGGCAGTTCTGTGCCGAATGCCTTTTTCATGCGCCTCCGTGCGTTCTATGGTCTCCCCTGCGGGGATACCTTTTTCGTCTACGATGTCAAATATTTCCATAGTGTTATGGCTCCTTTGTGTTTCTTTGTAGTCCTCTGGATTTCTTTGTACTTCTCTATATTTCTGTGCTAATTGATCTGTACCGCGATCGTGCTGAATTCTACATTCGCTATCAGCATCCCCGCAATAACAATAGCTGCCGCAATGATTATCCTGCCAATCAGATTCTGGTAATCTTTCATCCTGATTTGCTCCTTTCCGCAAGGTTGCAAGTTTTACTCATAGTCAAAGATAGTCTTAGCCTGGATGTACTCCCCGTATTTTGCCTTCCATTCCTGATGAGCCGCGGAAGCATCGTACACAGGCAGTGCTTCCGAATCCATTTCCATCTCGATCATCAGATCATGACGGTTCGGTCTGGGTGTCACATTTTCATAAATATTCACTGTATGGACGCCCTCGATCTGCTTCGTCCGATCGAAGATGTTCCGGATATCCGCAAGCATCTCCCTGCTCGCCGCATCCTCCCGATTCCATATGTTCTCTTTAAACTTTACAATGATCAGGTGCTTCATATCAATTCCTCCTGCCTTGGAATATGCTTTTATAAATTGTACCATAATATCCTTTTCTATAGGAAATATTTATAAGAAATATTCTTTTACTATTTTTTCCACCTGGTCAATTGACAGCGGATGCTCCCTGGTTTCATAGGTCAGGATCAAATTTATTCCGGGAATAATTCCGTTGTCACAATATAATTTTATTTTCTTGCAGGCATTGTTTATATAATCCGGTTGATCCATCAATCCAAAATGTTCCCAATAATATGCCTGTCCCGTTTTAGGGTGCCGGATCGTAAAATCCGGATATAGAAAAGTGTTCTCGAGGACGAGTTTATCTTCATATCGAAAAGGAATTCCATTAGAAAATAATATCTTATCTATAATAGCCTCTGATTTAGAACGAAGAGGCTTTCCCTGTGTTCCTTTTACAATCAGATTCTCCGGATGGCTGCTATTCTTGTCATATTTTTCATTCATCCAAATTTCCAGTTCCTTTCTAACAGAATGTCTTTGTCCGCCCAACAGTCGTTCATATTCCGCATTGTCCAACATTTTTTCCAACATATCTTTCTTACAATTCGCCTTCTGCATATACATCTGGCATGCCCGCAGCTCTCTTTGTAGTTCTTCCTTCCGCAGCTGGTAATATTTTTTAATGTTAATTTCTTAGCAAGCTCAATTTCTTTCTTCGGCAAATATGTCGTGGTATCCTGATTATGAAAATACCATTTATAATTCTTGCTATTCTTCGCAACAATAAGTTCTCCTGCCGGCATTCCCTTTTCCACGCCCTCTATGCGTCTCAGTTCTTCCTGGATATACTTTACACGCTTTTGTATCTCCCAATAATTAGCAAACATATTGCTCTCCTTTCTATCGCTATGTTCCATGTGCCCTTTTTTTAGTCGTTGGGTATTTTGACTTCTTCCTGTCTCTCATACCCACGCTTTCCAAGTACCATGGGTATCTTAGCTTCTTCCTGACGCTCATACCCTCACTTTTCAAATGCCTTGGGTATCTTAGCTTCTTCCTTGTCCTCATACCCTCACTTTCCAGGTGCCGTGGGTATCATGACTTATTCCCTACTCCGATACCCACGCAAGCGATTTCCATGAGAATCGACGGTAACGCTCAGGGCTCCGTAGTCCATGGTGCCATACCAAGGAACCCGGGCGTCCTCTAAGCGCTGCAGGGTCTCGGCGTGTGGATGACCGTAGGAATTGTTGCGACCGCAGGAAATGATGGCGGCGGTGGGGCTGGCGGCATCTAGGAACTCGGTGCCGGTGGAATATCCGGAGCCATGATGAGCCACCTTCAGAATATCTACCTTGAATTCCTGCTGCGCCTGCAATTCCTGCGTCAGCTGCCGCTCCCCTTCGCCTTCCACATCTCCTGTCAGAAGTATGCTTATCTTGCCGGCGGCAGATCCCCCACGCGCGTCATTTGCTTCCCACTTCACCTTCTTCGCAAATACCTCCACATAGAAGCATTCCGAATAGGCGTTGGCATCTGCAAGGGTCGTATTCTCCTCCGGGTGCAGACACAACAGCCGGAATCGGCTGTCTCTGATCTCATCGCCGCATTTGATGTAACTTACCGGTACTTCTGCCGCTTCCGCCGCAGCCAGCAGCGTGGCAAAAGCCTCTGTACGCTTCTCTTCCGCAATCGCCGGCAGGAATAGCTGCTCTACGACTATCCCCCAGTCTGCTCTATTCTCCAGCAATTCTATTACACCATTCATGTGATCTTCATCCGGATGCGACACGAATACTCCCCGGAGAGTGCAGCTTCCACGGCTCTTGAGATAAGGCTTCAACACATATTCCCCGATGTTCTTTCGGCTGGTGCTGCCGCAGTCGAAAAGATATGCTCCCTGCCCGGTCTCCACCACGATGCTGTCGCCCTGCCCCACATCTAGGAAAGTCACACGACTTCCACAGTCAAAATTTCCTGTGAGCAATCCAATCGACAATCCTAAGATTATCATAACTGCGATCAGGCGCAGGGCTCTATTCCTGATGCTTTCTTCCGCATACTTCCTGACGAAGACCAGCAGAAAAATCCCAACATAATACCAAACCATCTGCCATATTGCAGGCCGCCCCACGCACCATATTGCTCCCGGCAGTTCTTCGAACCGCCCGCAGATCCACTCATACCACCATAAGATCAGACAATCCACTGTTCCGACAACTCCAAGTCCCGGAATCAACGACAGGATTCCGCCTGCCATCACCACACTCATAAATGGCAGCACCAACAGATTCAATAACACCGAATAAACCGGAATCTCATAGAAAAACCATAGCTGGATGGGCAGCGTAAACAAAATGACTCCCGCGCTGGCAGCGAAGCCGCTTTTAACCGCCGACAACATATGCTGAATCCCTTCGTATGTCATCTTGCGCCAGCCTTCCCGGTGCTTGTTTCTCTCATAGGCGGAATCGCCCAGAATATCTGCCACGATTCGAAGCCATTCCGACATCCCCGCTGCTTCTGACTCCGCATCTGTATCCTTTTCCCTGCCGTCCCCGGAGATCACCGGTGTCAAAACACAAATCCCCAGCACCGCCCCGAAGGACATTAAAAAGCTCACATCAAAAAGCCTCTCCGGTTCCTGTAAGACGAGCAATAGTGCCATCAGTCCCAGTCCTGTCAGCATATCATAAGTCCTGCCCACAAATATCCCAAGCATCTGTAACAGATACATTCCGATGGCACGGCTTGCAGACACATTCATGCCCACCATCACACCATACATAAGAAGTGACAACCCGCCGCACACAGCCGCCGCCCTGACCGGCACCCCCAGCCTCTTAAGTAACCGATAAATCCCCATTCCAAGCAAAGTAATATGTAATCCCGAGATGCTTAAGATATGGGCGATTCCGTTCCTCTGATACAGCGCTTTTACCT
>CAVGMD010000085.1:0-11532 GCA_963630275.1 Bacteroidaceae bacterium | reverse complement strand
ACACCAGATTGCGGACTTAAGCTTTTATTTCATCTATCTGTTGATGGGAGCGATTCTGCTGCAATGTTTTTTTGACGTGCTGCAGACGGCGAGAGACACCATGGAAAATATTATTCTGTTTGTAAAACTGATGGTGCCTACCTATCTGCTGGCGGTGGGAGTGGCGTCCGGACCCGCTACGGTAGGTGCAGGATATCAACTGATGCTGCTCTTGATCTACGGAACGGAAAAAATATTACTGGGAGTGGTACTTCCGCTGATCTACAGCTACAGTCTGTTGAATTTGATCAATGGGATCTGGGTGGAGGAGAAGCTGGCGCTTCTGACGGACCTGCTGGAGAAGGCGATCGGCTGGATACTGAAGGCTTCCCTGGGGGTGGTCACGGGAGTGAGTGTGTTCCAGTCACTGATTACGCCGGTATTGGATTCCGTGAAGACTTCCGCGGTGGAAAAAGCACTTTCCGTACTGCCGGGGATCGGAAATGCGGCGGACGGAATTCTGGAGCTGGCGGTGGGATCCGCGGTGGTGATCCGCAACAGTATCGGTGTGTTGCTGTTATTGCTGCTAATTGCGGCATGTGCCGTTCCGCTGTTACAGATTCTGTTGACGGCGGTTCTCATCAAAGGCGCGGCGGCTTTTATGGGGATCGTCAGTGATAAGAGAGTGACCAATTGTACGGATCGTATGGGTAATGCCGGAATGTTGTTGTTCCGTACCGCGGGGACGGCAATGCTTCTGTTCCTGATTACACTGGCACTTTTGGCAACGGGAAGTAAAGGGGTGTGAGCAGATGCAGTGGTTATACCGGGTCGTGGGACAGGCGGGAATTTTTCTGATCTGTGCCCAGACCATCGTTCATTTCAGACCGAAAGAATCTTATGAAAAATATTTAAAGCTGTTATTGTCTGTGATGCTTCTGATCCAGTTGCTGCAGCCGGTTCTGACTGTTTTCGGTGGGGGAGCAGATCAGAATGCACAGGAACAGTCACAGGAATTTACGCAGGAATTGCAGTCAGTATTGACCCGGGCTTCTGAGCGGGCAAAACAGTCACAGGAGGAGATCGGGAATACGGCAGCTGCCGTGGCACAGGGAGCAGGGGAAGCTTTGGAGGAAAAGCCCACGGAGCAGAAGAAAACGGATACGGTAAATGTAGAAACGGACGGGATCCATGTGGAAATCCCACCGATCCGGCTGGAATAATGGAGAAGCCTGCCGGAGGTTTATGAGAAAGGATCGAAGTCAGGGAAAAAAGAAAAAGAGGTGAGAAGCAGTGGGAGAATTCTGGGAAAAGTTCACAGGCAGCATAAGCGCAGGCGGTTCCGCCCCTCCGAAATGGTTCCGGCGGGACAATCTGCTGATCCTGATATTGCTCGGCGTTTTGTTATTTATCGTCGCCCTTCCGGTGAAAAAGGAAGATCCCGCGACAACAGATGCGGCACCACAGGATATGGTGGATGTTGGAACCCGGACAGTGACTGCAGGCAGCACGGAGGAATATGCTGCCTATCTGGAAGGGAAGCTTAAAAAAATGCTGGAATCCGTCCGGGGACTGGGAGAAGTGGAGGTCATGATCACTCTGGAATCTTCGGAAGAAATGATTGTGGAGAAAGACATGACTGCGGACCGTTCCCAGACAGAGGAACAGGATTCTGCGGGAGGAACCCGCACCGTGAGTTCTTCCAACACCGGATATCAGACGGTGTATCAGGATGGCAGTCAGGGATCCCCCTTTGTGGTGAAGACGATCACCCCCAAAGTGGAGGGAGTCCTGGTGGTAGCGGAAGGAGCCGGAAAGGGCAATATGACCAGTGAGATTACCCAGATCGCCCAGGCACTTTTCGGCGTGGAAGCCCACAAAGTCAAGGTGCTGGAAAAATAAACCGCAGGAAACATATCCGTCAGGGCAGGTACATACAATAGAGTATAAAATCAAGAAGGCAGATACAGGCCTTTGGAAAAGGGGAACGCAGTGAAAAACTTAATTAAGAAGAATCAGCTTATGATTACCGCACTTGCCATTATGATAGCCATTGCAGGTTATCTGCAATTTGCGGGGACCAACCTGGAAAAGGAGTATCTGGCGTCGGACAATACAGAAGATCTCAGTGCAGTGGATTCCACAGATATTGTCACAGATATCGAAAGTCTGGATTCGGATGTGGAGATCGTCATGGAGGACTATCTGGATGAGGATATGCAGGTGGCGGAAGCGACACCGGACGAGGGAGAGATCCCTGGCGAGGCGGTACTGACCGGAACGAACGGAGTGGAGGTGTTGTCCGCAGCGAGACTGTCCAAGGAGCAGACCAGAGCCCGTAATAAAGAGACCCTGCTGGAGATCATCAACAGTACGGAACTCAGTGATGCCCAGAAACAGGAAGTCGTGGACAGTATGGTACATATGACGGAGATCGCAGAAAAAGAAGCCGCTGCGGAGGTACTGCTCCAGGCGAAGGGGTTCTGTGAAGCGGTAGTCAGCATCAACGGGGATGCCGTGGATGTGGTGGTCGATGCTGCGGAGCTCAGTGATGTGCAGCGGGCACAGATCGAAGACATTGTAAAAAGAAAGACGGATATTGCGGCGGAAAATATCGTAATCAGCACCATTGCACAGTGATATTTTTGTGTACATAGGGGGAAAATTATGTTATGATACCAAGGGTTGCAAGCGGTCCAGATTGTGAGAGTGCGAAGCACGGAACAATCTAGATGGTATCATAATAACCTGGCAGGCAAAAGGAATAAAAATATGAAGAGAGTCTTTTTAATGGTACTGGACAGCTTCGGTATCGGTGAAATGCCGGATGCCGAAGCTTACGGTGATATCAATGTTAATACTTTAAGAAGCGTATCCAAAAGCTCCTATTTCCATATGGAGCATATGAGAGACCTGGGGCTGTTTGACATCGACGGCGTGGAAGTCGGAGAGAAGACAGCACATCCCACGGCTGCTTACGCCCGTATGACGGAGCGTTCCAGAGGCAAGGATACCACCATCGGACACTGGGAGATCGCAGGCATCTATTCTCCCAAGCCCCTGCCTACCTACCCGAACGGTTTCCCCGAGGAGGTACTGGAGGAGTTCCGAATCCGTACCGGCAGAGATGTACTGTGCAACAAGCCCTATTCCGGCACGCAGGTCATTGCGGATTACGGGGACGAGCATGTGCGCACCGGCAAACTGATCGTATACACTTCTGCAGACAGTGTGTTCCAGATCGCTGCCCACGAGGATATGGTTCCTGTAGAACAGTTATATGATTACTGCCGTATCGCGAGACGGATTCTGCAGGGAGAGCACGGTGTGGGCCGTGTCATTGCCAGACCTTTTATCGGTGAGAGCGGGCACTATACCCGTACTCCCAGAAGACATGATTTTTCCCTGCTGCCTCCCGCAGTTACCATGTTAGACCAGCTGAAGGCTGCCGGCAAGGATGTCATTGCTGTGGGCAAGATCCAGGATATTTTCGTAGGTAAGGGAATTACCGAGCATGTATACACTTCCGGCAATGCGGAAGGCATCGAGCGCACTCTTGAATATCTGGATAAGGATTTCGAGGGACTCTGCTTTATTAATTTAGTAGATTACGATATGCTCTACGGTCACAGAAGAGATGTGGACGGTTATGCGAAGGCACTGGTTTATTTTGATGAGAAACTGCCGGAGATTCAGGCACATATGAAGCCGGAAGATATTCTGATGATCACAGCGGATCACGGTTGCGATCCCGCTTATACGGCCACCACGGATCACACCAGAGAATACACGCCGTTTATTATGTACGGTGCCCCCGTGACACCGGGTAGCCGCGGAACAAGACCGACCTTTTCCGATATCGGCGCTACCGTACTGGATTACTTCGGAATGAAGCCGGAGTTTGAAGGAAACTCTGTATTAAAGGCAGATCCGTCATAGAAAGCAGATTACCGAAAGCTGCGAAAATAGATTTTAAGATATATTTGGAGGACTATAGTAGTGAGTAATAATTATACAGAAGAGATCAATCGCCGTCGTACTTTTGCCATTATCTCCCACCCGGATGCCGGTAAGACGACCCTGACCGAGAAGTTCCTGCTCTACGGAGGAGCCATCAATCTGGCGGGAAGCGTAAAAGGTAAGGCAACCGCAAGACATGCGGTGTCCGACTGGATGCAGATCGAGAAGGACAGAGGTATCTCTGTAACTTCTTCCGTACTGCAGTTTGAGTATGACGGTTATTGTATCAATATCCTGGATACCCCTGGACATCAGGACTTCTCTGAGGATACCTACCGTACCCTGATGGCGGCGGATTCCGCAGTCATGGTCATCGATGCATCCAAGGGTGTTGAGGCACAGACGAGAAAGCTGTTCAAAGTCTGTGTCATGCGTAAGATCCCTATTTTCACATTCATCAACAAGATGGACCGTGAGGCAAGAGATACCTTTGAACTGTTAGACGATATCGAGAAGGAGCTGGGCATTGCTACCTGTCCCATTAACTGGCCCATCGGTTCCGGTAAGGAATTCCAGGGTGTCTACGACCGTGAGAAAAAGTGTGTGATCGCTTATTCCGATACGGAGAAGGGAACGAAGGAAGGAACCTCTACCGAGATTCCCATTCAGGATGAAGAACATCTGAAGGAGTTGATCGGAGAGGACGCAGCGGACAAGCTGTTAGGCGAAGTGGAGCTGTTGGACGGTGCCAGCGCAGAGTTTGATTTAGACGAAGTGCAGAAGGGTAACCTGACCCCGGTATGCTTCGGATCTGCTCTGACCAACTTCGGTGTGGAGATCTTCTTAAAGCACTTCCTGAATATGACCACCACACCGCTGCCCAGAAAAACGGACATCGGCATGATCAATCCTACAGAGCATGAGTTCAGCGCCTTTGTCTTCAAGATTCAGGCAAATATGAACAAGGCTCACAGAGACCGTATCGCTTTCATGCGTATCTGCTCCGGCAAATTCGATGCCAACATGGAAGTGCGTCATGTGCAGGGCAATAAAGTGATGAGATTATCCCAGCCCCAGCAGATCATGGCGGATGAACGTAAGATTTTAAATGAGGCTTATGCCGGAGATATTATTGGTGTGTTCGATCCCGGTATTTTCTCCATCGGAGATACCCTGTGCATGCCCAAGGAGAAGTTCCGGTACGAAGGTATTCCTACCTTCGCACCCGAGCATTTCGCAAGAGTGCGTCAGGTGGATACCATGAAGAGAAAACAGTTCGTCAAGGGCGTGGAGCAGATTGCCCAGGAAGGTGCCATCCAGATCTTCCAGGAGTTCAACACCGGTCTGGAAGAGATCATCGTCGGCGTGGTAGGTGTACTGCAGTTCGATGTATTAAAATACCGTCTGGAGAACGAATATAACGTGGAGATCCGTCTGGAGAACCTGCCTTACGAGCACATCCGTTGGATTGAGAACAAGGACGAGATCGACCTTGCCAAACTGTCCGGTACTTCCGATATGAAGAAGGTTAAGGACATGAAGGGAAATCCTTTGCTTCTGTTCGTCAATTCCTGGAGCATCGGCATGACCCTGGACCGTAACAAAGGACTGGTGCTGACGGAGTTCGGACGCAACTAATACACCAATATACCTGAGAGAACGAGATAACACATGTGCAGGGGATAGAATGCGGGAAATGTTTCAGGGAAGATTAAAAAAAATATATATCGTACTTTTCATGCTACTGTTTTTGACAGGATGCTCCTCGGAGGAGATCCTGTCGGAAGTACCGCAGACCATTGTGCTGCCCGAGGCACAGATCGACAGTCTGCCCGGACAGGAAGCGGAGGAGACGACCGCAGAGAACGATCATACAGAGAGCTGTTCCCTCTTGGAGGAGGGAGGCTCTCGTTTTGCATACGAGAGTCTGGACGCACAGGAACAGATCTGGTACGGAGAGATCGAGCAGGCGCTGGGAGAGATGACGGATACGGTAAAACTATCCACAGAGCCCATCGAGCAGGGACTGGACGAGCTGGACATCGACCGGATCTTTCAGTGTGTGCTGATCGATCATCCCGAGATCTTTTATACTACGGGATACACCTACACCAAATATTCCAGAGGGGACCGGACGGTAGGAATCGATTTCGCGGGAACCTATTCGCTGTCCCGGGAAGAAGCGGTGGAAAAGGCGGAAGAGATCCGCGGGAGGGCTTCGGAATGGCTGGCGGATATCCCCGAGGATGCATCGGAATATGATAAAGTAAAAGCAGTCTATGAGAAAATCATATTTTCCACCAATTATGATCTGGATGCCTCGGACAATCAGAACATTGCCTCGGTATTTTTAGGGAATTCTTCTGTCTGCCAGGGATATGCCAAAGCGACACAGTATCTGCTGAACCATCTGGGGGTAATGTGCACGCTGGTACAGGGAACGGTGGACACCGGGGAGGCGCATGCCTGGAATCTGGTGCGGGTGGACGGCGACTATTATTATGTGGATACGACATGGGGAGATGCCTCCTACCGCATGGAGGATGGCAGCGGGCAGGAAGAATTACCGGAGATCAATTACGATTATCTGTGTGTGACCACGCAGGATCTGCTTCGTACCCACCGCATCGAAAGTGTGGTAAACATGCCGGAATGCACTGCCACACAGGCGAATTACTATGTCAGGGAAGGTGCGTATTTTACGGCATATGACGCAGAACAGATGCAGAGCATTTTCGACAGGGCATGGGAGAGCGGCAGGACGGAGATCACATTAAAATGCGCGGATGAGGAATGCTACCGGGAGATCTGCGGGGTGCTGATCGATGGGCAGGAGATCTTTTCCTATATGCCGGAAAACAGCGGCACCATTGCTTATGCGCAGAATGGCAAACAATTATCCTTGACTTTTTGGGTGACAAATGAATAAGGATTTGGTATACTGTAACTAATTAGTTATTATTAGGAGGATTAGCTATCATGGAAAAAGAAATAGATAAGAAGAATCTGGTATTAAAGGAAGATGAGAGCATCGGTACCGTACAGATCGCAGATGATGTAGTAGCAATGATCGCATCCCTGGCAGCTACCGAAGTAGACGGTGTCAGCGCCATGGCAGGCAATATCACCAACGAACTCATGAGCAAGGTAGGCGTGAAGAACCTTACCAAGGGCGTTAAGGTGGAAGTACAGGACAAGAATGTGACCGTGGATCTGGCAGTGACCATGGAGTACGACTATAACATCCCCACCACCTGCCAGGCAGTACAGCAGAAAGTGAAGAATGCCATCGAGTATATGACAGGACTGACCTGCTCAGATGTAAACATCCGCATTGCCGGTGTGAACATGAAGAAGGACAAATAAGAGGAATTACAGGAAGATATTATGGGAAGACACGAGCAGAGAGAACAGGTTTTCAAACTTTTATACCGTGTGGAGTTTCATGCACCGGAAGATATGCCGGAACAGATCGCATTGTTCCGCGAGAATAACGAGGAAGTTCCTTCCTGGCAGGATGCGGATGCCATCGCAGCCCGTTTCGAGAAGATTAAGGACAAGATTGCGGAACTTGATAAGCTGTTGAATGAGAATACCGAAGGCTGGGATACCACCCGCGTGGGCAAGGTAGAACTTGCAGTGTTACGTCTGGGTGCGTATGAACTGTGCTATGATGACGATATCCCGGACGGGGTAGCAATCAACGAGGCGGTAGAGATCGCCAAAAAATACGGTCAGGAGAGCTCCGGCGGATTCGTCAATGCAATCCTTGCCAAGATTATGAAATCCGGTGAGTAGGATACAGAATGTAATCAGCGTAAGACAACTGAATACGTACATTAAAAATATGTTCACGCAGGATTACTTTTTACAGACGGTGCTTGTAAAAGGTGAGGTAAGTAACTGTAAATACCATCCCTCTGGACATATTTATTTTACGTTAAAGGATTCTGCCAGTGCCCTGAACTGCATTATGTTCGCCGGAGACCGTAAAGGTCTTGCGTTCCGGCTGACGGAAGGGCAGCAGGTAATTGCAAGGGGCAGTGTGAGTGTATTTGAGCGTGACGGCAGATACCAGTTGTATGCGAAGGAAGTAACCTTAGACGGTGCCGGTGCCCTGTATGAAAAGTACGAACAGTTAAAACGGGAGCTGGCGGAAGAGGGCATGTTTGCCCCGGAGTATAAGCAGCCGATTCCAAAGTATATTCATACCCTGGGTGTGGTGACGGCGGATACCGGCGCGGCGGTGCGGGATATCATACAGATCGCCACCAGGCGCAACCCCTATGTACAGATCATTTTATATCCGGCACTGGTACAGGGGGCTTCGGCAGCGCCTTCCATTGTGAACGGGATCCGGGCGTTGGAGAGACAGGGCGTGGATGTCATGATCGTGGGGCGTGGCGGCGGATCCATAGAGGATCTGTGGGCGTTTAATGAGAGAATGGTAGCACAGGCGGTGTTTGACTGTACAGTGCCTATTATTTCGGCGGTAGGACATGAGACCGATACCACGATTATCGATTATGTATCGGATCTGCGGGCACCGACCCCGTCTGCGGCGGCAGAACTGGCGGTGACGGCGGTGAGTGATATCGATCAGGAGATCTTGAGCGGACAGGAGAGGCTGTACCGGCAGATGGACCGGGTACTGCGGCACAAGAAGCAGCAGACGGAACAGATGGAGATGCGCTTGAAATATTTAAGCCCGGGCAACCGCATTCGTGAGAAGAGGACTTACAGTATACAGCTGGAAGACCGGTTGCAGAACCGGATGCAGACAATCCTCAGAGACCGCAGACACACCCTGGCACTTTATATTGAGCGAATGAAGACAGTCTCGCCGTTAGAGAAGTTGAACAGCGGTTTCTCCTATGTGGAAGATACGAATGGAAAAAATATCCGTTCCGTGACACAGGTGAAGGAAGGCGACAGCCTGCGGATCCGAGTAAGTGACGGTATGATCGATACCAAAGTGGAACAGGTGCAGCAGGAAGACAGATTCACCGTGTGATCCGGGGAAGAGGACCATGGACGGAGGTATTAAATTTTGGCAGGAAAAAAGAAAGCAGAAGAACAGGAACAACGCAGCCTGGAAGAAAATTTTTCCGAACTGGAAGAATTGATAGAACAGCTGGAAGCAGAGGATATTTCTCTGGAGGATGCGTTTACGGCATACAGTAAGGGGATGAATGTCCTGAAACAATGCAATGAACAGATCGACCGGGTGGAGAAGCAGGTCATGAAACTGAACGAAGAGGGAGCACTGGAGCCTCTGGATCCACAGTAAACATACCGGCAGGAAGAGGAAGGATGGCATTGACATGGAAGAAACGATATTCAGACAGGAATTACAGAAGAGAACGGCAGCCATTGAGGAACTGCTGAAGGAATATCTCCCGGCGGAGGAAGGATATCAGAAGACAGTCATAGAAGCCATGAATTACAGTCTCATGGCAGGAGGCAAAAGACTGCGCCCCATGCTGATGCAGGAGACATACCGGATGCTCGGCGGCAAGGATGCTGTCATAGAGCCTTTCATGGCAGCCATCGAGATGATTCATACATATTCGCTGGTGCACGATGACCTTCCCGCCATGGACAATGATGAATACCGCAGAGGACGCAAGACCACCTGGTCCGTATATGGCGACGGCATGGGAGTATTAGCCGGAGACGGACTGCTCAATTATGCCTTTGAGACTGCATTCCGTGCTTTTCCGGCATGCGCCGTGGGAGAACCGGTGGATGAGAATTATCCGAGAGTAGCTTCCGCGCTGAATATTTTAGCCCGTAAGGCGGGAATCTACGGCATGATCGGCGGACAGAACGCAGACATTGAGGCGGAGGAACAGACGACGCCCCTGACTACGGAGCAGATCCTGTTCATTCATGCCAACAAAACAGCAGCCCTGATCCAGTCGGCAATGACCATCGGCGCCACACTGGCAGGAGCCACGGACGAGGAGATCGCGGCATTGGAGCTGTGTGCCTACAATGTCGGCATCGCGTTTCAGATCCAGGACGATATCCTGGATGTGATAGGAGACAGCAAGGAGCTTGGCAAAGCCACCGGCAGCGATGCACAGAATCATAAGCAGACCTATGTGACATTACACGGACTGGAGGAATCCGGCAGGGAAGTGGAACGGCTTACCGGGGAAGCGGTAGCGGTTTTAGATGGTTTCTCAGGAGAACATGAATTCCTGAAGGAACTGTTACTGCATCTGGTCCACAGAACAAAATAGCAGAGGAAAAGCGAATGTTACTGGATAAAATCGAAAAAGCAAATGATATTAAAAAGATAGATAAATCGGACTACGGGGAACTGGCGGAGGAGATCAGACAGTTCCTGATCGAGAAGATCAGTGTCACCGGAGGACACTTGGGCTCCAACTTAGGAGCGGTGGAACTGACCATGGCACTGCATCTGGCACTGAATCTCCCGGAGGACAAGATCATCTGGGATGTAGGCCACCAGTCTTATACCCACAAAATATTAACGGGCCGCAAGGACGGTTTCGATGTCTTACGCCAGTTCCATGGCATGAGTGGGTTCCCCAAGAGAAAAGAAAGCAGATTTGATGCATTTGATACCGGACACAGTTCCACCTCCATATCCGCAGGACTGGGACTGGTGAAGGCGAGAGATCTCAAAGGGGAAAAGTCTACCATTGTATCCGTGATCGGAGACGGGTCTCTCACCGGAGGCATGGCATACGAAGCACTGAACAATGCAGCCAAGCTGGAGACCAATTTTATCGTGATCCTCAATGATAACAATATGTCCATCTCCGAAAATGTAGGCGGCGTATCCAAATATCTGAACAATATCCGAACCGCTACCGGTTATCTGGATCTGAAGGAAGGCATCTACAATGCACTGAAGAGCAGACCCGGCGGTGACGGCATTGTTAACCGCATCCGCCGTGCCAAGAGCAGTTTTAAACAGCTGGTGATCCCCGGTATGTTTTTTGAGGATATGGGCGTGACTTATTTAGGTCCTGTGGACGGACATGATATCGAGGGATTGGTCAAGGTCATTGAAGAAGCCAAAAGAGTCAAGGGCGCGGTGTTGATCCATGTGCTGACCCAGAAGGGCAAGGGTTACGGCCCTGCGGAGAAGCATCCCGCCAGATTCCACGGAGCGGAGCCTTTTGATATCGAGACGGGAATCCCTTCCCATCCCCGCACTGTGGCAAATTATACCGATGTATTTTCCACCGTCATGTGCAAACTGGGACAGAGGGATGAACGGGTGGTAGCCATCACGGCAGCCATGCCGGACGGCACCGGACTTAAAAGATTCCGGAATATGTATCCCGACCGCTTTTTCGATGTGGGAATTGCGGAAGAACATGCGGTGACTTTCGCCGCGGGACTGGCAGCCGGTGGCATGAAGCCCATCGTTGCGGTGTATTCTTCCTTTTTACAGAGAGGTTATGACCAGATTCTGCATGACGTGTGCATTCAGAATCTGCCGGTGGTATTCGCTATAGACCGTGCCGGACTGGTGGGCAGCGACGGCGAGACCCATCAGGGAATCTTCGATTATACGTACCTGTCCGGGATCCCCAATATGCACATCTGTGC
>CAVGMD010000084.1:0-11913 GCA_963630275.1 Bacteroidaceae bacterium | reverse complement strand
GCCTTTTTCTTTCAAAGCCTTATATTGTTTGCTATTTGTATTGATGCCATTATATGTATTACCTGATTCGCTAATATTCATCGACATATAAAAACCTCCTTGTAAATAAATTCAAAATCCGTTTAGAATTAACTCAATGCTATGTAATATATCGTCATAAACCTCAGAAAAATAAACACACCAATCTCTACAAATTGCCATTCTGTAAAATTTGTTTGTCACCATACACACTATCCAACATCTGCTGGCTCATTCCTGTACTCTGCTCCTCCGTTTGTTTCTGCACAGCCTTTAATATCATGCTCCTGTATGCTTCGTTTTCTGCACTGATCGGCATTTCAATTCCAAATGACGACTGCTCTTTCACTGCGAGTTGAAACATCTGCTCTTTTTTAACCGCAGTAAATAATTCTTTTCCCTCTATCTCTTCTGGGAACAAATAGTTGCCTTTCATCTGTTCCAGCATTGGTGCTGCACATAATCCTTTTTGTGGTGACATCGGATCATGCAACACACCCTTTAAGCTATGCAGAAAATCAGCTACTGCAAAAGGGTAACTGAACCCTCCTGCATGTTCCGAAAAGAAATAGTGTTCCTTTCCGTTTTCATGAACGGTATAAATTGCTTTTGTATTCATCTGTTCAGCAAACAGTTTCTGCAGATAGGGGATATTACTTTTTAACTCCTGCCGTACATTTTTCAATGTCGAGACGATATTTCTCCGGTCCTCCTTACTCAGGACACGTTTCTCATCCAGAAGTTTTTCAATCTCCTCTGACCTCTTTTCCAGTTGCCTCACCAAGTCACGGGTTGCTTCATCCATTTCCCGGCGCATTACTTTCTGCCTGTCACTGTATGGGCATGGTTCAACAAAAGTCCCATTCACTTTTGTAATGGTAACCGGTATCCCCTCTCCAATGTTGAGTGATGTGATTGCTTCGGCAAACTGTGTATAGGACATCTCCACCTCAACAATCATGTCATTGATGTCTGTCCCTGCCAAAAACCAGTCCTCGTTGCCCTCCCTTTCCATCATGCCTTTTGAAATGGACAGGCGTATGACATTATTATGCATGATGGAACTTCCAAACAATGCCGTTCCTGAACCTCCGATTGAGGACCTTGCAAACCGAATCATCCCATAACTTGGGTGCTGCTTTTTCTCCATCCCTGTTTCTTCCTTTCTCTCAAAATTTTATGTTACAAATAAAAATAGGCAAAAACTGGTTGTTGTTTACTCCAATTTTTGCCTATGTCATCTGTTTCCTTTAGCCTCTATACAATTCTCTTTATTGTTCAGCAATCTTTGCTGCCAGATCTTCCAGATACATCCACCTGTCCATCTTTTCTTCCAACACCTTTTCTGTTTCCTCTTTTTCGGCTACCAATTGATTTAGTTTTACAAAATCTGTCGAAGCTGTTGTCATTTCCTTATCAAGCGTTTCTATTTTTTCTTCCAGCGCAGCAATATCATTTTCAATCGTTTCATAATCTCTTTGTTCCTGATAGGTAAACTTTAACTTCTGCGGGCCACGGGTGCGCTGTCCTTTTTGTGTTACCTGTGAATCCGTTTTTACTCCATTCCCTGTTTTCTTTGTCTGTTCTGCTTCCTCTGCTTCTTTCTCTGCTAATTTTTTCAAGGCATAATCTGTATAGCCGCCTTCATATTGTTTCAGCTTTCCATCTCCCTCAAAGGAAAAAATACGCTTCATTGTTCTATCAAGAAAATAACGGTCATGTGATACCGTGACAACAATGCCCTCGTAACGATCCAGATAATCCTCTAAAATTGTCAGCGTAGCTATATCGAGATTGTTTGTTGGCTCATCCAACAAAATAAAGTTAGGAGATGTAGCCAGTACCCGCAGCAAATTTAATCTTTTCTTTTCCCCACCAGACAATTTTCCAATTGGACTATACTGTTTTTCCGGTGGAAATAAGAAACGCTCCAATAAAACGGATGCAGATATGACACCATCCACAGTCTGAATATATTCTGCTGTATCCTTTACATAATCAATCACTCTCTGATTCGAGTCCATATATGACAGATCAATTTCATTTTCATCCTCATTTTTTTCTGAAGCTATTTCCTGTGCATAGTATCCCATTTTCACAGTCTGTCCGATGATAACCTTTCCAGAGTCCTGTGGGATAATGCCTGCAATAATTTTCATTAAAGTAGATTTTCCACAACCGTTTGGTCCGATAAATCCAACTCTGTCTCCCTTCAAAAAGATATAAGAAAAATCATCAATCAGTTTTCTTTCTCCATAAGACTTGCAGATGTTTTCCAACTCCACAGTCGTTTTTCCCATTCTTGTAGAAATAGAACTTAGTTCTACCTGCGAATCCTGCACCGGAGCCTGACGATCCCGCAGCTCCTCATAACGCTGGATATGTGCTTTTTGTTTTGTGGAACGTGCCCTTGCCCCCCTGCGTATCCATTCCAGTTCCACTCGTAAGATTGACTGGCGTTTTCGCTCGCTTGCAGCTTCCATCTCCTGACGCTGCGTTTTCAGTTCCAAAAATCCAGAATAATTTGTCTGGTAACTATAAATTTTTCCCTTATCAATCTCCACAATTCGATTACATACGCTATCAAGAAAATATCTGTCATGGGTAACCATAATCAAGGCACCTCTCCACTTTTTCAGATAATCCTCCAACCAGTCTGCCATGTCATTATCTAAATGGTTCGTAGGCTCATCCAACAGAAGAATATCTGCCGTTGAAAGAAGTACAGATATCAATGCAAGACGCTTTCTTTGTCCACCAGATAATTGTCCTGCAGGCTGCATGAAATCTTTAATGCCAAGCCGAGTCATCATTGCCTTTGCATCACTTTCAATAGACCATCGGTTTTCATCTGTTACATTTCCTTCCAGCACACATTCCAGACTACTTTTTTCTGGTTCAAATTCTGGATGCTGTGGCAGATAACGCATTACCACATGGTTTGCAGTCGTGACAGTTCCCTCATCTGTCTCCTCCTCGCCCATGATCATTCGCAGAAGCGTTGTCTTTCCAGTTCCATTGATACCAATGACACCTACCTTCTCCCCATCCTGCAATGAAAACGATGCACTATCAAATAGCTTTCTTTCGGTATAGACCTTTGTCAGATTCTCTATATTAATCAGATTCATGTTATTTCCTCTTTCACTTTATTCTCTGGCTCATTATACATCAAATAAAATCAGGACGTTAGGTGCCCCCATCAATACTTTACACAACTGCAGTCTGCGCCGTTCTCCGCCGGACAGTTTTCCCAGCTGTCCATACTGGTCTTCTCCGGAAAAAAGGAACCGCTCCAGCATTCTGGCAGCTGTGATCTGTCCGTCCTCCGTGGTGATGTATTCTGCCACATCCCGGATGTAATCAATGACTCTCTGCTCCGGATGCATCATGGTGTCGTCGATCTCCTGGGCATAATATCCCAGTTTCACGGTCTGACCGATCTCGATATGACCGTTATCCGGCGTTACCTCGCCCAGGATCATTTTCATTAATGTCGTCTTGCCACTGCCGTTGGGGCCGATGAATCCCACCCGGTCGTTCTTGCCGAACAGATAGGTAAAATCGCGGATCAGAACTTTATCTCCGTAACTCTTGGATACATTCTCGATCTCCACCGTGGTTCTGCCCAGTCTGGATGCCGCGGAGGTCAGTTCCACCTTACCATCCGTCGCAGGACCTTTCACATTTTTCAGTTCCTCAAAACGCTGTAATCTCGCCTTCTGCTTCGTGGAACGGGCTCTGGCGCCACGCTGCACCCAGGCAAGTTCGTTCCGTAAAATATTCAGACGCTTTTTCTCACTTGCCTGTGCCATCTCTTCCCGCTGCATTTTCAGTTCCAGATAGCCGGAATAGTTGGCATCATAAGAATAAATCTTCCCCTTGTCCAGCTCCAGGATCCGGTCAGTAACACTATCCCAAAAATACCGGTCATGGGTGACCATGATCATGGCGCCTTTGCGGCGGTGCAGCTGATCCTCCAGCCAGTCGGACATGGAATTGTCCAGATGGTTGGTGGGCTCGTCCAATAATAAAATCTCCGCCGGGGACAACAGCACTGATACCAGTGCCAGACGTTTGCGCTGCCCGCCGGACAGCTGCCCGCAGGGCTGGTCAAATTCCGTAACCCCCAGTTTCGTCAGCATGCTTTTGGCATCTGCCTCTATGGTTCCGGCGTTTTCTTCCACGCGGTTGCCCCGAAGCACTGCTTCCAGTACGGTCTCCTCCGGAGCAAATTCCGGATTCTGCGGCAGATAACGCACCAGGCAGTATATTCATCTGTATAACCTCTTTTTTAATTTCCGCATAGCTTATCCGAACTTTTTTCTCAAAGAATCGTATCATTTTGCATGCGCTATGCTTTCCAAATGTAGTATACTATAAATAATCTATTTTAGGAAAGAAGGTTTTCGCATGAACTTAAAAGATGCTGCTGCGAATCTGAATCAGGCACACCCGGAGGATGCTCTGCATCCCCTCTATACTCCATGGGGTGAAATGATGATGCGCTCCGGTTCTTATGACGATATTCTGTCCGAATATCCCCGTCCGCAGATGAAACGAACAGATTATCATATGCTGAACGGTCTCTGGGAATATGCTTTTGTGCCCGCAGGCGACGGCAGTTCTTCGGAAGATCCCGCACGCTTTACCGCGCAGGGTACCATCCGGGTTCCTTTTTCGCCGGAAGCTCTGCTTTCCGGAGTAAACAGAAGGCTGGAGCCGGAGGAATACCTGTGGTATCATAGAGAACTTTCTTTTTCCACGGAAGAACTTTCCAAAAAAGTGGAAAATATGCGCTGCATCCTGCATTTTGATGCAGTGGATCAGGAGGCAACGGTCTATCTCGGCACAAAGCAGCTCGGCACCCACAGCGGCGGTTACCTTCCTTTTTCTTTGGATATCACAGAGTATGTAAGCGCAGATCCAGTCGCTCTCTATGTAAAAGTCCGGGATCTGACCGACACCGGCTATGCCACCAGAGGCAAACAGACCCTGACCCGCGGCGGCATGTTCTACACCGCCCAGAGTGGTATCTGGCAGATCGTCTGGTATGAATGGGTTCCGGAAAATTATGTGATCAACTATAAAATCACTCCCCATTATGATAAGGCTTCCGTAACCTTTGTTCTGTGCTCCCCAGCACCTTTTCATCAGCTGGAGTTCTGGGTAAGTGCCCCCTCCTGTGATGGATCTCTTACCCAAACGGATGCACCTGTAAGACTGCGCATGCGAAAGCTTTCCGAGCAGAAAGATTCCTTCGGACTGACCCATACGACGGTAACGCTCTCTTTTCCCGCCAGCGTCACCTACTCCGCTGCGGCTCCCGCCGATGCGCCGGATCCGGTGAATTTCAAGCCCTGGAGTCCGGAACACCCCTGGCTGTATCCTTTTACCCTGACCGCCGATGACGATACGGTGGAAGGCTATTTTGCCATGCGATGCTTCACGGTAGAAAAGGATTCTAAGGGTGTTTTACGTTTCTGCCTAAATCACAGACCTTATTTTCTTCATGGAATTTTAGATCAGGGCTACTGGTCCGACGGGCTGATGACCGCTCCCTGCGATGAAGCATTTGTCTATGATATTAACCTTGCAAAAAGCCTGGGCTTTAACATGCTCCGGAAACACATCAAGATTGAGCCCCTGCGCTGGTATTACCACTGCGACCGTCTGGGAATGATCGTTTGGCAGGATATGGTCAGCGGCGGCAGCACCTATCATATGCCCTGGGTGTGCTACATGCCCACGCTGTTCCCCCATATTTCCGCCCACACGAAGGACAATCATTATGAGCTGTTCTCCCGGTCCTCCGAGGAAGGCCGGAAAAGCTGGGAGCAGGAATGCCTGGACACTATCGATCATCTCTACAATGTCCCTTCCATCGCCGTGTGGGTGCCTTTCAACGAAGGCTGGGGGCAATTCGATGCTGCCCGTATTGCGAAAATGGTGGCAAAAAAAGACCCCACCCGTCCGGTAGACCATGCCAGCGGCTGGTTCGACCAGAAAGGCGGGGATTTCCGCAGTATTCATAATTACTTCCGTCCGTTACAGGTGAAGCTGGACGGAAAGCGGGCTTTCGTCATCTCTGAATATGGCGGCTACGCCTGCCACATTGACGGGCATTCCAGTGTGGACCGCGTCTACGGGTATCAAAAGTATGACTCTCCCGAAGAGATGGCTGCTGCCCTGAAGCAGTTATTCTCGAAGCAGTTGTTCCCTCTGATCTCCCGGGGCTTAAGCGGTGCGGTATACACCCAGCTCTCCGATGTAGAGGAAGAAGTCAACGGTCTGGTAACTTACGACCGGCGTATCGTCAAACTGCCTGTGGGGCATCCGTTTGCGGCGCCATCCTCTTTTGCAGGACCTTACTCACATGGAAATAAGCCGGAATAAGGAAGGCATCCGCCATCAGCCATGCAATAGGGCTGCCCAGGCATACGCCCGTGAAATCAATCACGGGTACCAGTCCGAAACCTGCCAGGGATCTGGCGATCATCTCGAAGACTCCTGCCAGGATAGCGAACTTCGGGAAGCCCATGCCCTGGATCAGGAAACGGACAATGTTCACCAGTGCCAGCGGAATGTAGAATGCCGTATTCCATAACAGGAAAGCACGCACGTTGGCAATGATCTCCGCTTCGCCGCTGTCCACGAACAGCTGTGCCAGCGGGCCGCCGAAAAATACCGCAATCAAGAAAGCGATAACGGAATATCCCACGCCCAGTGTTACGCAGGCTTTCAGACCCTTGCCGAGGCGGTCTAATTTGCCGGCGCCCACGTTCTGTCCACCGTAGGTTGCCATGGTGGAACCCATGGCATCAAAAGGACATGCTAAGAAGTTGCCGATCTTGCCGCCTGCGGTCATGGCTGCCACTGCCGCAGAACCCAACGTATTGGCTGCTGCCTGTAAAATAACGCTGCCGATGGCGGTAATGGAATACTGTAATCCCATGGGTACACCCATGCCGCACAGCACCATCATCATATGTCCGTCTATCTTCCATTCCTCCTTGCGGATCCGCAGAATCTCGAACTTTTTCACCATATAGATCAGACATGCCACACCGGAGACTCCCTGGGAGATCACGGTAGCCCAGGCTGCTCCCGCCACGCCCATGTGCAGGGAGATAATAAAATACAGATCCAGCGCAATATTAATAACGGAAGACAGCACCAGGAATACCACGGGAGTCTTACTGTCGCCGGTAGCACGGATCACACCTGCCACGATGTTGTACAGGTATACCGTAGGAATACCGATGAATATGATAAAGATATAATCATAGGCACCGTCAATGATATTGGCGGGTGTCTTCATCCATACCAGAATATCCCGGCACAGGATCGCTGTCACGACAGTCATAATGACGGAAAAGGCAAGTCCCAGCCAGGCACAGTTTGCTACATATTTGCGCATGCCCACATAATCTCCGGCACCGAATTTATGGGACACGGGGATGGCAAATCCATTGCAGACGCCCATGCAGAAACCGATGACCAGAAAGTTGATGGAACCGGTGGAGCCTACCGCTGCCAGATCATCCACGCCCAGGAATCGTCCTACGATCATGGTATCCACCAGATTATAGAACTGCTGGAATAAAAATCCGAATAATAACGGCACAGCAAAGCTGATGATAAGTTTCATGGAGCTGCCTTTGGTCAGATCTTTTGTCATTGTAATATCCTCTCTGAATTTTCTGTAACTACTGTATATATCAGTGTTTCCTATTGTTTTTGTGTCTCTTTATTTCTATCGTTGAGAGTATATACGCAGCGTTTCAAAAATGCAATATCTTTTTTGCATATTTTATCTTTTTTTGTCATACTGTTTTTGTCATATTTTACGAGGTTTTTTTTAAGAAAGAGGGGGCTTGCTTGTGAAAGAATTTCTGAAATACCTGAAAATGATACCGGTAATTATCTATCCTTATATTTACGTGGTGATTCTTGCAATCTTTTTAGCATTCATGAGTGCTCTGCCGTCGGACTACAATGATTTGGCACTGTTAGGGCTGATGGTCGTAGCCGTGATCTATAATCTGTACTCTTTTATTGTCGTGATCGTCAATGCGGTGCAGGGAGCCAGGGGCAAAATGACCGCAAGACAGGCAGCCCGCATGCGTAAGGAAGGCATCCTCTCCACCGCCGCTGCGATCCTTATGGGCATCGGCTGCTTTATCTACTGTGTGGATATTGTGATTGCGATTGTGTATGTGGTGAAGGCTGGAAAGCGGATAAATTCATAACATCACACTTGTATGCATTTTTCATAACGAAATTCTGCGCTGTGATAATACAGCGCTTTTTCTATTTGATTTTCCGCCAAAAGTTTCTTGCAGGAAGCTTCGTTCAGATGTACGGGAAACCTGACGAATATCATTTCTCCAGAGTTCAACAGCTTTTCGCTGAAGCTTCCGGCTTCCGGTGTCCCCGTCATCACACCGCAGGCTCCTGTTTCCAACAATGTCCGGGCATATTCTCCCGTCACACCCCGCAGCTGGGGATCACTTAAAAATACAATTCCTTCGCTCTTCAAAATGTCTTTTTGCAGATACCGCAGACGCTGTAGACATTCCCCCGGAAATGGCAGGTACCATTCCCCACCCCGGCATGCTCTCTGTGCCTGCCGTATAAAGTGTTCATCTCCAAATAAGGGGATTCCCGGCATTTCCCTGCTAAGGAGCCGCAAAAGATCCAAACCTCTTCCGTATTTCGGTACCGGCAGAAAAATCTGTTTTCGATGCTCCAGCTGTTCTTTTACTGTCTCCACTACATTATCAATGTATTCCTCATCCGTCTGCGTGTCCTGTCCGTACGCACAATCAAGGACAGCCAGATCGGCATATTGATCCCGCAGTCTGTCACAGGGATAGACTTTACTTGCCTCTGTGTAATCTCCGGAGAAAAGGATCCTTTGATTTTCTATAAAGAACTGCAGCCACACACTGCCCTCACAATGCCCGGATCGTCCCCAGTTCACTCCCAGTTTGCCAATGGTTCCTCTCTCTGTGGGCATACATATTTTATCCAGTTCCATTGCCTGATGGCATTCGAACGAAAGCTGTGAAAACGTAGGCGTTGCAGCCAGGATGGGACCTTCATACCCCTGCTGCAGCAGCCAGGGTATCGCTCCTGTGTGGTCTGCATGGCTGTGGGTCAGGAATACAGCCTGCAATTTCTCTATCTGCTTTTCGTTAAGATGCGGAAATTTTCCGTCTCCTTCTGTTCCCGCCATCACACCGCAGTCCACCAGCCATGCAGCATCTTCCGTTTCCAGATAAAAACAATTTCTACCGTGTTCTCCACAGCCTCCGGCGATATATAATTCCATATCTATCCTCTCCTCGTGCTCCGGTCTATCGCAGTATTCAGTGCCAGCAGGGCTGTCGTCGTAAATAATACACAAAGCACTGCCATCGCCATACCTACAGATACGCTTCCCTGTTCAAATTCCCGCATAATATAAGTGGATACCACCAGCGTATTGGGTGGTGCAATCAGGCTTGCCGTCACCAGTTCCCGGAATGCAATGATAAACGTCATCATAAATCCGGTGACGACTCCGGGGCGAATCAAAGGAAGCGTAATATGTAACAGTACATAACGCGGAGTTCCGCCAAATACCCTTCCCGCAGAATTCAGATTTTCATTGATCTGTGTAAAAGACGATGTCACATACTGTACCGTATAGGGCAAAAACAATACCACATATGCCAATATCAGAATTCCCATGGTATTATACAGCGGCAGGATATGATAAATCTGATTCCAGAACAGCATAATTCCGATGACAAGAACAATACCGGGCAGCATTTCCGGCAAAAGTGCAATTGCCTCCACCACTTTTCCGAATCCGGATTTTGTTTTTCGCACAGCAACTACAATCAGCGTTCCCAAAATTGCACAGATGGTTGCTGATGTCACAGCCAGAAACAGACTGTTTTTCAAAGCACTGACACCCTTTGTGTTATCGGTAAACAGCTCGATATAATGCGCCCATGTAAAATTGCCGGGCGCCAGTCCGTATCCGCGCAGGTTGATAAAGGAGGTGGAGATCACAGAAAAATAAGGCACCCCGATAGCTACCAGTATTACCAGTATAATATACCCCCAGGCTGCCACACAGACAGGCAATGGCAATTTCTGCAGATTGGTGCGACTGCCCTTTCCGCTGACCAGATGATAGCTTTTACGGTTCGTGATATAGTTCTGCAGCATCCACATGCACAGACAAATTCCCACCAGCACAGAGGACAATGTTGCGGATCCACCGAAATCTACCGGTGCCACGGTAGCATGCCTGTGGATTTCCGTGGTAAATACTTCAAATCCGATTCTTTTTCCAAGAGTTGCCGGGGTTCCGTATTCCGAAAGTGTCTTTACGAACACCAACAGTGCTCCGATGGCATAATTTCCGCTTAGTAAAGGCAGAAATATTTTCCGCAGTCTGGATGCAAAACCGGCGCCGAATACCGCCCCTGCCTCTTCCAGACTGGAAGGAATATTCAGCATGGCATTTTTCAGCATGGTCAGCATAAACGGAAATACATGCAGACTCATTACCAGAACCAGGCCGCCTAATGTGAAAAAGATTTTTTCTGATCCCGCCGTTGCCGGAATTAACTGCTGAAGGAGTCCTTTTTTCTGCATGAAAAGGATCCATCCCATCGAAGCAATATACGGCGGCGTCATAAAGGGAATCATAAAAATAATATCAAATACTTTATACCTCGCAAACTGTGTGCGTGAAAATAAATACGCCAGCGGTGCTGCGATCACTGTAGATACAATAACCACAAGCACTCCCAGCAGCAGTGAATTGCCTATCATCGTAATATTCTCTGAATTTCTCAATGTCTCCCACGCATGATAGAAATCAAGGCGGCCATCTACGATGACCGCCCTGGCAAATATCATCACTACAGGACACACAATCAGAAATCCAAGTAACACCGCCAGAATCACCGGCAGGAAATTTCTTTGTCTTTTGATTGTTTTATTCATAGTAATTACCTAGTTATTTCCACTGCACAGTTCATTTACCTTTGCAGCATCTTCACTTGCTTCCTGCATCATCTTATCCCAGTCGGGAGTAATCTGGGGAATATCCTCGAGGTTGGTTCTTTCCTCACACTTAATATCACTGCGTCCGGGAAGCAGATAAGCCTTAGCCACCAGCTGCTGTGCCTCATCACTGAACAGATAGTCAATAAATGCTTTCGCATTATCCATGTTGGGGGCAGTCTTTAAAATCATGGCAGGACGGGGATTTACAATGGTTCCACCGGCAGGGTAATAAATATCAAGGGGTTCTCCCTTCGCTTTGGAAGAATATGCATTGTAATCTACTCCGGCTACCAGGGCACCTACTTCTCCGGTAGTTACAGCCTCCAGTGCTGCCTTGTTGGCTCCGGGAACTGTCATTCCGTTTGCAGCCATGGCTTCAATGTCATCCCATCCGTTATTTGTCACATAACCGGCAATAAAGTCTTTGCAGGCACCGGATTTTTCAGGATCGGGAATTGCCAGCTGGTCTTTGTATTCTGCATTGCCAAGTTCTGACCAGTCTGCATTCATTTCCGAAAAAACAGTAGTATTGTAAATCACTCCGACAGCAGAAGCGCTGTATCCGAATAAGGTGTTGTCTGCATCGATCCAGCCATCTACAATTTTATCCGCTTCTGCAGGAGTGTAGCTTTCCAGCTGACCGTCCGCCTTCATGCCAAGACCATCCGACCAGGATGCCAGAATTACTACATCTGCGATGGGATTTGCCTGTTCTGCTTCCAGTCTTGCCAGAATCTCTCCCGTTGTTCCCTGGAACTGCTCCACCTCAATACCGGTTTTCGCAGTAAATCCCTCTGCCAGCTTATCTGCCAGCCCCGCGGG
>CAVGMD010000083.1:4969-11954 GCA_963630275.1 Bacteroidaceae bacterium | reverse complement strand
GAAGCAGGATGTGTCTTTTTATGCAATTCGTAATTTTATGTAGCTGTAAGACCGTCTAAGTAAGCCAATAAAAGCGCCTTTTTCTGATCACTTAGAGCATTCCAGTCTGCAAGCAGTTTTTCTTCTGTGGGAGTCAGAGATATAGACTGATAAGGCCATCTGATATTGGAAAGTCCCAAAATGTAATCACAGCTTGCATGAAAAATTTCAGAAAGTTTTAATAGGGTCGCAACACTTGGGTAATGTTTTTCACTTTCGTAGGCACTTACAGTTTCCTGGGAAACTTCAAGTTCAATAGATAAACGAACCTGTGTCATATGAGCTTCTTCTCTTAGGTCTTTAATTCGATTTGGCATTTTCTTCCTTGATTCAGTATAAGCAGAGAACTGCTTTGAGTATGAGTCGTTTATATTCTGTAACTATTATTCTAAATCAATTACGTTGCTATATCCTTAATTAAAGGATACAAGTTGTACTTGTAAAAGATAGAGGACTATGCTATATTTTATACAGGTTAGTACTGTATTTGAATAAAGTAATTGGGACTTTTCCAGAAGATAAGCAGTACGAAGAAAGTGACGGGGGAAATATGTGGATTAAAGCATTATACTGTACACAGGATGTGGAGTATGCTCAAAGACTGACTGCTTTTTTTGACAGTGAGTATACGAACAAATTGGAATTAAATGTCTGTACGTCTGTTGAGCGCGCTATGCAGCTCCTCAAGGGAATAGACATTTTTTTAGTAGGAAAAGAGTTTGAAACGGAGATTAAGGCACTGCTCCGGCAGATTCCGTGTCCGGTTGTTCTGATGACAGAACAGATCTATGAGGATGGACTCTCCGATCTGAAACAAATCGAAAAATATCAGCGTGCTGACGGCATATACCGGCAGCTGCTGGATTTCTATTCACAAGGTTCCCAAATAAAAAAAGCAAGAGAATCCGAGAATGCACAGACGGAGCAGAAGATCTATGTATTTACTTCTGCAAACGGTGGAAATGGAACAACAACCACAGCAAGAGCCTTTGCAAGAAAGTGTTCCATGTATGAGAAGACCTTATATCTCGATTTCGGAATGTATAATCAAATGCCTGTAGAAACCGGGGCTGAGCATGGAATGGATGAAATTATTCTTGCCTTAAAAAGCAGAAGAAATATCCTTCCGCTGAAGCTCAACAGTGCGATTGCACAGACCGGTTACGGGTTCTATGGCTATGGCAACTGTGTGAATCCGATCGATATGCTTGAAATTAACGTAGAGGATATGAGGGCTCTTATAAAGGAGCTGACTCTTCTTACGGAATATACCAAAATTGTGATCGATATCGGAACTGCATTGACGGAGAAAGAACTGATATTACTGAATCATGCGGACAGGATTATCTATGTTGTGGACGAACGGGAGATCAGTATACGGAAGTTCCGGATATTTGAAGCGCTGCTCGATGCACTGGAGAAGAGGGAAGATACGAAGCTGTTACGGAAGCTGACGGTTTTCAGAAATATGGTAAAGGATGATTACGATCATACAGGCTGGCCTTATGAGTATGAAATCGGGGGATGGGCTCCGGTGATTCCGGACACCACGGAAGAATCGGAAATTATCGGACGGATTGCGGCATCGGATTCATTTAATGGTTTGGAGAGATAATATGCAGCAGAGTGTGAGTGAAAAGGCAGAACAAATTAAGAATATCGTTCTGGATTCCTGTAATTATGCGGCAATGACCAATGAACAGCTGGAAGAGGAAATTCTGCGCTGCATTGAGAAAGAATTCAGGGACAGCTATATTACCATAAGGGAGAAGGCAAGCATCGCCGATCAGGTACTGAGCTCCATCCGTGGTCTGGGGCTTCTGGATTCCATTATTGCAGATGATAATATCACGGAAGTAATGATTAATGGACCGAAGGATATCTTTATTGAAAAAGCGGGCAGGGTGCAAAGACTGAATGAAGAATTCGAAAGTGAAGAAAAACTCGAAGACATCGTACAGAAGATTGTGGCACTTTCCGGACGTGAGGTAAATGAAGCGAATCCTATTGTGGATACCCGGCTGCAGGATGGTTCCCGTGTCAATGTTGTATTGCCGCCGATCTCCCTTTCGGGACCGATTGTTACCATTCGTAAGTTCTCGAAGGAACCCATGACGATTGAGAAGCTGATTGCTTACAATTCCATAACCAGAGAGATTGCGGATAAACTGGAAATCCTTGTAAAAGCAAAATACAACATCTTTATTGCAGGTGGTACCGGATCCGGTAAAACTACATTTTTAAATGCATTGTCTAATTATATTCCGCATGATGAGCGTGTTATTACGATTGAAGACTCTGCGGAATTGCAGATTACCCATGTGGATAACCTGGTGCGTCTGGAAACCAGAAATGCCAATACCGCAGGTGTGGGAGCTGTTACGATCCGTGACCTGATTAAATCCTCCCTCCGTATGAGACCGGAGCGCATTGTAGTCGGCGAAGTCCGTGGCGCAGAAGCACTGGATATGCTGCAGGCGATGAATACCGGACATGACGGATCCTTATCTACCGGACATGCCAATTCAACCAAGGATATGCTGAGCCGTCTGGAAACCATGGTACTGCAGGGAGCGGAGGGACTTCCCCTTCCGGCAATCCGTCAGCAGATTTCATCGGCGGTTGATATTATCATCTTCCTGTCGAGAATGCGTGACCGCAGTCGTAAAACACTGGAGATTACGGAAATACTGGATGTGGTAGACGGCGAAATCAGGCTGAATCCCCTCTACGTATTTGAGGAAGATGAGAACAGTACGTTAGATAAAGTGAGCGGAAGCCTTCGAAGAACCGATAATCCGCTTCACAATAAAATCAAACTGCAGATGTGCGGATTCAAGACGGAAATTTAAGAACTCCGGGGGAATACTTATGTTTAAGAAAAAAGAGAAATACGTGGAAAATAATGGAATGTTCAAAAATGCAGTGGATTATGCTGTCTATCATATGAAGCTGCAGGAAACGGTAACCGGCGCACTAATCGGTGCAGTCATCGGAGCTGTGGTAGTGCAGATCTTTTTCGGAATTTCACTTCTGACCATTGTACTGTTCCCAGTGTATCTGGTCGGTGGAGTACTGGTATACCGGAACATCCTTCTGAATCAGCAGAAGGCGAAGCTGATCAAACAGTTCCGGGATATGCTGGAGGCGGTGAGCTCTTCTTTGGGAAGCGGAAGAAATGTTACGGATTCCTTTGACGGAGCAATGAGGGAAATGGCTGCCCAGTATGGAGTAAATGCTTCGATTGTTAAGGAACTGGAACAGATTAACGAAGGACTTGCCAATAATATCAATATTGAAATCCTGCTGCAGGATTTTGCTGCCAGAAGTCATGATGAGAACATCCGGAATTTTGCAGATGTATTTGAGGTTGCGAACAGACGTGGCGGAAATATCCGGCAGATTATTCTGGAAACCAAGAATGTCATTAATGACAAGATTATGGTAGAACAGGATATTCAGACGATTATCAGTGGAAAGAAAAATGAGTTGAATATCATGATGATTATGCCGCTGATCGTTGTTAATATGACGAAGTCAGCGACAGGGGATTCGAATGGCATGGTTGGATTTCTGGTAAAACTGGTTGCTTTCTGTATGTTTATCCTGGCATATGTGGTAGGCCGGAAAATGATGAAGATTGAGGTGTAGACGAAGATGTACATAATACTCAGTGTCCTTGGAACAGTCCTTGGAATTTTGTGTCTGCTTATTTTTCTGACAGAAAAGGGGAAATACGCACCGATCATCGGAGGAATTGATGAGAAGGAGTATTTCATAAAGGAAATCTTTGTGGTGGGTTTCACCATGATGCAGAAGCTTCATATTGATATCAGTTCCGAAGTGATGCAGAAAAAGATACATAAGCTGACGGAATTGTTCGGGAAAAAGGAGTCACGGAAGATAGCAATTTACGACCTTGCAGCAGAGATTTCCTATGTAATGGTCTTTCTGCCCATAATACTGTTATTAACGGTCATTGCCGGTGATATCTTTGTTTTATGGATCGGCCTGGCGGTTATTGTATTTTTGATTGTTTATATGGAATATGACAAGGTAAATAAGCTGACGAAACGACATGAAACCATTGATCGGGAATTCCCACATATGGTATCCCAGATGGCACTTCTCGTAAATGCCGGTATGCCACTCAGGGAAGCTTTGGTGAAATCGTCCGCAAAGAGCAGCGGAATCCTCAGTGAGGAAATGAAAGTTCTGGTCAATGATATGGAAAACGGAATTCCGGATTATGTTGCGTTGGATCAGTTCGCCGCACGGTGCGGGGTAGAGTGTGTACGCAAGTTTTCCAGTCTGGTCAGCCAGAATATTAAGAAGGGTAGCTCAGAACTGGCAGATTCCCTGTTGGCGTTGTCTTCTGAAATCTGGAGAAACCGTGTCAGCGCGGTGAGAATGGAAGGAGAGAAAGCATCGACCAGATTGCTGATTCCGATTCTGATTATTTTTGCAGGCATTCTGATGATGGTTGTTGTACCCATATTTTCCGGCATGGGCGGAATGTAGGGATCGTATCATCCGGGAAAACGGGTGTTCATGATAACAAACGATATGAAGGAGGAAAAGAAATGTTAGAATTCGAAGTGAGTGTAAGAAACAGACTGTGGAGAGCGTCCCGGTCGGTGAAAGGAGCGGTAAAGAATTTCTTTACCACAGAAGATGGAGATACCAACTTTATTTCTATTATTGTCGTACTGGTTATTGTGTTGGGATTGGCTGCTTTATTTAGAAAAAACATAGGGGAATTAGTTTCCGGATGGTGGGATAAAATTAATAAATCAGGCAATGACGCAACAAAGGATTGGTAATAAAGTATAGATTTAGATGTGTTTTGTACGATATTCGAAAGACTAAGGGATAGGAATACGAAAGCTATGAAAAAGATATTTTCTGTTTTAATCATTATATTAATCATAGAAGCCTGGGGGACGTTGTTTTACAGAAGCAATACATTGCCGCAGGAGTATTCCGATGCCCTTGCGAAGGCAGAGACTGCCTGTGAAGAAGGCTATTACCTGGAGGCACAGAGACTTCTGACGGAAGCGCAGAGTCTTCAGGGAGCTTCTTCATCTTATGAGTCGGACGCTCTTCAAAGAGATATTTACTTAGGGTTAAATAAAAAGAATCAGTATGAATCAAGCCTTCAGAAGATGATCCGCCAGTATCCGGAAACGGAGGAAAATTATGAACTGCTCGTAAAGCTTTATGATGAGAATCAGGATTATAAAGGACTGAGCGGCTGTCTGGAGGATTATGTGACATTGTGGCCGGAGAATAAGGTGATCCGTCAGATTGACGAGGCTTACAGTAAGCTGTATCAGTATCGTGAGACAGGATACTATGATGTGAAATACATCAGTTCTTCCCTGATTGATGTTCAGATGATGGAATTTGAACTGGGGAACGGAGACGTGCCGGAGGTACGCAGAGAGCTTCTCAATGCGGAAGGCTTTACGGTTTTTGATGCCGGAACACAGGCAATATCAGTTTCGGAAGATGGGAACAGTTACTTTATCTGTGATCAGGAAGGAAAGTGGACACTGGTGGATGGCAGTCTGAATCTGATTGCCAGAAATGATGAGGTTTCCTTTGAAGACATAGGGCGTCGTGGAACAAATGGCGTAGCCATGGCAGTGCTCAATGGGGAGAGACATTATATTAATGAACGAATGTCGGTAAATGACAGAGTCTGGGAAGACTGCTGTGATTTTTCGGAGGGCATTGCAGCAGTGAAGAAGAATGGACACTGGGCGCTTGTCAGAGCCGGAGAAGTCACATCCGTAGAAGAATTTCCATATCTGGATGTGGCAATTAATGATGAAGGATATTGTGTTAAAAACGGTCTGGCGGTTGTGAAGGATGAAAGTGGTTATTATGTGCTTGATGTAGAGAGCGGAAAGCCTTCTTTTGAAAATCGCTTTGAGGAATTGAAAGCCCTGAATTCGGGACAACCAATTGCTTACCGGAAGGGTCAGAAGTGGGGATTTGTATATACGAATGGTGAGATCATGACGGAAGCCATGTATGAGGATGCAAGATCTTATGTGAATGGTTATGCAGCCGTGAAACAAAACGGTCTGTGGGGAATTGTAGATAAGAACAATCTGATGGTGGTAGAGCCACAATTTCAGGATACGATTGATGTATTGGACAGCGGTTATGTGTATGTGCGGAACCAGGAGGGTTACTGGGATCAGATTATTCTGGAACGTTTGAAAAACAGAAAATAGGTAATAACAAATGTGGAATGGAATATTAGCAGCTGTGATCAGCGTCCTGCAAATCGCAGCATTGCTTATGATAGAGAAGCAATATCGGGAACAGATAAAGGATGAGCAGACTTTAAAGAAATGGCTTTTATATGGAACGGCTTTTCTGCTCACCTGTCTGCTTAATGTTTTATTGCTTATGCAGCCGGATTATAACTGGCTGATGATATTAAATTTCGTGGCAGCTTCAACGGTGGTATTGATTGCAGGAGTGATTGACTTTCATTGCCATAAGATTCCAAACCTCATACTGGCAGTTGGAGTCGGATGCCGGATATTGTTTCTGATTCTGTCGGTGATCCTTTACCGGACAGAGGCTGTAACAGGTCTGGTAATGTCGCTGGTTGGATGTGTGGCAAGTCTTCTTGTCATGTTATTGATTTCCATCCTGTCCAGGCATGGGATCGGATATGGAGATGTGAAGCTGTATGCCTGCCTTGGGCTGTATCTGGGACTTATGGATACTTATTATATCCTGTTTTATGCGGTTTTTTTGGCAGCACTCTATGCGGCATACGTATTGCTTGCCAAAAAGGGAGACCGTAAGACAAAGATCCCGTTCGGACCATTTACATATCTTGGTTTTGTATTGGTTTATCTGTTCAGCTTTATGTAGAGGAAAATGAAAAAGATGATATTGGACAAAAGAAAAATTGAAGACA
>CAVGMD010000083.1:0-4959 GCA_963630275.1 Bacteroidaceae bacterium | reverse complement strand
GTTCCGGTGAAGTTGTTTTGGAAGCAATGATTCTTGTCGTTATTATTGTTTACGCTATTTTCTTTACCATTAATATTGCAGGCGTTTATTATAACCGGATAACGGTTGCATCCGTTGCACAGGAAGCTGCTTCCGGTTCGGGCGCAGTTTATAACAGTGAGGCCAGGGAGCCGTTTGTAGGATATATATCTTCGAATTACTTCCAGGGGAGAAATATCTATCGGTATTTTGGGACTACAGAACCGGCAATGAATCTGGAAACCGGGAAGAAAGCAAAGTGGTACGGAAGCTATCTTCTTTATAAAAATGAATTCGCTACCTCCCGGAATCATACGAAAGGTCTATCGGATCAGGTGGAAACCTCATGTGAAAAAAGCAGTGAGCTGGGATGTACGGTAATCCATGTTTCCATTGAAAAGGAATATCCGCTCTTTATTGCAAATCCTATGCGCTTCTTCGGAATTGATCCGAGGTATACCTGTTCTGCTACGGGAACAGCGGTATGTTATGATCCGCTCCATCAGATGAACCTTATGGCTTTGGCGGATGAAATTACTTCGGACGTAACGGGAGCCTTTACGGTCACGAACCGGCTGAACGGAACCGAAGAGAAAGTAGGGCAGGCAGTAGGGAAAACCCTGGATGCCATTGAACCGATTATTAATCTGATCAATAAAATTAAAGGCTTGTTTGCCTGATTTACAGATACAGCAATGAAGGGGAGAAAGAAATGTTCAGTTACTTTGTGAGAAACCGGCATGGCTATGTAACGGTTATGCTGACTGCAATGTTGATTTCCGTTCTGTTTTTTAACACATCTTTTTTGGAAATCGCACGATACCGGGCATTGGAAAAGCTATATGGAGAGATTCAGGAGAACGCTGCATTCTCCATACTGGCAAACTATGATCGGGATTTGTTCTCCAAGTATGGACTGCTGGCAGTGGAAGATGATGTCGATGCCGATAAGCTGGTAGAGTACATCCTGGCAGATATCAACGGAGATGCCGGTGATGGCAACAAGGCTGACACATTTTTCGGAGGAAGTGCGGTTCAGGCTGATCTGCAGAAGCTGTATTTCCTGTCCCAGCAGGATGTGTTTGAAAACCAGATCAATGAATTCTGTGCATATCGTGCCCCGATCTCCGTGATTAACAATGGGATGAATCTGGAAGAAACATTAAACCAGCTGATCAGTGATCTGGAGGATTCCTTATCGGCTCTGGAAAACTTCAACCAGTTCGCAGATGCGGCAGATAAAACGCTGGATGCCTATCAGGAAATGATCAATTTCGTAACGGATCTGGAAAAAGAATATTTCCCTGCGGTTGAAACACTGGTGGAAGCCATCAATTCCTTTAATGAAGCCGTTCAGAGAAGGGAAGAGCTGAAGGCACGTATTGAGAGCCAGAAGCGTGCCAATGAAGAAGCAATGGAAAATGGCAGCAGTGATGCGGTAGTGGATATCAGCGGCATGGAGAACGAGCTGACTGGAATATATGCAGAAATCGAAAATCTGGCAGGTGCTGTGCAGGGTGCTATTGAAACCATGAAGAAAGCGGTTGATAACTATCAGGAAATCCACAAGCAGTTTTCCGAAGCCTTTGATGCAATGATAGAAGCCGAACAGAGCTGGTCCCTGGACGAAGCCAAAGCGGATGAGAATACCGGCGATATGGCGCAGGAAATGGAAAATACCTATGAAGATTCCAAAGAAAAAACCCAGAAGGAAATGAACCGGATTGAAAAATATGATGACACGTTCCTTACGGATGTAAAAGGTCAAATGGATCGGAATAAAGCGGAACTGGATAATGTGGATGGGGAAAGCGTGGGAGAATTATCCATAGATTCGACAAATCCTTATAATGTGCTTATGGATGGAAATCTTAAGGACGCCAACGATCAGATGAAGAATCATATCGAAGAGGCAGAGAAGGAGATTGACGATAAGAACGATGATGAGGAGGATGGGAGTATTTCCCTTAATGATATTGTAAAGGTTACCAAGCTGCTTGTTGAGATTACACGGTGTGGCGGACGCTATAACATTGATTGTCAGGAAGAGCTTGGGATAGAAATTTTGAATTTTGAAGACAGTCCCAATCCTTATGATAGTGCAGATAAGAATTATATTGATGGTTTGATACAGGATGTTGAATCAACACTTGATATTGAGGTTGACACAAATAAGTCCTATAAGGAAAACCAGACATATAGTGCATTGGAAACAGCGTTAGAAAACCTTTCAGCTAAATCAAGTGAATTACAGGATAGCTTTGGCTCATTTGAAATAAAAAATACAGAGCTCACAGCATTGATTGCGCAGTTAAAGGATGTTATTGGCAGTGTGGCGGCGTTTTTCGGGGCGGCAATCAGTGCGATTAATGCTCTGATTCAATATGCAACAGAAGGATTGATGAAATTAATTTATAAAAAAGTTTATGCGGCAACTTATGCGACGGAAATGTTTACAAACCGGTCTTCCTCTTTGAAGGATGATAAGCGCATGAACGGTACGGAGTATACGGATTATGGAGAGGATACCAATCACGAGGTCTTCTACATGGCGAATGCCGAATATGTTTATGCAGGTACAACCTCTGAGAAGTTAAATCAGGAACTGGCGTTTCTGTCCATCTATGGATTACGGATTTTTGCCAATATTCCGGCGATCCTGACGGACACAACACTGCATGAGGTTTCGGCTGGAATCGCAGCAATTCCGTTTGTGGGACCGGTTCTTGCGATTGTGTTATATGTATTAATCATAACGGCAGAGGCTTACCTTGATATGATTTTCATGATCTATGGTGGAGATGGTGTTTCCATTATTAAAACTACGGGCTACCTGAATTTCAGTGGCAAAGGGATTGATGACCTCATTGAACAGGTAGAAGGAATGATTGAACAGTTGCAACTGGAAGGCGGCGGAGAGAGTGAAAGTGGCTCGAAAATCGAGGCTACCAAATCACTGAAGGATAAGATGAAAGGTTCTTTGGAGGATGCGGGGGATAATCTGACCAAATGGAATTATAAGGAACACTTATTTGTGGCGCTTTGTCTGTTTAAACCATCGGATGACATGTATCAAAATGAAGCCAGACTGATCCAGATGCAGTTGGACAAAGATAAGGATGAAGATTTCCGCCTGTCCAATATGGCGACATTCGTCAGAACGGATACTACGGTCAGCTATAAGCCGATGCTGCCGGTTCCCTATTATGGGGATGGAATATCGATCCGTAAGCTGTATTATACCGGTTATTAGGAAGGGGCAGAAATACCGGTGCTTGGAAGTTTATAATGCAAGAAAGGAACCATTATGAAGAAAGAGAGTGGATATCTGTCGGTGGAAGCATCCATATCACTTACCATATTTTTGTTTATGATGATGTTTATGATGAATTTCGGACAAATTTATTTGATACAGAACTATGTAAACCATAATCTGTATCAGGCCGGAAAGATGGTTTCTTTTTATAGCTTTGATTATGAGGAAAGAAATCTGACCGAAGATCTTATTACTTTGATTAGCAGTCTTTCCGGAATGTCTGCAGGA
The DNA here is from genome assembly GCA_963630275.1 of Bacteroidaceae bacterium. Lineage (GTDB taxonomy): Bacteria > Bacillota > Clostridia > Lachnospirales > Lachnospiraceae > Acetatifactor. The sequence goes on along the minus strand of CAVGMD010000083.1, from coordinate 1,397 downwards.
ATAGAGGGTGAATGGGTAAAGCAGGTGCTCATGGACAGGGAAACGAAGGATTACAGTAAATGTGTGAAATTAGCTTTTGATAATCTGGATGAGAATGTGAAGCCGACTCTGGCAGAATACGGGGTGGAAGATGTTGCTATCGAGGAAGCTTCCGTTACGGATCATGATATGAATGTTACTGCAAGCTATACGATTAAGCTGAGATTCCACTTTGTCGGAATTGACAGCATCACAATGCATCAGCATATGAAGTGCGGATTATGGGCAAAAGGAGAATAGACAAATGATGGAAAGAAGTACGATGAGCGGAAAAGAATATCTGGTATATGAGGCAATACCGGAAAGAGCAGCGGATCTGGTCGGAATCAATATGCTTGAGCATAACAATATCAGCGGGCTGATGCCATTTAAGTTCGTACATGAGGAGACCAGGGACTATTACCGTTATGATGTGGTTTCATCAGAGTCACTGGCAGAGTGGCTGCTATCCAGAAGATCAAAGACAGAGGTAATGCAGCTGATTGGAAGTATTCTTCAGGTGTATGAGGAAATGCCGGCGTATCTTCTGAATAAGGAACAGCTTCTTACAGAGATTACAGAGATCAGCGTATCCGATGGGAAATGTCTGTTTGCCTATGTTCCGGATCCGGAAATAAAGGGGGATTGTACCGTTTTAATTCAGCGTATTTTGTCCAGAATCAAATATCCGATGGATGAGGACTACAGTTATATTTTTGACCTGCAGAATGCATATAGCCGTGGGGAAATCCGAACGATCCCGGATGTGAAAAAGTGGCTGAAAATCGTAAACGGAGAATTGCCTGAAGCTGTAAGTAATGAGGAAAATCCTGTTCCGCAGCTGGTACAGCAGCCTGTACAGCCGGCATCGGCTCCGGCAGCAGAACCAGTCAGGAGGGAGTCGGCTGCACAGCAGCAGAAACCCACAGAGAAAAAGGAAGCAGTTAATGACATCTTTGCAGAGTTTGGAATACCGGTTTCCACAAAAGCTGACAACAGGGAAAAGGTGAAGGCGGAAAAGCCCGAGAAACCGGAAAAAGAAAAAAAGAGCGGTTTAAAGCTTTTTGGAAAGAAAAAACCGGAGCAGAAATCAGAGGAACAAAGCACGGAACTGAAATCACAGGAGCCGGTTAAGGTACAGACTCCGATCGTGATTAATGATCTGAACCGTGGAAATAAGACGGTGCTTATGGAATGCGGCGGATCGGGTGAAATGCCGAGTCTTATCCGTGATATGAACCGGCAGGCATATCCGCTGAGAGCAGGAGAGAACGTGATCGGCTCAGGTAAGGATGCAGATATCCGGTTCAGCGATAATACCGCAATCAGCAGAAGGCATGCCAGACTGTTTGTAAGCAATGGTGACTATTATATAGAAG
>CAVGMD010000082.1:0-12088 GCA_963630275.1 Bacteroidaceae bacterium | reverse complement strand
CATTATCAGGGGATTATAAGATACAGCATGGAAACTTTTAAAATTGAATTGTGGATTTTACTAAAAAATTTATGAAATTCTCTGGTTGCGTTATTTGGGTATTATCTTGTATACCGCAAATTTCTACCGAAGGTCAATGGCAGGGACTGAAGCCGACGCTGTGAGCGTCATGTGTAATCTGAGTCAGGGGATTGTAGATGATACAGAAGCAAAAATTATTATGAATATGTATGAAAGCAAATTTTCTTTAGAGCAAATTTCGCTTGCAACGAAAAAGAGTATTGCAGAGGTGGAAAGAATAATTAAGGAAAATAAGCCTGTGTTGGCGTAAACAATAGGTGAATGCACTAGAACCCAGGAGTTTATTTACAACAAATTTCTATATTGCAAAACAGGGATTCTTATTATAGAATAAGAAAAGGACGAGTGCATTAAAAGCGGGTAGAGATATGGACATTCATGGGGATTCAGTTTTTAGATAATAATGAGAGGATTAAGACCTATGAGTGACGCTGTGCACCACAGTTTATTACAGGATCTACTTTCCTGATCGATGGTGGTGCAACATCCTCTTATTATTACGGTCCACTGAAACCGGAGGCATAGCCAAAATGTCAGCTGCGGATATTTACTTACCGGTAATGGGTTCCTTTTTGGAAAAATATTGCGTAGGTGTCATACCGTAGTATTTTTTGAAAACCCGGTAAAAATAGGACACACTCTGGAAACCGCAGGTCTTGCTGATGACAGAGAGGGCATTGCCGCCCTGTTCCATCTGGTGTATGGCATGACGGAGGCGAAGCTTATTAATATATTCTTTTACGGTGAGAGACTCCATCTGCCGGACGGCCCGGTGGACATAGCTTTCGGAGACACAGCAGGATTCGGCAATATCCCGGACGGTCTGAAGCGTCGTGTAGTTAGCGTTAATATAATTGATGATCCGCTGAAAACCGGAGGCTTTATTCTCGCTGACGGAAATCTCGTTATCCAGAGGATACTGCTGACGAAAACCGTTCAGATCTGTAAGAATCTGCGCCAACAACAGGTAGGCAGTGGGAGACTTGCAGCAGGAAGCTGCACTCCAGTCGAGGAGCTTTTGTCTGTAATCCTCGGGAATGAAAATAATCGGTGCCTTGAAACAGGTCAGGTAGGACGACACTACGGCAGGCAAAAAGTATTTTCCCAGGTAGGCTTTTGAAAAATGGATGCAGATTCCGGTATAATCTGTGTCGCCGACACTTCGATGAGAGATATTGCTCTCAAACAGGCTTGCCATGCCGGCTTCTACCCGGTAGGTAATGTCACCGATGGTAACCAGACGCTCCCCGGAGAGCAGAATATAGATTTCATAATTGGTGTGGTGATGCGAATAGGGCATGGACCACCCTTTTTTTGTATCTTCATAGGATATTTCAAAATCTTCGTATAAAAAAGTTCTTCTGTCTGTCATTCTTTATCCACTCCCATTTTTTATTATATCAAAAGGTTCAGAATAGTACAACTAATATAAAATTTAGTTCATAATAATGAATTTAAAAGCAAAAATGTTAGCGATATAATGAGTTCCAGGACAGGCAAAGAGTCTGTGGAATGGAGTCGTATATGAAACTAATGTTGGATGGAAGCTGGCATGTGGTACTGGAGGACGGAACCACGGGACAGATGGATCTGCCGGGGACGTTGGATGAGAACGGAATCGGACATAAAGATGTGGGGGCGAATCAGTGGCATCCGGATGCGGCACTGGGAAATGCTACGGGAGAGATAGACAAAGATGCACCGATTGCTACGAGATTTACCAGGCGACATACCTATGAAGGAGAAGCGCGGATCAGCCGCAGGATAAAGATACCGGAATACGGCAGGGAGCGGCTGCTCGTACGAGTAGAGCGTGCGCGTGCGCTTCGGCTGCTTGTGGATGGAGCGGAGTGCAGTATCTTCCGAGAGGGGACGCTGAGTACGCCTTATATTTTTGAACTCACCGGAGTGACGCCGGGAGAACATGAATTCACATTCCTTTCGGATAACAGCTATCCGGGAATGCCCAAGGCTGCCATCTGTTATTCCTCCGCGGCGACAGATGAGACACAGACGAACTGGAACGGGTTACTTGGCGAATGCAGCATGTATACCAGACCGCAGAATTTTATAGACAGCCTCCGGGTATATCCGAGAGTGGTGAAAAAGGAAGAGAAAAATAAAGCTGGCGGATATGCGCTGGATGTATGTGTGGAACTGGCGCCGGGCGCTAGGGAAACATTAAAAGATGCGAAAATCGTATTACGGTCAGAGGCACTGGCAGTAACAGAAGAATTCACGAAAATACAGAAAGTGCCGGAAATTTCCGCCGGATCGGGTGGACAGAAGGATTGTGAAATAGTGAAAATCTGGTTCCGTAACCTGTCTCTGCGGGAGAACGTGAAATTGTGGGACGAAGACGAGGGCAATCTCTATGAGATGACCGCAATACTTGACAGTGATACGGCAGCAGAGGGTGGATGCGGCAGCATCGATGAGTGCCGGACCCGTTTCGGCATCCGCTTCTTTGGTGATAACGGCAGTGGAAGACTGGCGCTGAACGGCAGGACGATTTTCCTGCGGAGTGAGGCGAATTGTGCAGAATATCCGGAGACCGGACATCCGCCCATGACGATTCCGGAATGGAAGGAACTGCTATTAAAATATCGCAGTTATGGAGTGAATTGCGTAAGATTCCATTCCCACTGTGAGCCGGAGGCAGCATTTGCGGCAGCGGATGAGCTGGGAATGCTATTGCAGCCGGAGCTGTCCCATTGGGACCCGAAGGATGCCTTTGGAACGGAGGGAAGTTACCGGTACTACCGGGCAGAGCTTGCGGAGATATTGAAAACTTATGCGAATCATCCCTCCTTTGTAATGCTGACATTGGGCAATGAATTGCAGGCACAGGGGGAAGGCAGAGAACGAATGCGGGAACTGGTCAGAACGGCGAAAAGGCTGGATCCCACCAGACTGTATGCGGGCGGTTCCAACGCCTTTTACGGCGAAGAGGGCTGTGATCCGGAGAGCGATTTTTATACCTCGCAAAGCTGTAAGGATGTGGTGATCCGAGGGACGTTTTCCGGAATGCGGGGATACATTAACGAAAATTATCCATCCGCAGATCACACCTACGATGAGGCAATGTCGAAGATACGAAAGGGGTATCAGAAGCCGGTATTCAGTTTCGAAGTGGGGCAGTTCGAAGTGCTGCCGGATTTTGAAGAACTGGGCAGTTTCCGTGGAATTTCAGATCCGGTGAATCTGAAACTGATTAGGAAGCGCGTCGAGGAACGGGGACTTTTACCCGTATGGAAAAAATATGTGGAAGCCACCGGAGAATTGTCGAGACTGGCATACCGGGAGGAAATCGAGGCAGCCATGCGGACGAGAGAACTTTCCGGCATTTCACTTCTCGGGCTGCAGGATTTTCCGGGACAGGGAACGGCACTGGTAGGTATGATGAATTCTCATTTAGAACCGAAACCGTACGATTTTGCCAGACCGGAACAATTCCGGGAATTTTTCCGCGAGTGCAGGATCCTGGTAAAACTGCCACGTTATACGTATGAGGCAGGAGAGTGGCTGACCGCGGAAGTGGAAGTGGCGAATTTCGGCAAGGGAAATATTGAAGGAGTATTTTGCTGGACACTTGCGGAAAGAAAGTGCGCATTTGCGAACGGAAACGGTGAGCAGCCGGAGACGAAAAGAGCAAAGGCTGTTATCGTAACCGGAGCAGACACAGAGACAAAAATCTGTCGTCCGGGAAGCTACACAGAGGTGGGAAGCCTGGATATTCCTCTTGACTTTGTGAAGGAGAACGTGGCACTTACACTTACCGTAAGCATCGGCAGCTGTACCGGTTCTTATCCCGTGTGGGTATATCGGAAGATAAATCCGGTATGTCCGGAAAATGTATATGAGACCGGAACTTTTGACGAACAGACAAAAGAGATTCTCCAACATGGCGGAAGAGTCTACTTATCTCCGGATGCGGACAAAGAAAGCCTGCCACATTCCATTAAAACACAGTTTACGACGGATTTCTGGTCGGTGGGAACCTTTGCGGAACAGGAAGGCGGAATGGGACAGCTGATCGATACAAAGCATCCGATTTTTCGGGTATTCCCGACGGATTTCCACACGAACTGGCAATGGTGGATCATGGCAACGAAGCGGGCGGTGATTCTGCCGCGACCGATGAAATCAGTGATCACAGAGATGGACAGCTATGCATTTTTACGCCCCATGGCACAGCTGATCGAGTTCCGGTGCCTGAAGGGAAAAGTATTGTTGTCCACCATGGAATTGCATAAGAGTCATCAGTATCCGGAGTCACGGGCACTGCAGGCGGCAATTTATACGTATCTGTCAGGGAAAGATTTCGAACCGTCGGAGGTAGTAACGGAAGAAGAATTAAGCACACTGGTACGAGGTTAAATTATGCAGGGTGACGGAAGAAATGCCGCCCGGAGATGGAAAAGGGAGGAAACCATGAATAAAGTACAGGTCTGGGAAGAAAAAGTGATGATTCCCACATACGAAGCCGGAAAGCCGGATAAGAATCCCGTGTTTTTGGAGAAACGTGTCTATCAGGGAAGCTCGGGAAGAATCTATCCCCACACGGTGATCGAGAAGATTAGCGAAGAGAAGGTGGACAAGGAGTATACGGCACTTTTTCTGGAAAACGATTATCTGAAAGTAATGATGCTGCCGGAGCTGGGCGGCAGGATCCAGAGGGCTTATGACAAGACCAACGGCTATGATTTTATCTATTACAATCATGTCATCAAACCGGCGTTGGTCGGACTGGCAGGGCCCTGGATCTCCGGCGGCATCGAATTTAACTGGCCGCAGCATCATAGACCCAGTACCTTTGATCCGGTGGAATATACCTATGCGGAAAATGAAGACGGGAGCGCCACGGTCTGGATGGGAGAGATCGAGAATATGTTCCGGACGGAAGGGGTGCTGGGCGTGACTCTGTATCCCGATAAGGCATATATCGAATTGTCTGCAAAACTCTATAACCGTACGAAAATGCCCCAGACCTTCCTGTGGTGGGCGAATCCTGCAGTGGCGGTAAATGACAATACCATCTCCGTATTCCCGGAGGATGTGACCGCGGTCTATGACCACGGCAAGCGGGATGTTATCAGCTTCCCCTATGCGGAAGGGACGTATTATAAGCATAAATACGACCATGTGAATATCGCGCAGTACAAAAATATTCCGGTGCCCACCTCCTATATGGCGTACCGCTCGGATTATAACTTTATCGGTGAATATGATTACGGAAAACATGCCGGGCTTCTGCATGTGGCGGATCATCATATTGCACCCGGGAAAAAGCAGTGGACCTGGGGATGCGGGGAATTCGGCAAGGCATGGGACCGTGCACTGACGGACGAGGACGGTCCGTATATCGAGCTGATGACCGGATGCTTTACGGACAATCAGCCGGATTTCACCTGGATCCAGCCCCAGGAGACCAAGAATTTCAAGCAGTATTTTATGCCCTATAAAAATATCGGATACGTGAAAAATGCCACCATCGATGCAGCGGTGAATGCGGAATATGATGAGGCAGAGGGACAGCTTACGGTGTCAGCCTATACCACATCTGTGCAGAAAGAAGCACAGATTCTGCTGACCCTGCCCGGAGAAGACGGCGGACAGGAAAAGGTACTGTATGAGGAAGTCTCGGATCTGTCACCGGAGAAAACTTATGAAGTGAAGATCGGACGGGAAAAATTGCAACAGATACCGGCATTTGCAGAGGGAGAGCAGAATGGCACAGAGGCACTCTGTGGTCTGCGGGTATGCGTCTGTGCTGCAGACGGGAGAGAACTGGTCTCTTACCGTTTCCCGAAAAAAATCGAAGCAGAAGTGCCGGAACCGGCAAAGGCAGCACCGCTTCCGGGAGACTGTGAAACCACGGAGGATCTGTTCCTCTATGGACTTCATGTGGAGCAATACCGGCATGCCACCTATCACCCCGAGGACTATTATTTGGAGGGACTGCGCAGGGATCCTACCGACATCCGCCTGAACAACGCCTATGGAAGATGCCTGCTTAAAAAGTGTGATTTTGACGGGGCGGAAAAGTATTTTCGGAAAGCGGTGGAGAAATCCATCCGTTCCAATCCGAATCCCTATGATTATGAACCGTATTATAATCTGGGACTGGCACTGAAATATCAGGGAAAAGAAAAAGAAGCCTACGATGCCTTTTACAAAGCCATTTGGGGCGGCAACTTCCAGGCACCGGGATTCTATGAGCTTGCCTGTCTGGATGCGAAAGCGGGAAGATTCGCAGAGGCGCTGGAGCATGTAAATGAATCTATTCTCAGACAGTACCAGTGTATGAAAGCCCGGGCATTGAAGGAAAACCTTTTAAAGAAACTGGGAAGGGTGCAGGAAGCGGAAGAATTACATAAGGAGAGTCTGAAGATCGATCCGCTCTATGACAGACAGCCGGAGAAGATCAACCATAACACCCTGCTGGAGCTGATGATCGATCTCTATGAGGCAGGAGACTACGCACAGGGAATTGCCCTTGCAAAAAAATGGGTGGAACAACAGAAAGTATCACGGGAAAAGGATATTTATCCTTTGGTATACGATTATATTGCGTACGGATATCAGAACCTGCACAGAAAAGAAAATGATGAACAAGCAGGTGATTACATGACAACGTACGTGACATTGGGAGAAGATGCTGTGGCGGACGGCTGTTTTCCTCACAGAACGGAAGATTATATCGTGTTGAAGAGTCTGGCAGAAGAATATTCTCTGATTATGCCTTACTATTATCTGGGCTGCCTGCTCTATGACCGGAGAGCGTATGACGAAGCCATAGCGGATTATGAGGAATTTATTAGCTGGAACCCGAATTTTCCGACGGTACACAGAAATATGGCACTAGCATATTACAATGTGAAAAAGCAGCCGAAGCGGGCGTACGAGGAAATGGAGAAAGCTTTTGCACTGGATGAGACGGATGCCAGAGTGTATCTGGAACTGGATCAGCTGAAAAAACGTCTGAATGTTCCTGCAAGCGAGAGACTTGTGGATATGGAAAAGCATTTTGCTCTGGTGGAAAGCAGGGATGATCTGTATCTGGAGTATGTGACCCTGTTAAACACGCTGGGAGATGCTGCGAAGGCTCTCAATCTGATCAAAGCAAGGAAGTTCCATCAGTGGGAAGGTGGCGAAGGCAAAGTGGCAGCCCAGTACCTGAGCGCCCTGTATCAGCTGGCAAAAGCAGCTGTGATAACAGAGGACTATGCGGAGGCAAAGGAACTTCTATTACAGGCAGTGGATGAATACCCCCACAATCTGGGCGAAGGGAAATTAGAATCTGCACAGGAAAATAATCTGTACTATCTGCTGGGACTGGTGCAGGAAAAACTGGGAGAGACAGAGGAAGCTTCAGAGAGCCTTACGAAAGCCTGCCATGGAGAATCGGAACCGGTAGGCATGATGTATTACAATGACCAGCCGCCCGAAATGATCTACTATCAGGGACTTGCGTACCGAAAGCTTGGGGAAGAAGAGCAGGCAGTCCGCAGATTTAGGAAGCTGGTGGACTATGGCAGAGAGCACATCGGGGATGAGGTAAAAATAGATTATTTTGCAGTATCCCTGCCGGATCTGCTGATCTTCGAGGAGGACTTAAACGAGCGGAACCGGAAGCATTGCCTGTTCATGATGAGCCTGGGACTGCGGGGACTGGGACAGACGGACGAGGCGGAAAAATGTGCGGAAGAACTGCTTGCCATGGACAATGCCCATCAGGGAATCCGGGTACATGATCTGTAAAAGGAAAGTTTGAAAAGGAAAGTCTGAAAAGGAAAGTCTGAAAAGGAAGGCTTGAAGATGAAGGCTCTATGAGAAAAGGATTACAACATGGAAAAAGAAATATACAGCTATAACAGCGAATACTTAACCTGTAACGGCAGACCGATTCTGCCCATCATGGGAGAGTTTCATTTCTCCCGTTATCCGGAGGGCGAGTGGAAAGCAGCCCTTAAGAACATGCAACAGGGCGGTGTGGAGATCGTTGCCACGTATGTATTCTGGATTCACCATGAGGAAGCGGAAGGAGAATGGGATTTTTCCGGAAGGAGGAATCTGACAGCGTTTCTGAACTGTTGTCAGGAGACCGGAATGAAGGTATGGTTGCGCATCGGTCCGTGGGCGCACGGAGAGTGCAGAAACGGCGGTTTCCCGGACTGGCTGGTGGAGAAGGAAAAGCGCGGAGAACTGACCCTGCGGACAGATGATCCGCAGTACCTGAAGTATGTGGATATCTTTTTTACGAAGATTGCGGAACAGACAGCAGGCTTCTTACATAAGGACTGCGGACCGGTCATCGGTATCCAGGTCGAGAACGAATACGGGCACGCCGGCGGTCCCTCCGACAGAGAAGAAGGAATGACGCATATGCGTACATTACGCACTATGGCGGAGGAAAAGGGACTGACGGCGCCCTATGTGTCGGCAACCGGCTGGGCTGGCGCCTATGTGCCGGAGGGATTTCTGCCGGTGCTTGGCGGGTATGTGGATGCTCCGTGGGCAGGTCATATCCACGAACTGGCAGCCAGTGAGAATTTCCTGTTTCAGCCGTTTCATGACGATGCCAATATCGCTTCGGATTTCGCGGAAGGACAGAGCAGTTTTACCTTTGATGTTTCAAAATTCCCTTACCTGACCGCAGAACTGGGCGGGGGACTGCAGGTGACGGCACACAGGCGCACATACCCCTACCCGGAGGATATCGAGGCACAGACGATCTGCATGCTGGGAGCCGGAGCGAATCTGATCGGCTATTATATGTATCACGGCGGTGTGAATCCGGACGGAAAATATACCACCCTGCAGGAGTCGAAGGCGACCGGCTATGCCAATGACCTTCCGGTGAAAAGTTATGATTTTCAGACCTGTTTGCGGGAAAACGGTCTGCCGTCGGAGAGCTATTATAGACTGCGCAAGCACCATATTTTCATCAAAAATACACAAGAACTACTGGCACCGGCAAAGGTATATCTGCCGGATAATATCCCCGAACCCACCGGCGCAGAGGATATGGAGATACTGCGGGCGGCATTCCGTTATAATGCAGCAGCGGACTGTGGATTTCTGTTTATCAATAACCATCAGAGAAAACGGAAAATGACGGAGAAACAGATCACACCGGACAAGCCGCTGCAATTTATGGTACCAACCGGTGAGGGAACACGGAAGCAGATCGTTTTCGACCGGATCCATGTGCGGACGGATGCAATTCTGGTGCTGCCGTATGATCTGCCGGTGGAGATACGGGGAGAACAGCTGAGACTTCATCGGACGAATGCTTCTTACCTCGGATGCTATGGCGGAACTTATTATTTTTATACGGAGGAGAAGCCGGAGGATATCTATTTCGAGTGGAGCGATGGAAGGGAACATGCGGAAACGGTAAGGATCCTTACGACACAGGAGGCAGAGCATTTCTGTTATGCGGAGGATGAAGCAGGTAGAAAAGGCAAGGGGAACCTGTTACCGGATCTGCAATTCGAGGAAACGGGTAAGGTACAGATCATCGGTTACAGTCCGGTTGCGGAAAGCATCGGAAATGTATATGGCGACACCCATCCGGCAGTCTATGAACTGGCGTTAAAATACGAGAACTGCCCGACGGATCGTCTGACAGAAGAGGCTTATCTGGAATTGGATTTCGGCGGGGACGGTGCAAGACTGTACCGGAACGGGGAACTCATTGACGACTGGTTCTCTAACGGTGAAGTATGGAAAGTGGCGCTGAAACGTTATAACTATCCTACTCACCTGACGCTGGAACTGGATCCCTTCCGGGAAGATGTCTATTATGATCTGCCACCGAAAAAGGAGAACCGCCTGGCAGGTGCGAGATTGCTGCAACTTAAAAAGAGGGTACGTACATGAAAGATATGACACAGGGAACATCGTTAAAACTGATTATTGGTTTTGCCATACCGATGCTGATCGGTAACATATTCCAACAGGTATATAATGTGGCGGACACGGTGATCGTGGGTAGGTTCTTAGGAGAGAGCGCACTGGCGGGAGTGGGAAGCACGGGAACGCTGACCTATTTCCTGCTGGCGCTGGTCAGTGGCATGTGTAACGGTGCCGGCCTGGTGGTGGCGCAGTGTTTTGGCTGTGGCAATAAGGAGAGACTGGCGAAGACTGTGACGGCACTTATCTGGGTGGCAGGCGTATTAACCTGCATTATGTCGCTCATCGGAATCTTCGGTGCGGAATTTTTCCTGCGGCTGTTAAGCGTGCCGGAGAATGTCATGGGCTATTCCGCGGAGTATCTGCATATCATTTATACCTTTGTCTTCGGCAGCGTCATCTACAACGGATGCGCGGCGATCCTAAACAGCGTGGGAGATTCCAAGACTCCGCTGCGGGCGGTGATTGCTTCATCGGCAGTGAATATTGCTTTTGACCTATTTTTCATTATTGTCTGCAAAATGGGGGTAGCGGGAGCAGCTTATGCGACGATTCTGGCGCAGTGCACTTCAGCAGTGATTTGTTTTGTAAAAGTGTGGAAAGTGAGAGAAGAGATCGGATTATCCCTGATGAAGTGGAAACCGGAAGCGGATTATATTCATCTGGTGGTAAAGACCGGATTCCCGGCGGCGTTTCAGTCCTGCATGATCGCACTGGGCGGCATGAGTGTACAGAGACTGGTGAATTCCTTCGGCTCGTCCACCATGGCAGCTTACGTGGCAGCGAACCGTGTGGACAGCGTGGCGATTCAGGTCATCGTCTCTATCGGAACGGCACTTTCGGTATTCACCGGGCAGAATATTGCGAAAAATCAATATGACAGAATTAGAGAGGCCCTCTATAAGACGCTGGGCGTCATGGTGGGAGCCAGTATTTTTATCGCTTCCATGGTACTCATTTTCCGGGTGCAGTTAATGACGCTGTTTTTGGATGCAAACGAATCGGGAGAAGCCATCGGCATCGGCTGTACTTACCTGACCATCATCGGTGTGGCTTATGTGATTGCTGGCGTGATGCAGAGTTATCAGAATGTGATCCGTGGCGCCGGAGATGTGAATACCTGTATGGTGGCGGGGCTGACGGAATTGTCCGGCAGAATCGTGTTCGCGTATCTGCTGTCCGGAATCTTGGGTGTGACGGGAATCTGGATCGCCACACCCCTGTCCTGGAGCTGCGGATGCATCATTCCAGTGATCCGGTATTATTCCGGCAAATGGAAGCACAAACGGCTGGCTTAATGGGAGCGCAGAGGGCGGCTATTCCGGTCGCATCCATCCGGCGAATTCCAGAATGGACTGGTTCTCCGCCTTTTTCTCGCTCTGCTGCATCTGCTTGCGGTATTCTCTGGGAGACATCTGCATCAGCTTGATGAAGTAGCGGTTGAAGCTGGACACGGAGTGGAAGCCCACCATTTCGGAGATGTCCAGAATGGAATGTTCTGTACTTCGTAACAGAATGCAGGACTTCAGAATCCGGGTATTGTTTACGTAGTCTAAGGGGGAAGTACCCATAATATCATGGAAGACCCGGCGGAAATGGGTCGGGCTCCAATGGCACAGCTCCGCCAGGTATTCGATGGTAAACTGCTGCATATAATTTTTCTCTATATATTCCAGAGCGGGTGAGATCACCAGAGAGTTTTCGGCGATCTCGCCTTCTTTTTTGCGGTCCTTAAGGGCGAGGATCTCGGGAGAGCCCGGTTTCGCAGTGTCGGGGTTGGCACCGCCGAGGCTTTCAATCCGGTACAGTTCGATATAGAGGGAACACAACAGGCTTCTGGCACTGATCTGGTAGCAGGGATTCTGTTCCTCCAGCTCATGGATGATATGAGACACCAGATAGTTGATGTGAGGGAAAGCATCCTGGCTGAAAATATAGCGGAAGCCGGGAAAACCGTCTGTGGACAGGTCGTAATTTTTCCAGGAAGCGGGGAGAAGATTGCGGAACAGCTCCTTCGGATCCAGGAACAGATAGGACCAGTGGCTTTTGGTACCGGGAGTGCTGTAAGTGGTATGGGGGACGTTGC
>CAVGMD010000081.1:10201-12170 GCA_963630275.1 Bacteroidaceae bacterium | reverse complement strand
CTTCCATCATTGTCCTTTGTATGAGAAATGGAAGCAGTTGGGATTAAGCGAAGAGCGCATCAATCAGTTGTGCAATATTGCCAACAAGGCTGACCTGGGTCGTGCCAGCAACTTCAAGCATGTTGATTTGACCTTTCCCAAGCGTCTGGGCGGTGGCGACGAATACTGCGAATTGAATGCTCAATGGAAAGATTGATGTTCCACTGCCCGTCGGGTTCTGACTTACCCCGGGTGAGAAATGGGCTTTGCAAAATATATCACACATCGAACATAAAAAAGACAATCCATGACGATTGTCTTTTTTATGTTCCGTATTTTACAGTTTTCCGCCCTTAGAGCCGCCGAAGCTTGCGGAATTCAGGATATTTGTGTCAAAGGTAAAGGTCAGTCTCTCTTCGGTACGGGCTCTCTTTAACGCCAGTCCGATCATCCGGTCCAGAAGTTCCTTGTAAGGAACTCCCACCGGCTCCCACAGATAAAATGCCAGAGATCCGGGGATGGTGTTGATCTCGTTGAAATACAGTTTACCGTTGTCCTCATCGATCATAAAGTCGATACGGGACACACCATTACAGCCTAACGCCTTAAAGGATCTGACTGCCAGTTCCCGCACCTCTTCTCTCTTCTCGGGAGACAGCTCTGCGGGGATCTTGCGGGATACGCTTGCCATGCCCTTGGAGCCACTGCCCTTGGCATTGCTGACGTATTTGTCTTCATAGCTTAAGATGTCTTTGGTATGCAGGGGCTCTTCGCACTCGGAAGCGATAGCATCGTTCTCATCGCCCAGTACGGAGCAGTTGATCTCCCGCAGATTTGTGATGGCATGCTCTACCAGTACCTTGGTGGCATACTTGAACGCATCGTCTACGGAATGGGTCAGCTCCACACGATTCTTCGCCACGCTGATACCTACGCTGGAACCTAAGTTAACGGGTTTTACGATCACGGGGTAACCCAATCCTTTTTCCACTTTGTCAAGCAGAGTCTCCATCTCTGCGTAATCTGCCAGGGTGTACAGCTGTGCATCCAGAACGGGAACATCGCACTCTTTTAATACAGCCTTCATGATGTATTTGTCCATACCGATGGCAGACGCCGTTACATCACAGCCTACGAAAGGAATTCCCATGGTCTTCAGATATCCCTGGAAAGCGCCGTCCTCCACGTTGGTACCGTGAACTACCGGGAACGCCACATCGATCTCTACCGGTTTCTTCCCGCCGAACAGCTTTACCGGGAACGGGGTCAGGAATACCTTTCCGTCCTCGTTGGTCATAATGACTCTCTGAGACTTTTTCAGCAGTTCATCGATATTTTTGTAGGATTCGATCTTGCCGATCTCCTCACCGATGTACATCTCATTGCGCTTGGTCATATAGACCGGAATCACTTCGTATTTGTCTGTGTCCATATTCATGACAGCCTGGATGCCGGAGATCACGGATACTTCGTGCTCTACGCTCTTGCCGCCAAACAGCATTGCTACTCTTGTCTTCATCTATTTTCCCTCCTAGTAGTTATCCGGTAAATCATTCTCTAATAAAATATATTTATGTCCCTGTCCCTTGATGGCATAGGCATAGGATACGGCTTCTTCCAGCTTGTCAAATACCCGGCATTTCTCCTCCGGGAAGCCCTTCTCCAGCACGCCCTCTCTGATGGGCTCGGTATGGCGTCTGCCCACTAACAGGATATAATCGCAGCAGTCCGCCGCGTAGTTACCGAATTTATGATTGTATTCCGCTTCCTTGTCCCCCAGTTCCACCATGCCCGGTGTGATCAGGATCCGGATGCCGTCAAACATGGCAAGGGTCTCCACCGCAGCCTTAGAACCTACGGGGTTGGAATTATAAGCATCATCAATAATGGTCACAAGACCGTGTTCCCGCATCTGCATACGATGGGGCACCGGCTCGATCCGGCGTACCGGAATACGAAGTTCTTTCAGCGTCATGCCCATTTTATGAGC
>CAVGMD010000081.1:0-9867 GCA_963630275.1 Bacteroidaceae bacterium | reverse complement strand
CCGATGGAGGTGATCACACCGTGGTCGGGATGCACCATATCGCAGATCTCCTTGATGTCACCCACATGACGGGCACCCATCTCACAGACGAAGATCTCCGTGGTGGGCTTTAAGGAACCGCGGATGGTC
This sequence comes from Bacteroidaceae bacterium, assembly GCA_963630275.1. Taxonomy (GTDB): domain Bacteria; phylum Bacillota; class Clostridia; order Lachnospirales; family Lachnospiraceae; genus Acetatifactor. The sequence continues at coordinate 9,738 of CAVGMD010000081.1, read as the reverse complement.
CGCACCACACCCATAGGCGTATTAAAACTCTCCGGAGTCACCAGCACATTGTATTTTTCCTGTAACAGGGTCTGCAAATAGAACTTCACACTGGTCTTGCCGTAGCTGCCGGTCACACCGATGACGGTAAGTCCGGGCACACTTTCTAATTTCCTTACAGCATCATTGATATAATGCTGGTTGATACCGGCTTCGATGGGATGGTTGATGACATTTGCCACCAGATTCAGGAAAAAGTTCACCGATACCAGAATCAGACACAATCCCGGGATCCGCTTACTTCCGACAAAACCCCACACCAATGCGAATACCGCTGCCGTAAGGATCAGCTCCGTCGTGATCATGCGCTTCACGCGGGCGGTATAGACCAGTTTTTTCTTCGTATTCATCCGTTTCATGGCACGATATACCACGAAAATCACCAGAAGCACCAGATACTCTAAGATTTCAAGAATAAGGTACGGGAACACGCAGGTCACCGCACCCAGTGCCAGGCCAAAATAGAGAATCCACTGCATCCTGAGATTCTTCTTCACCCAGTGAAGGTGTTCTTTATTCTTATAGCCGTTCAGCTGGAACATATGCATGTTGTACCGCATGGTATAAAAATACGCGGGAACGGCAAGCACGATTGCTATCAGCACACGTATGATCATTTTAAATATGCCTCCATAATTCCACGGAACTGTGCCGGCTTCTCCAGGAAAGAGAAATGACCGGTTCCCGGGATCACTGCCAGACCGCAGTTGGGAATCTTCTCTTCCATAATATGTGCATCCCGGATGGGTGTTGCCGTATCCTGATCTCCCCAGATGAGCAGCACCTCCTGACGGATCTTCGGAAGCAGTTCCGTCAGATCCTCATTGATTGCCTTTACCATACACTGGCGCATCATGGGCGTTGCGTTGCGGTAGTCCGCCGATCCCTGTCTGCTTCTCCAGTCATCGATCACTTCCGGGAACATGGCATAGATCAGCTTCAGATTCAGGAATTTCTTCAGAATCTTGTACCGACGGATCTTCCGTTTCTGTGCAGCCGTCCGCACCGGCAGAATTCCGGCGCTGTCGATCAGAATGATATTCGTGATCTCGAAAGGCAGGCTCTCTCTGGCAGCCAGCTTAATGATCACACGTCCACCGTAGGAATGGCCGATGAGGGTGGCCTGTTTCACCTGCAAAGCCTCCATAAATTTGCAGAAAAAATCCGCAAATCCATCCACATCCCAGGGTTCCCTCGGTTCATCGCTGCCGCCGAATCCCGGGAAATCAAACTGGATCACACGATACCTGCTGCCGTCTATCACGCCGGCCACAGAATCATACACTCCCAGATCCGTGCCCCAGCCCTGCAAAATCACAGCCGTCCTGTCACCGTTGCCGGTTATTTTATAACATATATTATATCCATCTACTTCTATATTCATGGTAATCCTCAATTCAGAGTCATTTCCGTTACAATCTTTTATTATAAGCGGAATCCGCTATAATGGCAACCAAAAACAACTACCATAATACACGGTAGTTGTTTTGATTATACTGTATTCCGACTGAAAATACTACACATTTTGGCGGATAATTTTGTTCAGTCTATACTTCCCTTATTCTTCCATGGCATTCAGCCGGTCCACCAGCCTCTGCACATCTGCCATGCTGACTCCGCCGCCGAAGCTGACCGGTCCGCGCAGGGGCATATACTGAAGCATCGCCGCGTTCATCTCATCGCTGATGGCTTCTTTCGCGGCATCGCCTCCTTCGCTGACCTCGCTGTCCTGGCCGAACATTCCTTTGCTCAGGACACTCTGCACCAGCTTCCAGGCCTCCGGACGGCTCATGATATCGCCCATCGTCGTATCCGTGGTATAGTGGAAAGGAATCTTCACAGTGGATTCCACCGTCACGGTATCTCTGAGGGCTATGTCTCTGGAAGATGCGCCCACGAGAATCTCGAATTCTCCGGTCTCCACCTGCCAGTCATGGATCTGTACATCATAGTAAGCAAATGCCCGTTTTCCCAGCGTAAATGTCACCGTCTTCGTCTCGCCGGGCGCCAGTTCGATCTTGGCGAAATCCCGCAGCTCTTTCACCGGCCGGATCACAGTGCTCTCTTTATCCGCCACATAGAGCTGCACCACTTCCTTACCCACTCTGTCGCCGGTATTGGTCACATCCACAGTCACGGTCAGTTCCTCGGTATCCTTCATGGTCGTCTTATCCAGGCGCAGATTGCTGTAGGAAAATGTGGTATAGGACAATCCGTAACCGAAGGGGAACAGCACATCCATTTTCTTTTTATCATAATAACGATATCCCACAAAAATACCTTCCCGGTATTCCACCTGGTCGCCCTCTCCGAATCCGGACAGATAGGAAGGATTGTCCTCCAGCTGCTTCGGGAAGGTCTCCGGAAGTTTCGCACTGGGGTTCACTTTGCCGAAGAGAATATCATACTCGGCGCCTCCCACAGCCTGTCCTCCCAGATAAGCTTCCAGGATGCCTTTCACCCGGTCTGCCCAGGGCATCTCCACAGGAGCACCGTTGTGCAATACGACTATCGTATTCGGCTGTACCGCTGCCACTCTTTCGATCAATTCATTCTGACACTCCGGCATCCGCATATGTTTGCGATCAAAGCCTTCGGACTCAAATGCATCCGGCAGTCCCGCAAAAATCACAACTGCTTTTGCGCGTTTTGCCGTCTCCACAGCTTCTGTCAGAAGTGCTTCATCCGTCCGGTCTTCCCTGTCGTCAAATCCCTGTGCATACAGAATATGCGTATTGCCTGCTGTCTCTGCCGCATCCAGCGCTCCGGTAATCTTATGACTGTTAATGTGGGAACTTCCGCCACCCTGATATCTGGGATTCTTCGCATATTTTCCGATAAAAGCGATATCTTCCCCCTCTGTCAGAGGCAGTATCTTCTCGTTCTTCAACAGTACAATGGTCTCTTCCGCCACCTTTTTCGCAATTTCATGGTCGTGATCCAGATCAAATACCGCTTCTGTGTCTCTATTCTCCGTATATCGATATACAATATTCAAAATACGTTCCACTGCGGTATCCAATACCTGTTCCTCCAGTGTTCCGTTCTGCACTGCCTCTACGATCAATTTGTCATTGACTCCCATGGAGGAGGGCATCTCCAGATCAAGTCCTGCCTTTAAATCTTCCACACGGTCATTGACTGCGCCCCAGTCGCTCATGACATAACCGTCGAATCCCCACTTGTCTCTCAGGGTCTCGGTGAGATATTTGTGATGCGCGGCCGCATAAGTTCCGTTGATCTTGTTATAGGAGCACATAACGGTCCAGGGTTTTGCCTTTTTCACTGCACCTTCAAATGCAGCCAGATAAATCTCATGTAGGGTTCTCTCGTCAATGATCTCATTCACGGACATTCTGCGGGTCTCCTGGTTGTTCGCCAGAAAATGCTTCAGACTGGTGCCCACATGCTTACTCTGTACTCCCCGGATCAGTGCTGCGGAAATTTCACCCGCCACCAGCGGATCCTCCGAATAATATTCAAAATTACGACCGCACAGGGGAGAACGCTTGATATTCACTGCCGGTCCCAGGATAACACTGACTCCTTCCGCCTGGCATTCATTGCCCAGTGTCTCGCCCATATGATACAACAGCTCTCTGTTAAAGGATGCCGCGGTTCCGCAACCTGCCGGGAAACACACTGCTTTAATGCTCTCATTTACCCCCAGGTGATCCGCCTTGTCATCCTGCTTCCGCAGACCGTGAGGGCCGTCGGATACCATACTTGCGGGAATCCCCAGGCGCTCGCAGCTTTCGGTATGCCAGAAATCCGCACCGGAACACATCGCCGCCTTTTCCTCCAATGTCATTTTTGCTATCAGATCTTTGATTTTTTCCTTTGTCATGTTGCTATAACCTCCTGTCATCCAACCTTGTCCGCTTACTCTTTCTGCTTATCAGTTTAGCAATTTTCCACGTGGATTCCTATATCTGATTATGACTTATTTTTAGGTCAATATTGACTTTTTCCTTCTTTTTATCCTATGATGTAAATAGATCGCCGGGGAAATAATAGGATTTCAGAGGGAGGCTTTGCCATGCCGCAATTTCCACACGAAGAGGTTGCTTTTGAAAGCGGAATCAACGTCCGTTTTATAATCTATCACAGCAATAACGATTACATACCGGAACACTGGCATCGCAGTATGGAAGTTGTCTATATCTATGAAGGTTCCATGGAGCTCACCGAAGGGCAGCAGGTTCTGTTGCTGCATGCCGGAGACTATCATGTGGTAAATTCCACCGCCGTCCATGCTACCCGTACCACGACACCGTCCCGGGTTCTGTTATTACAGATTCCTTATGCGTTTCTCATAGATGCCATCCCGGAGTATGAAAATATCCGTTTTCTGTCCTCCCGCAGGGATTCTTCTGCCGATGCGCAGATTCGGGAGATTCTGACTTCTATGGGCGATCTCTATACAAAAAAACCGCAAAGCTATACTCTGCGGTTTTCCGGTCTGCTTTATGATTTTTTATACATCCTTATGACGCATTATAAGGTTACCATTGACAATACTTCCCGGATTCAGAGTCAGAAAAATCTGCATCGCCTCGAACCGGTGATTCAGTATATCCAATCCCATTACGCTGAAGCCATTTCTCTGGAAGATGCCGCCTCTCTGGCTCATCTGAACCCGGAATATTTCTGCCGGTTTTTCCGGCGGAACATGGGTACCACCCTCACTTCCTATATCAACAGCGTTCGTCTGACGCATGTCTGCAGGGACTTAAAAGACACCGATCTGAACATCGGTGAAATACTGGATCGGCACGGAGTCACGAACTATAAATTATTCCTGCGCACCTTTAAGCAGGTGTACGGCTGTGCTCCGAGGGATTTCCGAAAGCAGTAATTCGTGTATTATGCCAGCTGCTCCATTTCTGCCTGAATCTCATCCTCGGTTGCTGCCATGGCCTGCAGGGTCATGGTCAGAAGCTTCTCCAGATCCCAGCCTAACTGCTCAGCGCCGCGCTCGATGACTTCGCGGGAGCAGCCGGCGGCGAAGCCTTTGCTCTTATATTTCTTTTTTAAGGACTTTAATTCCATGTCTTTTGTACTCTTGGAAGGGCGCATCAGTGCTGCTGCCCAGATCAGTCCGGTCAGTTCGTCTGCTGCAAAAAGCACCTTTTCCATCTCATGTTCCGGAGCCACGCTGATGGTCTCCCCACAGCCTACGGTGATGCCGTAACCGTGAGATACCACCCCATGAATGATATCCTCTCCCACGCCGGCTTCCCGCAAAAGCTCCGGTGCCTTCAGGCAGTGTTCCTCGGGATATAATTCAAAATCGATATCATGCAGTAATCCCACAATGCCCCAGTATTCCGCATCCTCTCCATATCCCAATTCTCTGGCATACCATTTCATCACCGCTTCCACAGTCAGGGCATGCTGGATATGAAACGGATCCTGATTGTATTTTTTTAATAAAGTAAATGCTTCGTCTCTTGTAATGTGTTCCATTTTATTACCTCTCTGTCATCTTTATACGGTCAAATCCTCCGGCCACAGGGAGCCCTCTGTAAGTCCCCGCTCCGTAAGCCAATTATCCTCCACCGAGACATATTTTTCAACTCCGGATTCATCCACCAGAGTCACCGATACCTTCGGCCCCTGTCCGGGCAGACGCTCCTCGCAGCCGTAATCTCCGTCAAATATCTGTCGGATCGTCCATTTCGCCATCGTCATTCTCCTCCGTGTCAATTCCAAGTCCCTGCATCAGAATACGATTCCATTCCGCATTATTGCTCTCCAGTTTCTTGTTTTCATCTTAGTCCTATGCTTTCTTAATATGGAAGATCACGCTGCTCTCCTTACGGACAAAGCACTCCTCTTCCGCATGATAAACCTCTTTAAATTTCGTTTTCTTATTTATCATAATACCCCTTTTCAACTACATATAGCAAGAGGTGTTGTCATTTCCCGTAAGGCTTGTTAGAATAAGATTTATGAAAAAGAAAAGCTTACTCAAAACGTTACTGAAGATCATAGGCATCGTGCTGGGGATTCTCGTCCTCGTACTGCTGGCTTACATCGTCTACCTCTATGCGAGTTATCACAGGATCGAGGACAATCAGGAACTGGTGGTGGAGGCACCGGTTGACGATACTGCTGCAGGGGAATACACGACGCTTACCACCGATACGGAATATTCCGCGCTGACCTACAATATCGGTTTCGGAGCTTATCTGCCGAATTACAGCTTTTTCATGGACGGCGGTACTTCCTCCTGGGCGGAAAGTCCCGAGACCGTACAGTATGCCGTAAACGGTGTGGGAGAACTGGTGACCTCACTGGATTCGGATTTCGCCCTGATCCAGGAGATTGATCTGGATTCCACCAGAAGCTATCATACAAATGAATACGAGATGCTTCGTCAGAGCCTGCCCACATACACGACCGTATTTGCGCAGAATTATGACTCTGCATTCCTGTTCTATCCGTTTACCCAGCCCCACGGTAGCAGTAAATCCGGACTTGGACTGTTCTCGAAATATCCGGTGTCTTCCGCTCTGCGCAGGAGCTTCCCCATCTCCACTTCCTTCAGCAAGTTCTTCGATCTGGACCGCTGCTACAGTGTCTCCCGGATCCCGGTGGACAACGGCAAGGAGCTGGTGATCTTCAATCTGCATATGTCCGCTTACGGCAACAGCGATGACATCCGTAAGGGGCAGATTGAAATGCTGTGCAATGACATGCAGACAGAATACGAAGCCGGAAATTACGTGCTCTGCGGCGGTGACTTTAACCACGACCTGAAAGCTTCCGAAGAAGATACGGAGAACTGCGAATCCTGGGCATTTCCTTTCCCGAGGACGGAGCTGCCGGAGCATTTCACCTTCTGTTTGGATCTGTTAAGTTCCGAGGAGCAGGAAGTGCTTTGGAACAGTGCACGAAATGCAGATATGGAATATGTCCCCGGTGTGACTTATACCGTGACCTTGGACGGCTTCATCATCTCCGACAATATCGAGTGCCTGTCTTATGAAAATGTGAACACCGGATATTCCTACTCCGACCACGATCCCGTGAGAGTGGAGTTCGTGTTAAGACCGTGATAAGATTCCGGGGGATTTATTGACAGAAGTTGTCTTCTTTTTGTAGAATAGGGTTATAGTTAAGAGGGAGTAGTTCCCAGTCGGAATGGAACTTGTTCCGGTTGGAATGATAATCGTCATCACGCCGTCAGGCCGGTTATTATTGTAAGCAACGAGACTTTTATCGATCATTTTGATGCGGTAAAAGTCTCTATTTTTATGCTTTTTTATAAGAATACAGACGATTCGCCGCAGGAAAGGACAGATTATGGAATACATATTGTTACTCGTAGGATTTGTACTTCTGATCAAGGGTGCGGACTTTTTCGTGGAGGGAAGTTCCTCCCTGGCGGGGATCCTGAAGGTGCCAAGCGTCATCATCGGTCTGACCATCGTCGCCATGGGCACCAGTGCTCCGGAAGCTTCCGTCAGCATCAATGCGGCGTTAGCGGGCAGCAATGACATCGCCATCAGCAATGTCATCGGGTCGAATATCTTCAATGGGCTGGTGGTGGTCGGCATCTGTGCGTTCCTGCATAGCTTTGTGCCCCACGCTGAGATTCTGAAACGGGATATGCCGTTAAATATTCTGGTGACTTTCGTGTTATGCCTGATGTTTTTAGATGGCAGCTTAAGCCGCCTCGAGGGGGCAATCCTGTTGCTCGGCATGGTCGTGTATCTGGGATTTATGATCTATTCCGCCCGAAAAAACAGAGAAGAGGGCGAACCCGGCAAGGTCCTCTCTCTTCCCCGCAGTCTTCTCTATATCGCCGGAGGTCTGGCTGCCGTCATCTTCGGTGGCGACCTCGTCGTGGATAAAGCCTGCATCATCGCCACCAATTTCGGTGTCAGCCAGAACTTCATCGGCCTGACCATCATCGCCATCGGCACCTCCCTGCCGGAGCTCGTGACCTCCATCGTCGCTACGAGAAAGGGAGACAGCGGACTGGCGCTGGGCAATGCCATCGGTTCCAACCTGTTCAACATCCTGTTTATCCTCGGAATGTCCGCCGTGATCAGTCCACTGCACGTCCTCGGAGAATCCGTTATCGACACATTGCTGCTCCTTGGCAGTGCCATTCTGCTCTTCGTATTCGCCCGTACCGGCAGACGCATGACCCGCAGTGAGGGGGCTGTGTGCGTGCTTCTGTATGTTGCATATACGGGTTACCTCTTCGTGAGGTAACAATGCGCCCGCGGGCGCATACAAAAAGCGCACCTCCCCCTCAGGTGCGCTTTTTGTGCTAATGCTATATAGTCTGTATTAGCACAAATATCCTCTTCCGCCTTAGGAAGGATTTGTACTTTATACATTATTTTCCGTTATAATAGAGTCATATGTTTTATACTTCAACTCCGAAAGTCAGGTTTTATCTCTTTTCGTGACAAAAAGCAATGCAGGAACGTAAAACTTATTTATGGCAGATATCTCTCCACTGGCAGTCACCGCAGATGACCTTGCCATATCCCAGGTGCAGGATCTTCTCTTCCACCGTCCGCTCGAATTCAGGAAAGGTCAGTTCCTGCCCCACCTTTAACCCGGTGTATTTCAATACACCCGCATCATATCGATCTACCTTCTCCGCAGCCTCGCATCTGCCACCCTTATTATGGGGGCAGACGCTGCAGATCTCATCCGTCTCAGCCACCAGCTTCAAAGTCGCCGGCTCCTCTTTCCCCAGAAGCCACTCTTTTACTTCCGCCATATGCGCGGTAAATCCGTCACTATATCCCTTCCCCTCGAAAAAATACAGACACATGCCGTGGTGAGGCCGAATCCTATATTGCTGCATAAAATACTCCTCTTAGTTCAGCTTCAGAGCTTTGGCTAATCTCTTGCTCAGAGTCAGTGCCAGTGCGATCTTCACCAGATCCGGAATGATGAAAGGAATGACACACCAGCCAAGTACGGTAGCCAGGCCGACCGCTCCGGAGTTCTGCGCATATACGATCATGAACCATACAGTTCCGATAGCGTAGCAGACAATCAGTCCCACTACCATGGAGATACCAAGTACCCAGGTCTTACGTCCGAACAGCTTCTCAATCAACCACATAACCAGTGCGGAGAATAAAAATCCGATAATATAACCGCCGGTGTTGCCAAGCAGAATACCGACGCCACCGGAAAATCCGGCAAATACAGGGATACCTACCGCACCCAGTAAAATATAAATCAATACCGCAAGACTTCCTCTCTTACCGCCCAGTATGCCGACTGCCAGGAATACCGCAAACGTCTGTAACGTAAAAGGAACCGTCATCGGAATGGAGATCCAGGAGCAGATTGCGATCAGAACCGCAAATACCGCAATGTACACCATGTCATAAGTCTTGCTTCGTGTTGTCTGTGTTGTCATAATAAAAAACCATGCCTTTCTGTCAGATGTCTTTTGTAAAAACCTCTGTCAGAATAGCATGGTCGTTTTTAATTGTCAACTAGTTTTTTTAACGGTTGACATTCTATATATAATCTTTCAATCTCTCATTGACACATTCCTGAATCTCTATTGCTGTTTTTTTTGCCTTAGTAATCCCAAGTCCTATCTTTTTAGCCACTGCCAAAATATCATCCATTCCGGGATCTACGCCATTTCCATTTATTGTTGTTGCATGTTCTCCACCAATCGAATTAGAATATGTATAGGTAAAATTT
>CAVGMD010000080.1:0-12387 GCA_963630275.1 Bacteroidaceae bacterium | reverse complement strand
GGTGATATCCGGGCAGTTCTAAGTCGATCTGTCCCTCCTGTAATTTTGTCTCTTGCAGGCAGAAAATATCTGCGTCTATTTCCTGAAAAAAATCTAAGAAGCCCTTCTGCATGCAGGCTCTCAGTCCGTTCACGTTCCATGAGATGAATTTCATATCTTTCCCTTTCCTGTCAGTCCTATCTGTTATTATCTACATTTATTGTCCCATTTTCCGGACTTAACACTAGCCTTCCACCAGATTATGATACATTACATGGATGTCCTCGTAGACCCCGTCCTTATTGAGGAACCCTCCGGGGATGATGCCAAGATCCACGAAGCCCAGTCTCTGGTACAGATGGAATGCATGGATATTGGAAGCCACCACCGCATTGAACTGCAATACCCGGTAGCCGTTTGCCTTCGCCTGCGCCAGGCAGTCCTTCACCAGCAGTTCTCCAATATGCTCTCCTCTGCACTGTCTGTCCACGGCGTAGCTGGCATTGGCAATATGTCCCACTCTGCCGATATTGTTGGGGTGTAAAATGTATAATCCTTTCACATTGCCCTGCTCATCCTCCGCCACGGCACTTACGGTCTGTGCGGCAAAAAATCCCGCGGCCTCCGCCTCCGTGAGCCCTTCTTCCTGGGGAAATGCCACGCCGTCCTCTACGACCTGGTTCCAGATCTCAGCCATTCTTGCTACATCTTTTGCTTCAAATTTTCTGATCGTGATCATCTTAATCTGCCTCTTTCCTAATTAATCTACTCTGTCTGTCCGCCATGCTTTTCCAACCATTCCTGTTCCCTACGGGCGGCTTCCAGGGATGCCTCATACCCCTTCAGGATATCTGTAAGTCTCTGCACACTGGTGATTCCACTGGCTTTATTCTCCGGATGATCCATCCAGGGGTGCCTGTTTTTTGCAGGGTATATGTTTTCTATGGTATTCTCTCCGACCCGGTACCATTTCCTCTGATAATAGATTGTGTTGTCCTTCGGATTCTGCGCTCTACCGTTCCCGCTCCCCAGGCGGACCTTCACGTTCGTCCCTTCCGGTTCTACGATCAGCATCATGGGTTCTGCCGGTTTTTTCCATAGTTTATCCAGTATAAGATTCAAGGGTCCCAACAACAGGATCGTCATAAGAACCGCCAACGCTCCCGTCAGCTCCGGGATCCAGTCCCCCAGTACCAGCATCTGGAACAGCACATGGTCACTCTCCCGCACGCCCCAGACTTTCATTACGACAAATGTCGCCGTCACCGCATAGATGAAAATAGTCACTATGGCAAACGGTATCAATTCGTAGCGTTCTGTCATGCTCTTATTCTCCCTCTTTTGTTATTCCCCAAGAATGATACGGAGGAGCTGCTTGTCCAACATCAGCGTCCTGTTCCAGGGGTTCAGGATCACACCTTCAATGCCCTCGGCAGTCAGTGCCATACGGAACAGCTGCTCGATATCCGTGAGGAACGTGGACATCACACTGCCGCTTCCTTTTAATTCTTCTTCAAATCCGGTAAATGCCGACCACCATTTTTTCCCATCAGAGGTCTGCACCGCCTGTAAGCGCATGGCATTTCCGGCTGCCTGCGTCACCGCTTCTGCAACATCTGCGGAGGGTGGCTCCACCGCCACGATGAACTGTCCCTGCTCCCGCATCCGTCTGCGCACCACCGTCAGCGCGTGTGCCAGAAGTTCTTCTGTAGGCTCCTGCTGTAATGCCAGGATTGCCTCTTCTATTTTCTCATTTCCCTGTAAACCTTTATCTTTCTTCTCTTCCATATTCCTGTCCTTTGTTCTGCGTAATTGTTCCCTGCCGGGGAGGATCACATCCCGTAACCGTTTTCTCCCTCTTTCGGAACCTCGAAATTGCATCAATTATACCATAAATGCTTCTGTAATTCCACTTACGTTTCCCTCCTGGCGCTGTCTTTTCCTTGACAGTACCTGCATTCATTGCTAACATGAGTCTGAGCATGCAAGCTTAGAAATGAGGACAATTATGAATACTTTTGACCCGAAACATATTTACAGCGATGCCGCCAAACTGGCGCGCCTGAAAAATAAAAAGCTTTTCCTGTTCGACATCGACGGCACCATTGCTGTAGGCGATACTTTATACGACGGCAGTGCGGATCTGATCCGCTACATCAACGACATCGGCGGCAGGGCTTATTATATTACCAACAATTCCACGAAAAGCGGACTGGACTATGTGAAGAAATTCCACGATGCGTTTCACTTAGACAGCACGGAGGATCAGTTCATCACCTCCGGCTATATGACACTGCGTTTTCTGAAGGAAAATTATGCAAATAAGAAGATCTTCGTACTGGGTACCGCTTCCTTCGTAGCGGAACTGCGAAAGAACGGTCTTCACATAACCGAAGTCTGTGAAGAGGGCATCGACTGTGTGGTCGTTGCCTACGACAGTGAATTAAATTACGGCAAACTTACGGAAGTCTGCAACGTTTTATTCACCCAGGACGTTCCCTTCTACGGTACCAATCCGGATCTGCGCTGCCCTATCGACTTCGGTTTTATTCCCGACTGCGGTGCGATCTGCGATATGATTACCGCCACCACCGACAAGCAGCCCATCTACTTGGGCAAGCCCAGCAAAGAGGTCGTAAACTTATGCTTGGAAGTATCCGGTTTCACCCCCGAGGAGACTCTGGTGGTGGGTGACCGTCTGTACACCGATATTGCCTGCGGCATCAACGGCGGTGTGGACACCTGTGTCCTCTTCACCGGTGAGGCACAAAAAAAGGATATTCTGACTCCCGCGGGGGAGCCGAATACCCAGTATCTGCCGGACTATGCTTTTGAAAATGTGCAGGAACTGTTAGATGCCTGCCAAAAGTAGTTCGAAAATTATTTTGTAATAGATTTCTTCACGACACCGATTCCCAAAGGATAAGGTCCGGTGTGTACACCGATGGTGGCGCCGATCTGGAAAATGGGAACGGTGTCGATGTCGTATCCCTTCTCCTGAAGTCTGCTGACCAGTCTGTCACGGAATTCTACAGCTTCTTCATAATCGTAGCCGTATCCCACACAGACGCTGTAATTGGCAATGTCGGCCTTTTCCTCTGCAAAATATGCCAGTAACAGATCAATATTTTTATCCACGGTCTTGCGGCGGCTTCTGCCGATACCGGAGGGGAAGATCTCGCCCTCTTTTAAGGTGATGATGGGCTTAATACCCAACAGGCTTCCCGCTACACTGGCTACTTTTCCGATGCGTCCGCCGTGCTTTAAGTATTCCATATTGCCTACGGTGAAAAAGATTCTGCCGGAGCTCTTGATCTCATTCAGGCGGTCAATGCTCTCCTGATAGCTCTTCCCCGCATCTCTGAGACGTACAGCTTCCAGTACGTAGATTCCCTGAAGGACAGTATCCACAGTGGAATCGCAGACATAGATCTGTGCTTCGGGATATTCCTCTTCCAGAATCGCCTTCGCATTCAATGCAGACTGCATGGAACCGCTGAATTTAGTGGTGATACAGATACAGATCACGGGAGTACCTGCCTTGACATAGGGAAGAAATACATCCACATAATCCTGTACGGAAGGCATGGAAGACTTCGGATACACATCCGGATGATCCACCATCTCCTGATAGAAATCACGGACACCGATCTCCACCATCTCCTTCTGGTATTTCCCTTCTTCAAAAGATACATAAAAAGGAACTACGGTAATATTCTTCTCCTTCGTCAGCTCCATGGGAAGATCACAGGAACCGTCTGATATAATATGAAATGCTTCGCTCATTCTCGCATACACCTTTCTATTTGTTTGCAGAGTTTAGCTTACCACGTTATAGAGTAAAAAGCAATGAGTTTTTGACATTATATTTCATTTCATGGTATTTTAAGTCTTTTTATGTAGTTTTTATAACCACATATAATTTTAAATACTTTTACGCGATATTTGTCGACCAAAGTTTGTCAACCGACGCCTTTCTTCGGTTGACATTCTGCCGTTCTACCGATATACTGAACTTGTTAACCATCCATTCCCTTGGTTAACATTGTCTGTCAGAAGAATGCCCCCTTCATTCTCTGACAGTAACAACACCCCGGCAGGTAATCCTGTCGGGGTGCTTTGTTTTTCAATATTTATAAGATTTATATGGAATAGTCCAGATTCTCCAGGCGCTTGTTGCGTCGCTCCACCAGATCTGCAATGGTCACGCCATCCACTACTTTATTCACTGCATCATACAGTTCCTGCCATACCTCCAGGGTCTCACAGGTGTCACAGCGCTCACAGATGTCCGCACCTTCTTCCAGACATGCTACCGGTGCAAGGGATCCTTCCGTCAGCCGCAGGATCATTCCCACCGTATAGTCTGCCGGGTCTTTGGCGATGCGGTAACCGCCCTGGGCACCACGGACACTTTTTACATAGCCTGCCTTGTTCAGCACGGCAATGATCTGCTCCAGATATTTCTCGGAAATCCCCTGTCTGGCGGCAATTTCCTTTACCTTGATACACTCTCCGTTATTGTGCAGTGCCAGATCCAGCATAACACGTACTGCATATCTTCCTTTGGTCGAAATTTTCATCTGATTACCTATACCTTTCTCAAAAGTACTAATCTGTTTTCTGTTATTTCCACAAATTCTATCCCTCACTCTTTTCCGAGAGTTCATATAGGATTTGTGGAAACAACAGAAAAAATCAGGAGAGCATCCACGAATGCCACTTAATGGAATGTGGATGGCTCTCCGGATTTTGCATTACTTTACCGTTAATTCACCTTACTTGTAAGGGATAACGCCGCCGTTGTAATTGTCGTCGATGAACTGCTTGATCTCATCGGACTTCAGGGTATCTACCAGAGCCTTGATCTTAGCGGAGTTCTCGTTGCCTTCCTTAACAGCGATTACGTTAACGTAGGTAGCTGCTGCTTCGGAATCAGCACTCTCATACAGCAGAGCGTCATCTGCAACAGTCAGACCTGCTTCCATAGCATAGTTACCGTTCAGGACACCGAAGGATACCTCGGGAAGCGTTCTGGGAACCTGTGCTGCCTCCAGCTCTACGAATGTGATATTGTGAGGGTTCTCTACGATATCCTTGGTAGTAGCGGTCAGACCCACACCCTCTTTCAGAGTGATGTAACCGTTATCCTGTAATAGTAACAGAGCACGTGCCTCGTTGGTGGTATCGTTGGGTACTGCGATGGTTGCGTTGTCAATGTTGTCCAGATTGGTCTCGGTTCCGGGATACAGTCCGAAAGGTTCATAGTGGATACCGCCGGCATTTACCAGGTGAGTACCCTTCTCCTCATTGAAGCTCTCCAGATAAGGGATGTGCTGGAAGTAGTTAGCATCGAACTCACCGGACTCTACTACTTCGTTGGGCTGTACATAGTCATCAAATACCTGAACCTCCAGAGTATAACCCTGCTCCTCTAACAGAGGCTTTGCTGCCTCGAGGATCTCAGCGTGAGGTACAGCGGTTGCTGCTACCTTAATGGTCTTGTCGTCGGTTCCCTTGCTACCGCAACCGGTCAGTGCGCTCACAGACAATGCTGCAACTGCGATCAAAGCGATAACTTTCTTTTTCATAACATTTCTCCTCCTAAATCTTTCGTTAAATAAATTAACTTTATTGTGAATCAGGTGATCTGCACCTGTCTCAACCTTTTATGAAACCCTTTATCGGACTGTTTTATCTGGTTCTCTTGTCTAACTTCTTGGAAATCGTCATTCCAATATACTGCAGTAACTGTACCAGCAATACCAGCAGCACTACGGTCACCAGCATAATGTCTGTCTGATAACGATAGTAACCGTAACGGATGGCGATATCACCAAGTCCGCCTCCGCCTACGGCACCAGCCATAGCGGAATATCCAAGGATCGTTCCCAGTGCGATGGTTCCGTTGACAAGTAATGAGGTTCTGGACTCTGCCAGCATTACTTTCCAGATGATGGTCCAGATATTGGCTCCCATACTCTGCGCTGCCTCAATGACACCGGGATCTACCTCTAACAGAGAAGATTCTACCATTCTGGCAATGAAAGGTGCTGCCGCCAGTGTCAGGGGTACGATGGTTGCGGTCGGTCCGTAGCTCTGTCCTACGATAATTCGGGTCAGCGGAATGACCAGGATCAGCAGAATCAGGAACGGGATGCTTCGTACAATATTAACGATCACATCCAGAATCTTGTAAATGATCTTGTTGGGGCGTAATCCCTTGGGTGCGGTAATTACCAGGGCAATTCCCATGGGAAGTCCCAGTACATAACCCATAAATGTGGAAAGAAGGGTCATATACAAAGTAACAAAGGTGCCTTCCACCAGCATCATAATCGTTGCATTATCCCACATAGTCTTTCAGCTCCTCCACTTCCAGTTTTCTCTCCTGTAAATAATGGATCATCTTGTTTGCTGCCAGTTCATCTTCCGGCAGCTGCAGGATCATCTGTCCATGGGCGATACCGCCGATGTCTTTGGTATCCGCTAACAGGATGTTGACGGGAGCCTTGCACTCCAGTACCATGTTGGCGATCACGGGCTCGAAAGAAGAGTTCTCGGTGAAAACAATGCGGATGCAACGCTTGCCGGACATCTCCTGTGCCTTGGGATCCACCATGAATACCAGCTTTCTGGCTGCAGCAGACTGAGGTCTTGAGAATACCTCCTCTACGGTGCCATGCTCTGCCAGTTCTCCGGCATCGATAATGGCTACATGGGAACAAATCTCCTGTACCACAGCCATCTCATGGGTGATGATCACAATAGTGATGCCGTACTGTTTGTTGATGTCCTGTAATAATTTCAGGATCTCCTTGGTCGTCGTGGGATCCAGTGCGCTGGTCGCCTCGTCACACAGCAGGATCTTCGGTGTATTGGCAAGAGCTCTTGCGATTGCCACACGCTGCTTCTGTCCACCGGAGAGCTGGGAAGGATACGCGTCTGCCTTTTCCTTCAGTCCTACGATCTCGAGCAGTTCCATGGCGCGCTTTCTGGCTGCCTGCTTCTTCACACCCACGATCTCCATGGGGAAGCATACATTGTCCAGGACACTTCTCTGCATGAGCAGATTAAAATGCTGAAAGATCATCGCGATGCCTGTACGAACCTTACGAAGTTCTGCCTCGGTCAGTGTCGAAAGATCCTGATCTTCTACGACTACGGTTCCCGTGGTGGGCTTCTCCAGATAGTTCAGGCAACGTACCAGGGTAGATTTTCCGGCACCACTCATACCGATGATGCCGTAGATATCTCCCTTGTTGATATCTAGGCTGATACCTTTTAAGGCTTCTACCTGATTATCTTTACCAATAAAAGTTTTTGTTACATTCTTGATTTGAATGATCGGTTCCATAAGTTCCTCCATTCCAGGTTCGTGCTTTTAAGGGGAGAAAAGCGCGAATTCCTTGAATTCCTAGTACCATGCCATACATTCTAACACAAGAATGCAAGTCTGTCCAGTTCTACAAATTTCGTCTTAAGCTTCTGCAAACATCGGGGTGGACAGGTATCTGTCACCGGAATCGGGAAGCAGTGCTACAACTGTTTTTCCTGCATTTTCAGGGCGTTTTGCAATCTGTGCTGCTGCGTACAGTGCTGCGCCGGAGGTAATTCCTACAAGGATACCTTCCTTATGAGCAATCAGGCGGCCGGTGTTAAATGCCTGGTCTGTGGTAACGGTGAATACCTCATCGTAGATGCCGGTATTCAGTACGGAAGGAACGAATCCTGCGCCGATACCCTGGAGCTTATGAGGTCCGGGCTGTCCGCCGGAAAGTACGGGAGAATCAGCAGGCTCTACTGCTACGATCTTCACATTGGGGTTCTTGGATTTTAAGAAGGTGCCGATACCTGTTACGGTTCCGCCGGTACCTACGCCTGCTACGAAGATGTCAACCTTGCCGTCGGTGTCTTCCCAGATCTCGGGACCGGTGGTAGCTGCATGTGCGGCAGGGTTCGCAGGGTTATCAAACTGTCCGAGGATCACGGCTCCGGGGATGGACTTCTCCAGCTCTTCTGCCTTGGCGATGGCACCCTTCATGCCCTTTGCGCCCTCGGTCAGTACCAGTTCTGCACCGTAAGCTTTCAGGAGGTTACGGCGCTCCACGCTCATGGTCTCGGGAAGGGTAAGAATGGTTCTGTAGCCTTTGGCTGCTGCCACGCTTGCCAGACCGATACCGGTATTGCCGGAGGTGGGCTCGATGATGGTGGAACCTTCCTTTAAGATGCCTTTCTTCTCAGCGTCTTCGATCATTGCAAGGGAGATTCTGTCCTTTACGCTTCCTGCGGGGTTGAAGTACTCCAGCTTCGCTAAAAGTTCTACGCCTTCGATGTTCTGATCCTTCATGTAGTTTGTTACCTTTAAAAGGGGTGTATGTCCGATCAGCTGGGTTGCGGATGTGTAAATTTTACTCATAATAGAATCCTCCTTTAATGATGGTTTTTGTTCGTTTTCTTATTTCCTACTTATCTGATAGGGATGTTATGAATTTATACTATGCTATTCCGCTAGGAATGTCAACAATTATTTTAAAATTTTTTGAGAGTTGTGCCGTGGGACGGAAAATGATATGATTTAGGTAATTAATTCGTAGCCTCCATTGGGGCTAAGAGCCGCTTTTGCGTCTCCGTAGTCCCGACAGCAGGTAAGAAACGCGGCACGCTCGTACTTTAGTACGATGCGCTCATGTCGCAGAGCGTAGCGGTACATAAGCAGTCACAGTACGACCGCAATGCGTCCCTTGGGACGCTATGGTACCGACGTCTGCTTACAGCCTGCTTATTCTTGCCTGCTGTCGTGCCTACTGGGTTATTGTCATATTTCAGGGAATTATTGTAATATAAAATATATTAAATTAGAAGGAGCCACTCAACTACATGGCAGATAAAATTTACCGCGTTCCTACTATATATAATGAAATGAAAAAATCTACAGAGTCTTTGACGGTTCGGGTACCGGGGTCTAAGAGTATCACGAACCGGGGGCTGCTGTTGGCGATGCTGGCGGAAGGAAAGTCCACGCTGCGGGGGGTATTGTTCTCGGATGATTCGAGGCATTTTCTGCAATGTGTGCAGGATCTGGGATTTGAGACGACGGTGGATGAGGAGAACTGTATCGTCACAGTGGAAGGACTGGGCGGAAGGATTCCCTGTGGGGAGGCTGCGTTAAATGTGGGAAGCGCGGGAACAGCTGCGCGTTTTCTGACGGCTACGTTAGGTGTCTCGGCAGGTGTTTTTCATATGGATTCTTCGGAGCAGATGAAGAAGCGTCCCATGGGTCCGCTGCTGTCCTCTCTGGCAGAGCTGGGGTGTGAGATCCGGTGTGCGGGGGAGGATGGGCATTTTCCTTTTACTCTGACCGCCCATGGATTCGAGCAGGATCATATCTCCATCGACATCGGTCACAGCAGTCAGTTTCTGAGTGCGCTGTTAATTGCTTCCGTGCTGTCGGATGAAGATTTTATGATTCAGGTAGAGGGTACGCACGGGATGGCGTATATCGAAATGACGCAGAAGATGATGGAGCAGTTCGGTGTCCGCGTGGAGCGTCCCGCCCCGGATCAGTTCCGTATCCCTGCCGGTCAGCATTATAAGGCTTTAGATTATCAGATTGAGCCGGATGTCTCCGCTGCCTGTTATTTCTATGCCATGGCTCCGTTACTGGGTATTCCGGTCTGTGTGGAGCATGTGCACTTTGAAAGCTTACAGGGAGATGTAGAATTTCTGCGTATCTTAGAGAAAATGGGATGTACCGCCAAAGAGACGGAAAAAGGAGTCCTCCTGCTGCCGCCCGCCGGTTCGACGGACGCCGGAGCGCAGTCTCCCGCTTTCCACGGTATCACGGTGGACATGTCCTCCTGTTCCGATCAGGCGATCACACTGGCAGCCATCGCCCCCTTTGCCGACAGCCCCACCTGTATTACAGGCATCGGACATATCCGTTTTCAGGAGAGTGACCGTATCCACGCCATCTGTACGGAGCTGACCCGCATGGGCATCCGCTGCGAAGAGGCGCAGGACAGCATCACCATCTATCCCGGCACTCCGCACCCCTGCACCGTAGCTACCTACGACGACCACCGTATGGCAATGGGCTTTGCCCTCACCGGACTGCGTGCGGAAGGCATCGTGATCGACGATCCCGGATGCTGCCGCAAGACCTTCGAGAACTATTTTGAAGTACTGGATCAGGTGATCGCAGAGATATCAGAAATTTAGGAATATAAACATCCTTACTTACATAAACTATAAGTACCGCTAAGACCCGCAACACATTTTTCCAAAAGATTTTATCCAGCCGGCTTTCTGTAAAGCCGGCTGTTTTTAATCGCTCCCACAATTGCGGCAGGGCTTCTGCGCCGCCAACGTCGGTGATATGTTTCGCCTGACGTATGATAGCTTCCCACAGTATCTCCGGTTCCTCGCTTCCGTAATCCACCGCCCCTGTCCGCTAGTTCGGATATCGTGTCGCAATGCATATCCATGATCTTCATATTTCTGCTCCTGCTTACCTATAAAAAGAGAGCATTCACAGCTCTATGTTCCTGCCATGAATGCTCCCTCTGACTTTCTTTGTTCAGTTTATGCTGTTTTCAGCAAAAAATGTCTTAGTTCTCCTGACCCTTAACTGCAAAGCATACGCCGGTGTCATCGGGCTTGTTCTCATCGAACTTATAGTCCTTGCCGGGCAGAATTGCATTCAGGATAATACCGGTCAGAGCACCTACTGCCAGTCCGGACAGGCTGATGGTGATCTCGCCGACATGGAATGCGATAGCACCTGCAGAACTGTAGTTGATACCGATAGACAGTACCAGGATCAGAGCAGCGATGATAACGTTACGGCTCTTGGTGAAGTCTACCTGAGTCTCTACGATGTTACGAACACCGACTGCGGAGATCATACCGTACAGTACCAGGGATACACCACCGCAGGTAGCGGTAGGCATACATCCGATCAGTGCTGCTACCTTCGGGGAGAAGGAGAACAGTACAGCGAAGCCTGCTGCGATACGGATAACTCTGGGATCGAATACCTTGGTCAGGGACAGCACACCGGTGTTCTCACCGTAAGTGGTGTTTGCGGGAGCACCGAACAGGGATGCAATAATGGTAGCCAGACCATCACCTAACAGAGTGCGATGCAGTCCGGGATCCTTGATATAGTTCACACCAACGGTGGAAGAGATTGCGGAGATATCTCCGATATGCTCTACCATGGTAGCCAGTGCGATAGGCATGATAGTGATTACGGAAGTAATCAGCAGGGAAGTATTGCCGTCGGACAGTGCCCAGAAAGCGGTCTCATTCCAGTGAATGGGAAGTCCGATCCATGCAGCTTCCGCAACGGGAGTGAAATCCACACGGCCAAGGATGGCTGCCAGCACATAAGAACCGATAACACCGATAATGATAGGAACGATCTTCACCATTCCCTTACCCCAGATGTTGCAGATTACTACCAGTGCGATAGCAACAACAGCGATCAGCCAGTCTGCGGAACAGTTGTCGATAGCGGACTGAGACAGGGTCAGACCGATGGCAATGATGATAGGTCCGGTTACGATGGGCGGGAAGAAACGCATTACCTTGCCGGTACCGAAGATCTTAATTAACAGGGATAATACCAGGTACAGCAGACCTGCACAGGCTACGCCGAAGCAGGCATACGGAAGCAGTGTGGAATTGTCTGCGCCGTCAGCCATAGGTGCAATAGCGGCATATCCGCCTAAGAAAGCAAAGGAAGAACCCAGGAATGCGGGTACCTTTCTCTTGGTCAGCAGATGAAACAGTAAAGTTCCCAGACCTGCAAATAACAGTGTTGTGGAAACATCCAGACCTGTCAGCATGGGTACCAGAATCGTGGCACCGAACATTGCGAACATGTGCTGAAGTCCCAGCAGAAGCATCTTGGGCACGCCCAAGGATCTGGCATCGTAAATGCCATTTTCGCCGAGTGTAGTCTTCTCGCTCATTTTTCTCCTCCTATGTCATAGACATGTGAACTTGTAATATTTGCCGCATAGATATAGGCAGATAGTCATCTACCTGCCTACATCTATGTGACCTTATTAGTTACATGATAGCTTTTCATCGTTCCACAGTCAAGAAAAAAGTTCATTCCACCGCATGTTCTTTTAAGAAATCCAGCCAGATGGGAATATACTGGGCTTTCAGATGCACTCCGTCATACGTATAGGATGCCACCATTCCCCCTGTCTCGTCACAGATCAGCGGATTCACATCCAGGTAAAATATCTTCTCATCATCCGCCAGCTTCGCGATTTCTTCATTTCTGGCTTCGATGCCCTCGTTGGTAATATAATCTCCCTGTTCGGAGCGCTCCGTCGTCACCTTCATGATTGCCTGCAGATAGATCACCGCATCGGGCTGCAGCTCCTGCAG
>CAVGMD010000079.1:0-12505 GCA_963630275.1 Bacteroidaceae bacterium | reverse complement strand
GATGGAAGCCGACAGAATCCGGAAGTTAGTAGGTGCCATCCGGAAGCAGTTAAACGAACAGGCATAAAATATCAAAAAGGGAGAGTACAGACATGAGAATCGTAGCACTGGATAAAGAATCAAAGCAGAGTATTTTAAATGATCTTTTAAAGAGAAGCCCGAACAACTATTCCCAATATGAGAGCACAGTCAATCAGATTATCGAAAAGGTCCGTGCCGAGGGAGATCAGGCGTTATTCGATTATACGTTACAGTTTGACAAGTTCGCATTAAGCGCAGAGAACATCCGCGTAACCAAAGAAGAGATTGCAGAGGCTTATGCGCAGATGGATGAGAACCTGGTGGATGTGATCCGTCAGTCTGCAGAAAATATCCGCGTCTTTCACCAGAAGCAGCTTCGCAACAGCTGGTTCGATGCCAAGCCCGACGGTACCATCTTAGGCATGAAGATCACTGCCATCGAGAGAGCCGGTGTCTATGTTCCCGGCGGTAAAGCCGCTTATCCTTCCAGCGTATTGATGAATGTAATTCCCGCCAAGGTAGCCGGTGTGGATGAGATCATTATGACCACTCCTCCCGGAAAAGACGGTAAAGTCAATCCCGGTACCCTGGTAGCCGCTGATATTGCCGGTGTTGATACCATCTACAAAGTAGGCGGTGCGCAGGCAATCGCCGCCATGGCATTCGGAACCGAGTCCGTACCCAAGGTCGACAAGATCACCGGCCCCGGCAACATCTTCGTAGCCCTTGCGAAAAAGGCAGTCTACGGTTATGTGAGCATTGATTCCATCGCAGGTCCCAGCGAGATCCTGGTGCTGGCGGATGAGACCGCTACTCCCAGATACGTTGCAGCAGACCTTCTGTCCCAGGCAGAGCATGATGAGCTGGCAAGTGCCATCCTGATCACGACTTCTAAGGAGCTTGCCGAGAAGGTATCCGAGGAAGTGGACGGTTTTGTCAAAGTCCTGGAGCGTGCGCCCATTATTCAGAAGTCTTTGGACAATTACGGCTACATTCTGCTGGCTGACAATATGGAAGATGCCATTGACGCTGCCAATGCCATTGCCTCCGAGCACTTAGAGATCATTACAAAGAATCCGTTTGACACAATGACCCGTATCCGCAATGCCGGTGCGATTTTCCTGGGAGAGTATGCTTCCGAGCCGTTAGGTGACTATTTTGCAGGTCCGAACCACATTCTGCCTACCAACGGTACCGCAAGATTTTTCTCTCCGGTAAATGTAGATGATTTCATCAAGAAGACCAGTATCATCTCTTATTCCAGACAGGCACTGGAAAAGGTACATACACAGATCGAGACTTTTGCAAAGAGCGAAGGCTTGACCGCACATGCAAACAGTATTAAAGTGAGATTTGAAGACTAGGAGACATTATGGAACGAAAAGCATCTGTGACCCGAACAACAAAGGAGACCGATATTGCCATCACTTTGAATCTGGATGGCAGTGGAAAAGCAGACCTGTCTACCGGCATCGGATTTTTTGATCATATGCTGGACGGCTTTGCCAGACACGGCTTTTTTGATCTGGACTGCAAGGTAAAGGGCGATCTGCAGGTGGACGGCCACCATACGGTGGAGGACACCGGTATCGTCTTAGGCGAAGCCATTAAAAAAGCGGTAGGAGACAAGAAGGGTATCAACCGTTACGGTTATTTTATCCTGCCCATGGATGAGGTGCTTGCTTTATGTGCCGTTGACTTAAGCGGTCGACCTTATCTTAATTTTGAATGTGAATTCACCGTACCGAAGGTAGGAGAGTTGGATACCGAGCTGGTGAAAGAATTTTTCTATGCCGTATCCTACAGCGCCGGAATGAACTTACATATCAAGATGCTGTCGACCGGCAACAATCACCATATGATCGAAGCCATATTCAAGGCATTTGCCAAGGCTCTGGATCAGGCCGTTTCCTATAACCCGAAGGTAACGGATGTCTTAAGTACCAAAGGAAGTCTGTAAGAAAAAATTGTGGGAGATACTGTTATGATCATCAAAAAATTTGTTCCCTGTATTTATTTATATCATGAGCATGCGGTGAGAAACCTTACGGATACCACCATCGTGGAGACGGATCCCGTGCGTTTGGCGGATTATTACTGTGAGCACAATGCAGATGAGCTGATCGTGTTCGATATGTCTGAGCAAGATGCAGAACATGATGCCGCTCTGGATATCATCAAGGAGATCTGCGCCAAAGCGGAAGTGGATGTCATCGGTGCCGGTAATGTAAAGCGCATGGAGGACATTAAGAAGTTACTTTATGCCGGATGTAAAAAGGCGGTTCTCGATTATGAGAAAGAGAGTAATATTGAGATCACGGAGGAAGTCTCCCTGAAATTCGGCAAGGAGAAGATACTGATCTCCTATAATGATCCCGCCGTTTTAGAATTACAGAAAGAGAAAATTGAAAAGTATATTTCTGCCATGATCCTGATGAATCCTCACCAGATCCGGGAGACACAGAGTATTCTGTCTCTGCCGTTCTTCGTACAGATCAATCAGGTGGCTCTGAACAAGCTGTTGGAGATCTTCGCATACGAAAATGTATGCGGTGTCACCGGCAACACCATCAACGATAACGTAAAAGAGATCGTAGCGCTGAAGGATCTGTGCCGGGAGAACGATATTCCTATCGAATCCTTCCAGGCTGCTTACAAATGGGAAGATTTCAAGAAAAACAGTGACGGCATGGTGCCTGTTATCGTGCAGGATTATCGTACCCAGGAAGTCCTGATGATGGCTTACATGAACGAAGAAGCCTATGAGCAGACACTGAAGCTGGGCAAGATGACTTACTACAGCAGAAGCAGGCAAGAACTGTGGCTGAAGGGACTGACCAGCGGTCACTACCAGTATGTGAAGGAACTGGTGGCTGACTGTGATATGGATACGATCCTGGCAAAAGTATCCCAGATCGGTGCTGCCTGCCATACCGGAAGCAGAAGCTGCTTCTTCAATGAGATTACGAAAAAAGACTATGAGGAGAGCAATAACCCCTTACAGGTATTTGAGGAAGTCTTCGATGTGATCAAGGACCGCAAGGTACACCCCAAGGAAGGTTCTTATACCAATTACCTGTTTGATAAGGGAATTGATAAGATCCTTAAGAAATTGGGAGAAGAGGCTACGGAGATCGTAATTGCCGCGAAAAATCCCAACCCCAATGAGGTCAAATACGAGATCAGTGATTTCCTGTACCACATGATGGTACTGATGGCAGAAAAAGACGTCACCTGGGAAGAAATCACCACAGAACTTGCAAACCGTTAACCACCGTCTCCACCCAGGTCTTCAGACAGGCACCGTAATCGACTCCGGTAACATACTGAAAGATCTGATCCATGGAGATGCCCGCAAGGCTTTTCTGATTCTGATCCAATAACAGAATCATCAGAAACAGTACACCCGCCAGAGCAAGACGAATCCGGAAGGTACCGCTGTCCTTAGATGCGGTCTCCGCAGGCTCCTCCTGCTCTGGCTTTATTTCTGTCTGTCTGCGCATTCGCTGCAAAAGTTGTGCTGTATTTTTATCATCCAATGGTTCCAAGAAACATCTCCCCCCCGATAGGACCATGCTTTGCAGTTCATATTTATGTGTCTTTTGGTACTGGCAGAACTGTTTTTTTTAGGGTATAATAAAAAGAATGAATATTCGGATCATTTTTACATTTTAGGAGAGATTATGGCAGAACAGACAGGAAAAGAATTAGCAGATAAAATACAAAAGAATATTCAAAAGGTGCTGGTAGGCAAGGAAAAAGTGACAGAGCTTCTGCTTACCGCACTGATCGCCGACGGACATGTACTGTTAGAGGATGTTCCCGGTACCGGCAAGACCAAGCTTGCCAAGGCACTGGCAAAATCTCTGGATGTACAGTTCTCCCGGGTGCAGTTTACCCCGGACCTGTTACCCGGCGATATCACAGGCATCAATGTTTATGACCGACAGAAGAATGAATTCACCCTGCGAAAAGGTCCGGTATTTACCAATATTTTGCTGGCGGATGAATTGAACCGTGCCACGCCCAGGACCCAGGCGGGCCTGTTGGAGTGCATGGAAGAGCGGCAGGTGACCATCGATGGCGTGTCCTATACACCGGGAGAGCCCTTTTTCGTCATTGCCACGGAGAACCCCATAGAAAGCGCCGGAGTATTCCCCCTGCCGGAAGCACAGTTAGACCGTTTTCTGATGAAACTGTCCATGGATCTTCCGGACAGAGAAGAGGAACTTCGGATTCTGGAATTATACATGGAAGAAGATCCGTTACAGAACTTAGAGTCTGTCGTTACCCCCGAAGAGCTGCTGGCAGCCCGTAGGGAGGCGGCAAAAGTGTTTGTCCATCCTTGCATCCGGGAATATATGGTACAGATCGTGGAAGCCACCCGAAGTGCGGAAGGGATTCTTGCCGGTGTCAGTCCCAGAGGTACCCTCGGTCTGTTGCGCTGCGTAAAAGCCTATGCTTACTTACAGGGGCGAAAGTATTGTCTGCCGGATGATGTCCGTATTCTTGCGGTTCCGGTACTTGCCCACAGACTGGTATGCGGTATGGGCTCCGCAGCAGGCGCCAACGCCGGAAGGATAGAGGCAATTCTGTCCTCCATTCCCGTACCCACAGAAAGGTTTGAACCATGATACAGCTGCTGGGAATTCTCGTAGCTGCCCTGCTTCTGTATCTGGGGCAGAAAACGGTCTATCAGAAGGTATGGCATAAGAACTTAAGGGTTCGCCTGTCTTTTCAGGAAGAAGGCATTTGGGAAGGTCAGGAGAGTACCTTGTCGGAGATCATTGAGAATCAGAAAAAGCTTCCCCTTACCATGCTGAAAGTCAAATTTCAGACCGACAGACATCTGTTGTTCGAAGACACTAAGGGATCCCGCACCACGGACAAGTTTTACCGCAATGATATTTTCCAGATTGGGCGGATGGAGAAGGTGACCAGGGTGTTACGCTTCACCGCAGGCAGGAGAGGCTATTATACGATACGGGAAGCAGATCTTGTGGCATCGGATCTGTTCCTGACTGCCCAATACACTGCGGTGACCGATATCGACCATTGCAGTCTCTATGTCTATCCGAAGCCTTTTTCCCATCCCGAGTTTCGGCAGTCTCTGAAGCAGTTGAGCGGAGAAGTCCTGGCGAAGAGACATCTGCTGGAGGATCCTTTCGAATACCGTGGCATCCGGGAATATCAGCCCCAGGATGATTTAAAAAGCATCAACTGGAAAGCTACCGCCCGCACCGGAGAATTCAAGGTCAATCAGAAGAATTACACTGCGGAGAAATCCGTTCGTATTTTCATAAATCTGGAGGATACCGGAATCCTGAAAAAAGAAGACTGCGTGGAGGCAAGCTTACAAATTGCCACAGCATTGTTGCTCTTATTTTTAGAACAGGGCATGCAGGTAGCGGTATATTGTAACGGTGTGGACATGCTTCGTAATGAACCCTGTATTTTGGAAGCCGGTGGCGGTATCAGACAGCGGGAGGCAGTACTTCGGGCATTTGCTCTGATCGATACTTCCAGGCCCGTGCGGTCTTTTTCGGAATTGTTCGGCTCCCGGCTGTCAGAGGCTTCCGGTTCGATCATGACCTGCATTGTATCCCCCAACGCGTACGATGATTTTGCATCACTGATTCTGCAGTATCATGCGCTACATCCGGATATGAAATGGTTCCTTCCTTATTCCGGGACAGTACCTCCGGAGATGGAAGAGGAGCTGAGATCTTTGATCACTTTTATTTCCCTGCGGGAAGAAAGCGTCTGAATGTGAAAGAATTATTAACGGATTTATTCAATCAATTATGTTTTTATCCCTTTGCCATGACAGCGGCGACCCTGCTTGCAGCATTAGCACCGCAAAAGCGTCCTTCCATGGTTTTGTGGATGTTATGGGCATTGCCTTTGTTTTTCCTGTACTATGTGAGAAAACGCAGTAAACATCTGCCGGTGTTGCTTATGTTACACGGTCTTGTCGTGGTGCTTTTATATGTACTGCCTGCGGCAAACGGTGTGAACAGAGGCGTAAGGCTGTTTGTAGGCTGTGGCTTTGTGATCTATTCCCTGTGGCTGCGGTTTCGGACACAGGACTTTACGGCGGAACCACTTCCTCTGCCGTTAGTATTCGGTATTTCTTTTTTCTGCCTGTTTTTACAGCATTACCAGGGGGATGATGCCTGGGATCTCTATTATCGCATGAGCCTGATTCTGGTCTTCCTGCTGTATGCTGTGATCCTGTTTTTGCAATCCTATGAGGATTTTCTTACGGTGAACCGCTTAAGCACCGGCAAGATCCCCTTTCAGGAGATTTTCCGTTCGGGAATCCACAGTACGACTACCTTTGTGCTGCTTTCCGGAATGGTGCTTTTTCTGATTTCGCAGTTTGCCTGGCTGAAACCTTTTTTACAGATCCTGCGAAACGGAATTCTTATGGTGCTTCGTTTCCTGTTCGGACTGTTTCCCACGGATAGCATGGAACCGGAATTCATCATCGAACAGAGTGGGGGCAGCGGAGAAATGCCACTGCCAGGAAGTGAGGATCCCTTTATTTTATGGGTGATTCTGGAATATATTGCCATTATTGCACTTTTCATTGTTGCTGTTTATTTTCTGTACCGCGGTATCCGGAAGCTCATCGCCTTTTTACGGGACAGAATGCACTTTCTGCCGGAATCCGAAAAAGAGGCTATGCCTGAGAACAGCGACATACGGGAACGCCTGGCGGGAATATCCGGCAGGGCCGTTTCCAATGATAAAAAAAGGTTCTCCTTTCTTTTCCCGGACGCAGCGCAGAAGATCCGGAACATGTATCAGAAAAAAATGAACACCTGCGGGCTTGCAAAAGAACGCATCTCATTTTATACTGCTAGAGATGCGGAAATGGCCCTGGACACTCCGGGGATGGCTGAAATCTATGAAAAAGCCCGTTATTCCGGGATTCCCTGCACGGAGGAAGATGTCCGGCGGATGAAAAATAAATTGAGGTAAGTATTAATTATGAACGAAAAATTAGCATTAAGCGATGATATTCTGATGAAGATCGAGAAGCCGGCCCGTTACATCGGCAACGAAGTGAACGCAGTGGTGAAGGACTTAAATAATATAGATGTCCGTTTCTGTATGTGTTTCCCTGATGTCTACGAGATTGGTATGTCTCATCTCGGCATTCAGATTCTGTACGGCATGCTCAACTCCTGGGACGATGTCTGGTGTGAGAGAGTCTATTCTCCCTGGGTGGATTTGGATGCCATCATGCGTAAGGATAACATCCCTCTGTTTGCCCTGGAGAGCCAGGATCCGGTGAAGGATTTTGATTTTCTGGGAATCACCATCCAGTACGAGATGTGTTATACGAATATTTTGCAGGTTCTGGATCTGGCAAAGATCCCGCTGCTTGCGGAGGAGCGCGGGGATGATTGTCCCATTGTCATCGGCGGCGGTCCCTGCACCTATAATCCGGAGCCCATTGCAGACTTTTTTGATATTTTCTATATCGGAGAAGGAGAGACCCAGTATCGTCCGCTGATCGATCTCTATAAAAAATGTAAGGAAGAGAAGACGGGAAGAGAAGAATTCTTACGCCGTGCTGCAAAACTGCCCGGTATGTATGTTCCCAGATTCTATGAGACCACCTATCACGAGGACGGTACCATTGCTTCCTTCCTGCCGACCGAAGAGGGAATTCCCGCTACGATCCGCAAGGAACTGGTGACGGATATGACCGACAGCTTTTATCCCATGAAGCCCGTGGTACCTTATATTAAGGTCACCCAGGACAGAGTGGTTCTGGAGATTCAGAGAGGCTGTATCCGCGGATGTCGTTTCTGCCAGGCGGGTCAGCTGTACCGTCCGGTCAGAGAGCGTGACGTGGAAGTACTGAAAAAGTACGCCATGGAGATGCTGAAAAATACCGGTCACGAAGAAATCTCCTTAAGTTCCTTGAGCTCCAGTGATTACAGTAAACTGCCGGAACTGATCGATTTCCTGATCGAAGAATGTGACAAGAGACATATCAATATCTCTCTGCCGTCCCTGCGTATCGATGCCTTTTCTTTGGATGTCATGAGCAAGGTGCAGGATGTAAAAAAATCCAGCCTGACCTTTGCTCCGGAAGCGGGCAGCCAGAGACTGCGTGATGTCATCAATAAGGGATTGACGGAGGAAGTGATCCTGCATGGTTCCGCGCTGGCTTTCGAGGGCGGCTGGACCAGAGTCAAGCTGTATTTCATGCTGGGACATCCCACCGAGACCGAGGCAGATATCCGCGGCATTGCCGAGCTGTCCAACAAGATTGCAGCCACCTTCTTCGATACGGTGCCGAAGGAGAAACGTGTCAACGGCAAAGTACAGATCGTCACCAGTACCTCCTTCTTCGTGCCGAAGCCCTTTACGCCATTCCAGTGGGCGCCTCAGTGTACCAAGGAAGAGTTCGTGGAAAAGGCGTATCTGACCAGAAAAGCCATCTCAGAACAGCTGAACCAGAAGAGTATCAAGTACAACTGGCATGAAGCGGATGTCAGTGTCTTAGAAGGTGTGCTGGCGAGAGGTGACCGAAGATTGTCCAAAGTGCTTTTATATGTTTATAACAAGGGCTGCTTCTACGATGCCTGGAGCGAATATTTCCATAATGATGTCTGGATGGAAGCTTTTGATGCCTGTGGTCTGGATCCGGATTTCTATTCTCACAGAGAACGTCCCCTGGACGAGATCCTGCCCTGGGATTTCCTGGACTGTGGTGTGTCCCGCTCCTTCCTGGAGAGGGAATGGCAGAAGGCGAAAAACGAGACGATCTCACCGAACTGCAAACAGGCATGTCAGGGCTGCGGCGCCGCCAGATTCGGCTGCGGTATCTGCGTAGAGCCCAGAGGGTAAGCTTTCCATAAACGAAGTTACAGATTACGGAGTTAAGGGTAAATATTATGAAATTAAGAATTAAATTCAAGAAATACGGACCGGTACGCTTTATCGGTCATCTGGATGTTATGCGCTTTTTCCAGAAAGCCAACCGGAGAGCAGAGCTGGATGTGGCATATACCGGTGGCTTCAGTCCCCATCAGATCATGTCTTTCGCAGCTCCTTTAGGAGTGGGACTGACCAGCAATGGAGAATATATGGATCTGGATGTGCATTCCCTGACTTCCTGCGAGGATGTGAAAGCACGTTTAAACGCCGCATCGGTACCGGGGATTGAGATCACTTCAGTGAAGATCCTGTCGGACAAGGCGGGAAATGCCATGGCAAGTGTGGCTGCCGCCGGATATACGGTTGCGTTCCGGGAGGGCAGAGGACCTCATTTTGAACTTATGTCTGCCGTAGAGCGATTCCTGGCGAAGGACGAGGTTCTGATCACCAAGGAGACCAAAAAAGGCAGCCGGGAGATCAACTTAAAGGAAGGCATCTATGAGATGACGGTAGTGGAATCCGAAAAGCTTTATCTGTTGGTTGACGCTTCCAGTGCCGGAAATATCAAGCCCATTCAGGTCGTCGAGGCATTGTTTTCCGAAAACGGTGAGACACTGCCGGAAAACGCCCTTATGGTCAACAGAGAAGAGACATATCTTAGAAGCGACGCAGGTGAACTGCTTCCGTTGGATGCCATCGGCTTCGACAGCGAAGAAGCTTACAAGGCGGCTTCCGGAGATGTCGAATGAGCCGCAGCCTCACCGGCGGCAGACCGGCAAAAGAAAAAAAAGTGAATGAGATCCGTAAGGTCATGGACTGCTCAGAAGGGAAACTGATCTTCACCAGTCTCAGAGATCGGAAAGTAGCGCTATTGGTTAACGCCCGGGGGGTGGCTGCTGTGCGGGTGCTGCGTTCGAATGCCAGTAAGATTGGGGGAATCTACCTGGGAAAAATACAGAATGTGGCGAAAAATATTGATGCATGCTTCGTGGAGATTGCCCCCGGAGAACTGTGCTTTCTGCCTCTGCGGGAAGCCGGTATGGCACATCTTACCAGTCGACAGCCGGACGGAAGTTTAAAAGCGGGAGATGAACTGGTAGTCATGGTCACCAGAGATGCCCAGAAGACAAAGCGGGCTTCCGTTACTGCAGATTCCTCCCGTATGAAGCAGCAGCTTGTCAAAAACGGATCTACCCATGAGAACGCGTCTGAAGCCCTTCAGAGCCTTTTAGAGCAATCTGCCCATAAAGTGTGCCCTGTATGCCTTCATGCACCTTCTGAAGCCATATACGAGGTGCTAGAGCAGTTGGCAGATCCATTGGAATACAGTGAAGTCCTTACGGATGACCCGGAGATCTTCCGCAAGCTTTCCGAAAGCAGTCATCCGCTTTTACAGCAAAAGAGCCTCCGGTTGTATGACGATCCTACCATTTCCCTGCGTCTTTTATATTCTCTCGAGCGAGGAATGGATGAAGCACTGGATACGAGAGTATGGTTAAAATGCGGTGGGTATCTCGTCATTGAACCCACAGAAGCCATGACTGTCATCGATGTCAATTCCGGCAAAAATGAATCTAAGCATATGGGAGAAGAGACTTATTCTCAGGTCAATGCCGAAGCGGCGGAAGAAGTGGCAAGACAGCTGCGCCTGCGGAATCTGTCCGGTATCATTATTGTAGACTTTATCAATATGGCAGAAAAGGAAGACCGTCGTAAGCTGTTGGAATACCTGAAATCGCTGACCGCACAGGATCCGCAGCATCCCAGGATCGTGGACATGACACCTCTTGGTTTAGTGGAGATTACCCGTAAAAAATCCCATCCCACCCTGGCGGAACAATGGAAAAAGATATAAGAATCTTAGAATACAAACCAGTCAATGTATATCGTTGGCTGGTTTTTTGCTATTTTTCACAATTTTGGGAAACTCTTTTTGGTAAAAACGTTTCTTGAATATTCCCTGTTAAAATGTTACTCTTTTGTTAAAAGGAAACTTATTTTTGCATTTTGGTTTCCACTAATAAAGGAGGTAGAATCCTATGGATACAACAGATGTTCTGCAGAAAAACATATTAGATGCCACCCTTCGTGTTTTCGACCGGAAAGGTCTGAAGTTCACCATGGATGACCTGGCAAAGGAGCTTTCCATCAGTAAAAAGACCATCTATACGGTCTATGACGATAAGGAAGCACTGTTCCTTGCCATGGTAGATTATATTTTTGACTCCATCAAGGAGAGTGAGCAAATGATTCTGACGGATTCCACTCTGGATACCACCGAAAAGCTGCACCGGATCTTAGGTGTCCTGCCGGAAGGTTATCAGAACATCGACCTTAGGAAACTGTATTCCCTCCGGGATAAATATCCGAAGATCTATCAGAAAGTGGAGCTTCGCTTGGAGACCGGCTGGGAGCCCACGATCCAGCTGATTGAAATGGGCATGGCAGAGGGCAGCATCCGCCCGGTTCCCATCTGTCTGGTAAAAATGATGCTGGAAGCCTCCATTGAACAGTTTTTCCAGCGGGATATTCTCACACAGAACCGGCTGACTTATGCTGACGCGCTGAACGAAGTTGTAAATATTCTTATGTACGGCATCGCAAAGAGACCGTAAAGAAAGGGAAAAGGATTATGACACAACGACTTTATCTAAACGACGACTGGCTGTTTACCGAACACTTTGAAGACAGTCTGCTTACCCCGGAATATCCGGAAAATACTTTGCAGACGGTGCGTGTGCCGCATACCTGTAAAGAGACTCCGTTTCACTATTTTGATGAATCCATCTACCAGATGGTCAGCGGCTACAGACGACATCTCCTGATTCCAAAGGACTGGCAGGGGAAGCGAATCCTGCTTACCTTTGAAGGCGCCGCCCATGACAGTACCGTCTGGTGCAACAGCAGGAAAGTGGGGGAACATCACTGCGGCTATACTGCTTTTACCGTTGATCTGACGGACGCGGTTCTCTATGGACAGGATAATCTCTTATGCGTCCGCTTGGACAGCAGAGAGAATCTGAATGTTCCGCCCTTTGGTTATGTGATCGATTATATGACCTACGGAGGCATCTACCGGGATGTGTATCTGGAAGTAAAAGAAGAGAGTTCCCTTGCGGATATTTTTGTTCATTCCGCAGTGGATTTCAAAACTGCTCCCGTAACCGCACAGGTAACGTCCGAGATCACGCTTAGGAATGCCTGTCCGGGGCTGTTACTCAGACAGTATTACGCAACGAAGCCTGCAGATGGAAAAACGGTATCCTGGCAGCCTTTCTGTGAACACACCGTTACCGCGGATTCCGAAAGACCGGTTACGCTTACCGCTACGATTACGGATCCCTTGTTATGGAATACGGAAAAGCCGCAGCTGTACCTTCTTAAGACGCAGCTTTTTTCTGAAGAAACGTTTTTAGATGAAGAAGAGACTACGTTTGGTATCCGGGAAGCGGTATTTAAAAAAGATGGCTTTTATCTCAATGGCAGGAAGCTGCGGATCCGCGGCTTAAACCGTCACCAGAGCTACCCTTATGTGGGCTACGCCATGCCGGAGAGCATGCAGAAGCTGGATGCGGATCTGTTG
>CAVGMD010000078.1:0-12564 GCA_963630275.1 Bacteroidaceae bacterium | reverse complement strand
CAGTTTAAATTTAAAGTATTTTCACGCAGCGTTCCTTGCAGCTGTATAAGTAAAGACTGTCAGACAGCACATCCTCCGGAGGGATCTCCCTGCTGTTTACCTCTGCAATCATTTCTTTTAATTCCTCCGCACTCCTTCCCTGGGACAGCGGAAGCAGAATAAATTCGTGTACCGAGCTGGGAATCAGGTAATAGTCTCCCCCTACGCTTCCCGCCAGACGCTCCAGCACCTTCGGATACATAATGCAGCAGGCTCCGTATGTCTTCCTGGAGTTGGTCAGAATCATCATGGGGATGATCTGTTCCAGCTTCTGTGCGATATCCTCCCCCATTTCTTCCAGTTCCCACAGCATTTCCCGCAACGCACTTTTCATGGGCATGATTTCACAGGGAAAAAGCTTTGGTGTATTTCTCACCGCACATTCAAACAGTTCTCTGTCTGTCACGCCCCAGACCTCCATGTGGGAATGATACACCGGAATTACACCGTTGATCACTCCTCCTTCCTCACAGGCATAATAAAAGCAGGCTGCCAGATCCAGAATCGGAATAAAAGGAGCATTTTCCAGCAGTTCTTTATTTTTTGCCTTGTTGACCAGGCGAAAACAGATTCTGTCCTTCACTTTTTCAAAATCACAGAAGAAAGAGATATCGATTTCTTTCCCTACGGCGTCATCTCTGTATACAGAGACAATCTTGCGGATAATATCCGCAAAAGTGATTCCCTGCTCATACGCCTTCAAAAACGAGTTCAGATATATGGTCGGCATGATATTATCCTCACCCCGGCGAATTACGAGCCCCTGAAGGACCACACCGTTGTTCTTCCGAACTTCCTTCAGTTCCACGCGGTATTCCTCTCCCAGTGCCTCTCTGACCGCACGCTGTACCTTAATTGCAAAAACCGACATTTCCATATATTACCTCCATGCCTCTCCGCGACAGCATCTCCCCAGAACTGTCTTCCCATGTGCCATGTGGTATTTCCCGGGTATTTTTACCGTAAAGCAACTAAAAAGGCAATAAGCCACTTTTTAAAGTTGCTCATTGCCTTACAGGTTCTGTAGTCAGAATATCAGTGATTATGCACGAGACAGATACTCACCGGTTCTGGTGTCGATCTTGATCTTGTCGCCCTGGTTAACGAACAGAGGTACAGCTACGGTAGCTCCGGTCTCAACGGTAGCAGGCTTGCTGGCACCGGTAGCGGTATCACCCTTGAATCCGGGCTCGGTCTCTGTAATCTCCAGTTCTACGAACAGAGGAGGCTCAACGGAGAATACGCTGCCATTGTGAGAGCAGATCTTGCACATCTCGTTCTCTTTTACGAACTTCAGTGCATCACCTACGGTCTCAGAATTCAGTGCAACCTGATCGTAAGTCTCGGTATCCATGAAGTAGTACAGATCACCATCTTCATACAGATACTGCATATCCTTTCTATCAATACGCGCCTGAGGGCACTTCTCAGTAGGACGGAAAGTTTTCTCAACTACACCGCCACTCTTGATGTTCTTAAGCTTGGTTCTAACGAAAGCTGCGCCCTTTCCCGGCTTAACATGCTGGAATTCGATAATCTGGTAAACATTGTTATCATACTCAATGGTAATACCATTTCTGAAATCACCTGCAGAAATCATAATGTATTCCTCCTAAATATTTTCACGTCATAATTCTTTAACATTTTAATATAAAAACATGCACATTTCAACTACTTTTGAAAAATTTTTTCAAATTTCTCTCAAGAAATCAATTGCCTGCAGATATCCGTCCAGTCCCTGACCGTAGATCTGCTTATTGCATACCGGCGCAGTCACGGAAATCTTGCGGAATTCTTCTCTGCTGGTAATATCGGAAATATGAATTTCCACCTTCGGGATATCCACACTCGCCAGCGCATCCCGGATGGCATAACTGTAATGGGTATAGGCTCCGGGATTGATCACAATACCCTTCGTCCCATCAAAATACGCTTCCTGGATTCTGTCGATGATGGCTCCTTCATGGTTGCTCTGGAATACCTGGATCTCATCCCCGGTCTCCTTTGCCTTTTGGGCGATCAGATCTAACAGATACTGATAATCCTGCGTGCCGTAAATCTTCTTCTCCCGGATTCCCAGGAAATTCAGATTCGGTCCGTTGATCACTAAAATCTTCATTTTATTCTCACGCTCCTTTTTCTTCGGTGCTTCTTTCAGCTTACGAAGCTGCAGCTGCAGTTCCTCCGCCAGTTCATCGGAATGTCCCTTATTTGCATCCAGAATGATATCTGCGCATTCCGTATAGATCTTGTCCCGTACTTCTAACAGTTCCCGAATTCTTCCCAGCGGATCCTCACATTGCAGCAAAGGTCTTGTGGTATCGTTTTTCAGTCTCTCATAGACCACTTCCGGGGACACTCTTAAGTATACCACGGTTCCGCACTGATGCAACAGCGGACGGTTCACCGGATTCACCGGAGTTCCTCCGCCCACGGACAGGATGCGCTCGTATTTCTGGCTGCCGCATTTGCGTAAGACTTCTGTCTCCAGTTCCCGGAAATAGGCTTCCCCGTCATCCGCAAAAATCTCCGAAATGCTTCTGCCTTCCTGTCTCTCAATCATTTTGTCCGTATCTTCCACCGGCATCCGCAGCAGATAGGACAGCTTTAATCCCAGTGTGGTCTTCCCCGATCCCATAAAACCGATCAGGACGATATTCTTGCGCTTGTGCTTCATTCTTATTTTCCGTCCTCTGTCTTTTTCGCTTCCTGCATCCGTTCGTAGACTTTGTCTGCCAGCCACGATTCGATCTCACAGCCTGTCCACAGTTCAAACGCAATAATTCCCTGATATAACAGCATTTTCGCTCCGTTGTAGGCCTTGCCCCCCTGTGCCTCCACCAGCTCCATAAAACGGGTCTTCGGCGGATTGAAGATCAGGTCGTAACCGGTATGGACTTTTTCATAAAATGCAGGATCCTCGATCACGGCCGCATCACAGTTTGGATACATGCCCACACTGGTGGCCTGTATTGCAAGATACCGTTTTCCTGCCGGAAGTGTGTCATGCGCATCGATGGGCATTGCTTTGGCAAATTTCCTGCCGGCGATACGATTGACTTCGTCCGCCACATCCTGTGCTTTCTGCACCGTGCGGTTGAGAATGATGGATTCTTTCGCTCCCTTGTCCAACAGCAGCATGGCTACGGCTCTCGCCACACCACCGGCACCCAGGATCAGGACTTTTTCTCCCTTCACCTTTACACCGTCCTCACACATGGCGCGGTACAGTCCCGGCATATCGGTGTTGTATCCCTTATAGCCTGTCTTGGTCCGTACCAGAGTATTCACCGCTCCGATATTCTCTGCTAGCGGATCGATATCCGTAAGGTACGGAATCACATCGCTCTTGTACGGTACTGTTACATTTAACCCTAACAGATTCAGCGCAAAGGCTCCCTTTACAGCATCCTCCAGTCTTCCGTTCTCCACATGAAACGGAACATATGCCAGATTCTCCCCCAGCACCATGGACAGGGTGTTATGAATCACCGGCGACAGGGTGTGCTCCACCGGGTTCCCGATCAGTCCACAGGTTCTGGTATAACCATTGATATCATTCAGCATGTTTGTTTCCTTTCCGGCGGCATTCTCTATGGTAGAAAAACAGCACAATTTTTTCTAAATATCTCTTCAGTACGATCTGGATCTCTTCCTTGGGATGGATGGGCTTCGTCAGGTAAGTCACGATGCCGCACTTTTTCGCGCCCCATACATCGGTGAACAGCTGGTCTCCTACAAAAAGTGTGGTATTCTTCGTGGTATGCATCTGTTCCATAGCACGCAGATAGCCGTCTCTTCCGGGCTTGCCTGCCTTATAAATATAAGAAGCTCCCACTGCGTCCGCAAAGCTTTTCACCCGGGGTTCCTTGTTGTTCGATAATAGAAGCGTCTGAAATCCCAGTTCACGCAGTCTGCCAAAAAATTCGATTGCCTGCGGCGTCGCCGGTGCTCCGTGAGGTACCAGGGTATTATCGATATCAAAAATAATTCCACGGTAACCTTTTTCATATAATGTTTTGTAATCTACGCCATAGGCGGAATCCGCCTCATGATCCGGGTAAAACTGATGCAGCATCTGTCCCGCCTTTCGTCTATAATATGATATAATTTGCTTTTTCCCACGGGGAAAATTCCTGAAAATATGCGTTTTCCAGCGGTATCCACAATTGTAGGAAATCCTGTAATCTGTCCTCACCGTTCCGCTTGCGGATCCGCTCTTCCTGCGTCTTCTCGTCAATATCCAGAAACACCCGCCGGTCCATATAGTCCCCAAATATCGGGTGGCAGCTGTAGGCTCCCTCCACGAATACATAACCGTTATTTTTCACCGGAATTTCTTCCCCAAGAGCCATCCTGGAACAGTCAAATCTCCGGTAGGAAAAAGGTCTGCCGGATGCAAGATGTGGAATCACTTCCGTTAAAAAACGTTCATAGTGCACATTTCCTCCGGGCTCGCTTCTGCGTTCCGGTGTCCGAAGTGCAGGCGGCAGAAAAAAATCATCCATATGGATCGCATCCCCGCCCAGTTCCTTTACCAGTCCTGCAGCCAGTGTCGTCTTCCCCGCAGCACATCTTCCGTCAATGGCAATGATCCGTACCTCTGAAGAAAGTTCCCGTAATTCCTCAGCCAGATCATAAAAAAATCTTAGCGATCTCATCCACAGCCTCCTCAATATAGTCTCCCAGTCGTCTGCTCTCTACTCCCACGATCGTCGCATGGCATTTACTCATGGGGATCAGGATCAGCTTCGCATCATTGGAAGCCACTGCCGCTGCCATCGTGGGGGTGATCTCTCCTAACATGGCATCCGCCATAACGATTCCCACAGGTCCTACAATCACGTCCGCTCTCTTACTGTTATATACCACGGCATTTTCACCGGTGGCTCCGCTTGTCACGCCGCTTTTCATCATGTTCGCCGTGGCTGTAGCGTTGGTTCCCACAGCGATCAGTTCCGCCTCGGGGAAACGCTGCTTTAATGCCTCCAGCAGGCTTCTACCTGCGCCTCCGCCCTGGCCATCCATTACCATAATACGCATAACCTTACTCCTGTAAAAATGATACATACATGTTCCATGATAGCATGGCAGATGCTTTTTTGCAATTTTTCTTGACAAAAAATTGCCTACCCTTTATTATGGATTATGCTTCAGGAAGGAGCTTAACGCCAGAAGGCATATTACCCCAGAAGGGGATCTATGCCGTTCTGGCTCTTTTTATATATTTTTGTATCAGGAGGTTTTATTTCCATGAAAAAATTAACTGTTTTAAACAAGAGTATTATCACTGCTCTGTGTATTGCCTTATGTGTGGTATTGCCCATGACTCTGCATGCGATTCCCAAGGGCGGCGTCCTGTTCTCTCCCATGCATCTGCCCGTACTGCTGTGCGGTCTGGTATGCGGAGCTCCCTATGGTCTGCTCTGTGGTATTTTAGGCCCCCTCGTATCCAGTATGCTCACCGGCATGCCTGCCTTCGGATATATGCCCGTCATGATGATCGAGTTGGGTCTCTACGGTCTGATCAGCGGTCTGGTCATGCAGTTTCTTCGCAGCGGCAAGCTGATCGTTGATCTGTATGCCGCATTAGTCATTGCCATGCTGGGCGGTCGCATCATCACCGGCATCCTGCGTGCACTAATCTTCGCCGGCGGCTCCTACAGCTGGTCAGCCTGGGCTACCGGATATTTCGTATCCTGTCTCCCCGGTATCGTCATCCAGCTGATTTTACTTCCCGCCATCTATATGGCACTGGAACGTGCTCGTCTTCTGCCGTTTCGTTACCCTGCCGTTTCTGTTACTGCAGAGACCGAAGCCGCATAAATCCATACGCCAAATGGCTCCTCTGTCTTACGACAGGAGAGCCATTTTTTGTCTGTAGATTCGTATGAAATACAAGATCTCCGCCACCGCTGTAATGCTCCAGGAGAAGACATACAACAGATACAGGGACGGAATCGTATGAAAATATGCAAATACCGTATAAACCCAAATCACACGGAATACGCAGGAGCCCATGATGACGATGAACATCGGAGCAATACTTTTGCCCATGGCTCTGGCTGCCGCAATGGTGCAATCCATAAATGCCGAGATACAATAGGAAAAGCCCATGATCGTCAGACGATACATTCCCGCATCCATAACCGCTGCATCTCTGGTAAACAGAGACAAAAACGGTCTTCCGAAAAATACCAGTGACAATCCCAGGATCAGACCGATACCGAAGGAATACACCAGACTGATGAGGTAACTGTTCCGTACTCTTTTCTTTTTGCCTGCACCGTAATTCTGTCCCATAAAGCTGCCGCAAGCAGTATAGAATGCTGCCATAACATCATACACCAAGGCATCCGCATTGGTAGCTGCGGAGTTGCCCGCCACCATAGTGGCATCGAAGGAATTCACACCCATCTGTACGAAGCTGTTGGCGAACTGGAAGATCACGTTCTGTAATCCGGAAGGCATTCCCAGCTTCAGAATATTCTTCGTAAGTTCCCGATCCATCCGCAATTTTCCCAGATGCAGTGCATAAATGTCTTTGCTTCGAAGCAGTGCCTGCAAAATCAGCACAGCGGACACGTACTGGGATATAATGCTGGCTAATGCCACTCCCGCTACATCCATCCGACAGACAATGACAAAGAACAGATTTAAGATAATATTCAACACTCCGGAAAATCCCAGATAATACAGAGGCTTTTTCGTATTGCCCACTGCACTGTACACCGCGTTACCGAAATTATAGATTGCCAGTGCCGGCATTCCCAGGTAATAGATCCGCAGATACAATACCGCTTTGTCCAACAGTTCTTCCTTCGTCTTCAATGCTGTCAGCATCCACTCGGACAAGCCCACACCCAGCACTAATAACAATATGCCCATGATCAGGCTGACCAGTGCGGCGGAATGGATGGTCTTCGACAGACTGTCCTTATCCTTTGCTCCGTAATATAATGCTGTTAATACATTGATACCACCGGACAGACCGATGAGGAATCCGGTGAACATGGTGACCAGTGTCGCCGTGGAACCTACTGACCCCAGAGACAGAGATCCCGCGAACTGTCCGATCACCGCAATATCCGCCATATTGAAAAGCACCTGCAGCAGATTGGATAACATCAGCGGCACGCTGAAGATCA
The DNA here is from genome assembly GCA_963630275.1 of Bacteroidaceae bacterium. GTDB lineage: Bacteria > Bacillota > Clostridia > Lachnospirales > Lachnospiraceae > Acetatifactor. The sequence continues at coordinate 5,377 of CAVGMD010000078.1, read as the reverse complement.
GTATTTTCTTCCCTAAGGATCCTTCCGTCAGATCCTGCATGTTCTGTTTCATCACGTATGACTTCTTTCTATAACTAATAATTTTTTAAATCATCTTTACAGTCAAAGAACGGTCAAAAAGTATCTCGCTCTTTGACCGTTCCCTATTCTAGCATATCTTATCTTTCTTTTCTACCGGAAAATCACAAAATCCGATAAATTAATTATGCTGCCTCTTTTTCTGTATTTTTCCCGGCACCGAACAGCTTGCGGATGCAACTGTAGGCTACCATCACGCCCAGTACCATAAGCAGTACCGCAACGATCAGCTGTAAACCGTCCACCAAGAAAGTTGCCTGTCCGGCAGCCACATTTTTCACCAAAGCAACTGTCTTCTGGATCAGAGCGGTGAAGGTTACGACTAACATCATTCCCATGGGGAAGTACAGTGTCCAGCCGGTACGACCGGTGGTTTTTAAGAATACTGCCAGTGCGATCAGTACCAGTGCGGCTAACAGCTGGTTCGCAGAACCAAACAGCGGCCATACATTGTTGTATCCGCCAAGGGTCAGCAGATAACCGAAGAACAGCGTGATCACGGTTGCAAAATACTTATTGGTCAGAACTTTCTGTACCGGAGTCATCTTTGCAGTGTCTGTGGTATCTCCTAAAAACAGTTCCTGGAAAGACATACGTCCGATTCTTGCTACGGAATCCAGGGAAGTCAGTGCCAGTGCGGATACACACATAGTCATGAATACGGTTGCCACGGTTACGGGAACACCCATCTTCTCCAGGAATCCTGCAACACCGGAGGAAAAAATGGAGAAAGGTGTGCCGTCGGGCTTGGTACCGTTCACCGCTACTGCTCCGACTACTACCAGTGCTACCACACCAAGCAGGCTCTCTACGATCATGGCACCGTAACCTACCATGGGCATATCTTTTTCATTGCTGATGGTCTTGGAGGAAGTACCGGAGGATACCAGGCTGTGGAAGCCGGATACAGCACCGCAGGCGATGGTGACAAACAGGGTCGGGAAGAGGCTGCTGTTACCTACCCGGAAACCATTAAATGCATTCAGTTCCATATCGGGATGTGCTACCACCACACCGAGTACAGCGCCGATAATCATGCCCAGTAACATAAAGGTGGTCATGTAATCTCTGGGCTGCATCAGAAGCCACATAGGCATTACGGATGCCAGGAACAGGTATGCCATGATGATGTAGATCCATGCGGTCTTGGAAGCATAGATCGGAAGCTTCATACCTACCGCAAACATCAATACCAGCAGACCGATGGCTACGACTGCCTTGACCCACTCGTTCATCTTGCCCACCTTTTTCTGGATCAGGCCAAAAATCACAGCGACCAGGATGAACAACATGGAGATGGATGCTGCACTGCCGTTGGCATATGCCACACTTGCATCTGCCAGTCCGGTACCTACGAAAGTACCTGCCACCATATCGGTAAAGGCGGCGATGACTAACAGGGTGAACAGCCAGCAGAACAGCATGAACAACTTTCTGCCGGTCTTACCGATGTATTTTTCAATGATCATTCCCATGGATTTTCCTTCGTTCTTCACGGATGCATACAGAGCACCGAAGTCCTGTACGGCGCCGAAGAACAATCCGCCGATCAGAAGCCACAGAAGCACAGGCACCCATCCGAATACCGATGCGAGGATGGGACCCGTCACAGGGCCTGCTCCGGCGATAGAGGAAAACTGATGAGAAAATACGGTGAATTTGGAGGAAGGTACGAAGTCCTCTCCGTCTTCATGGGTAAACGCAGGCGTTTTCGCCTTCTCATCGATTCCCCATTTTTTCGCAAGCCATCTTCCGTAGAAAACATAGCCTGCTGCCAGCACTACCATTGCGATCAGAATGATTACCAAACTGTTCATTTTTGTTTCCTTCTTTCTTATGTCTTGTTATTTTGTCGTGACAGAAAGAAAAATTCTGATTGCCCGTAAAACAAAAAAGCTTTTCGTCCTCGGTGCCCTATAAGCACTCAAAGACGAAAAGCTCTAAGCTCTCCGCGTTACCACTTTGCTTGCCATGTTCTATCACATGACCTCTTGTTCCCATCTCCATGAAACAGATAAATTATGCTTCATTTCCAACAGGCTTCTAAATAACGGTAGAATACCGGTGACACCTACTCAAAATCTTCAGTGCACTTCTCACAGAGGATAGTCTGTCATACTCACATACCGTCTCACACCAGCCGACGGCTCTCTGAAATGCTTCCGTATGCAGATCTTGTTCTGCTCATCGAATTTCACTTTCTGTTCGATAGCAAAGATACCACTCTGATTTTAAGTTGTCAATAACTTTCTTTAAACTTTTTTTGATCTATTTTATCATTTTCCCTTTTTATCGGCAATCAGGGGCTTGATGGCGGAATAAATCTCACTGGTGCGCTTGCTGTCCTTGAATTCTTTATTCAGGGCATTATTGATCCCCTGTTTGGTCTTGTACTGGCGGATATATTTTACCACCTTGGGGACGATGGTCTGATCGGTCAGTACTTTTTCTACGGCTAAAGTCAGTTCATCCGGCTCCTCCGCTGGCTTCTTCTTTTTCTTTGCAGGCTTCTGCGCAGGTTCTTTGTTCTCTTCTGTCGCAGTCACTTCTTCTGTAACAGTGACCGGTTCTTCCGGCTGCTGTTCCTGTGCCGGTTCCTGGCTTGTCTCCTCTGGCAATTTCTGTTCTGTCTCCGTCTCTTCCTCTGCTAACAGATTCTGCTCTGCCACAGGATTCTTCCCCCATAAAAGGTTACGGATGATACGCACGGGAAATCCCTGTGCCTTCCAGTACACCATGAGACTGGTGAAGCCGTTGTCCTTGGTTACGATAAAATAGTCCGGATGGATTCCTTCCCTCTGCTGTTCGCAGATCAGATACCCAAGGTATGTCGCCAGCTGGAAATCCAGTGCATTCTTGGTTCCCACCGCTACCTTGTGATAAATGATCTTCGCTTTCGTCTCGTTCAACTTACGATGCAGATCAAAAGTCATGCTGTCGGCATTGTCGCTGTAGAAAATACAGACGGTATCTTCCTCCGTCAGAAGCTCCACACCTTCCATGCCACGGCTTTTTACATTTTCAAAATCAATCAGATAATATGCCATTATGCTTCCTCCCCGTTTGTTGTCTCGCCGCCTTCTGTCTTTCCGGTCTCTTCTGTCTTTCCGGTCTCTTCTGTCTGCGGCGTAGTTTCCGTGATTATATCGACCGTTTTCTTCGGAAGCACTTCGCGGATCTTTTCTTTCCAGCCGGAGAAAATCTCCTTTATCCGCTTTTTCCATTCTCTTCTCTTCGCTGCACGCTTCTGTCTGGCTTCTTCTTTTAATTCCAGCTTTTCCTGCTTTTTCGCCTGCTTCGCCAGCGCTTTTTCTTCCAGTTCCACTTCCTTGATGGCAGCCTTTTCGATGTCACGGATGTAATGGTTCGCCTTTTTATGATTCTTACGATCCAGGCGGTACGGGTCATACAGGAAGTAGGACACCGCTCCCAGCATCAGAAGCACCACTCCGGCTATCGTGAGCGCCGGTACGATAAAGGCATACTCCGTAAATCCCAGTTCATAGCACACAAACACGATCAGCATCGCTGGGAATAAGAGCAGATACAGAATCCTCGTCAGGACATCCAATATTGCATGCTGTCTCTTCCCATTGTTCAGCAGCGTCCCCTCGATGGCTGTATAAAAAGCCATGAAAATACATAATTCCGAACCGAATCCATGGAGATATCCACAGATTCCGGTCAAGATCAGAGACAGAAAAAACATGCCGAACGCCGTTCCCTGATACAGCGCATTGCGGTACTCCGTCATTCCCTGCAGCTTGTCCTCGCTGATGCCGTGCATCTGATAGACATCCTTGCGAATCAGACGTTCAAACTCCTCGTTATACCGCTGTTCCTCTCTGGTGTTGTGCAGGTGGTCTTCCACCGCCTTGCTCATCTGTTCAATATATTCCTGCTCCTTACGGATGCGTTTGGTCCGAAGCTGCTCCAGTTCGTTCTGACGTCTTACTTCCTCTTCCAGCTTACGTACTTTACCGATCCTTGGATTTTTCACCGTGATCTCCGCAGGTTCCGGGAGCACCGTGCTTTCCTTTTTTCCTTGTTCTTCCTGTTCTTCCATTTCGGGTCCTCTTTCTGTGTGTGATCCATTAGTCTTATTATAATTTTTCCCACACAGAAAAACAACCTTTAGTTCCCCTTTTCTTCGGTTTTCTCCCAACCTGCCATCAGGTGCAGTTCCAGAGGTGTGTTATAGTCCGGTTCTCCGCCTTTTTGTGCAAAAAAGCGGGATGCAGGCAGGTTCTCCGTCCTCCCGGTTCTCTCCGGTTCCGGCAGGTGCCTGCGTTTCCCTCGCAGATGGTGCCGGTTCTTCCGCCTGTCCAGCCTCAGCCTGATAAGTACTGTACCCCAACAGCATACAGGCTGTCAGCATACAGAGCATTCGCAGGTATTTCCGTTTCTGTCCCCTGTCAGCGCTCTCCCTCGGGTGTTCCCGTTGCAGATATTCGTCCGGCAGCGGCTGATATTCCGGTGCCGGAAAATCCTGCGATTCTGCAAAGAATTCCGATTCCGAAATTTTATTGTTTTTATCTTTCTGCATTCTGTTCTTCCTATGTTTTTCTTCTGATGTTTTTCGTTATTTTTATGATATCCGGAATATCCGCTACTTATTATGCACATCCAGCTGCGGGAAGGGACACTCCACGCCCAGCTTCCGGAAGCCCAGCAGCAGATCGTGATTCAGAATGCGCATGCCGGAATAAATATTTTTCTCCGAAACTTCCACCACAAACCGGAGCAATATTCCGGAATCCTGCAATGCCTGCACTCCCACATACACCGGTGTCTTTTTCATGGTGTCCTCATGCGCCTTATAAATGGTCTCCAAAAGCTTTGGCAATTCGCTTTCCAGCTTTTCAATATCCGTTTCATAGGGAATGCTGATATCGCAGACCGCCTTGGAATAATTGTCGGAGCGGTTCAGGATATTTTTCATCTCGGAATTGTTGATGATCTTTACATTATCACCGGTGTCCGTGATACAGGTGGTGCGGATGCCGATGCTCGTCACAGTTCCACGGAAGCCGTTCACCTCTACAATATCTCCTACATTATACTGGTTCTCCAACAACATAAATGTCCCGGTCACCACATCCGCGATCAGACTCTCCGCACTGAAACCGACGATCAGTGCCAACACCCCGACGCTGGCAATAATGGTGGTCATATTTACTCCCAGGATCGTCAGTCCGAAGCACAGGATCACTAAAAATGCAATGTATTTTGTCAGACTGGATAACAGAGAGATCACGGAACGCGCCCTGTGATTCGCCGGTTTGATCAGTCCCAGCGC
>CAVGMD010000077.1:0-12711 GCA_963630275.1 Bacteroidaceae bacterium | reverse complement strand
ATACTGTTTTTCAGGGTAATGTCACTGCTTTCCTTTAACGGAGATTCTCCCTCTCCGAAGATGGTATCCTCGATCTCTAACTGTTCCTTATGGAATAAGGGTCTCTCCCCTGTATAATAGCCACCGGCAATTTGGGTTCTATTTTCACTCATTTCCTTAGTTCTCCTAAATCTTTTACTGCTGTTTTCATTTGCATTTGATATCTTACCTCTTTACTGGGAAATAATCAAGCAGGCAAAACTATGCCCCTACCATTTCTGGTAGGGACATACATTTTTCGCAATTACAGCTCTGAGTTCCACAAAGCACCCACAGGCTCCGCACATTCCTTCATTCAGGTAATTACAGCCTTTGCATACACCAAGACGTTCTTCGTAAACTGCCTCGTCTGCCTTGATCTCGGGCTCCAGTCTGGCGATATACGCATACAGACTTTCCATATAGGCATTCTGATCCATCTCCCGCAGCAGACATTTTCTGCAGGGATATTTCTGCCTTACTTCCTTTACTTCTTCGTCCGGCATTATTTCACCCGGAACATTACCACGCTGCACGCCGGCATGGTAAATGTGATCTTTCCGTTCTCGATCTTATAATCTGTAAATACTTCTTCGTGTACCTTGTCGGGATCCTCAAAAGTATTATAAGCATGCATATCATTGGTAAGGATGGCTGCCGTCACCTGCTTCGGATCACATTCTGCGAAGGCGATCTCCATCTCTTCCGCCTGATCGATGGACAGATTATTCAGGGTAATGGTCACCATGCCGTCCTTGTCCACGGAAGCGGATTCCTGTAAATTGGGAACCTTGTACTTCTCATCCTCACCGATCTGCTCCACGCCATCGATATAACTTTCCACCAGATCCGCATCCTGATGGTATTTGTACATATGGAATACGTGATAGGTAGGAGTGCGCAGCATCTTCGCACCTTCTGTCAGGATCACTGCCTGCAATACATTGATTAACTGTGCGATATTTGCCATCTTCACACGGTCACAGTGCTTGTTGAAAATATTTAAGGAAAGTCCCGCTACCAATGCATCACGCATGGTGCTCTGCTGGTATAAAAATCCGGGATTGGTGCCGGGCTCCACATCATACCAGGTGCCCCACTCATCGCAGATCAGACCGATCTTCTTCTCAGGATCGTATTTGTCCATGATAGTGGAATGCTTTCCGATAAGTTCATCCAGCTTAAAGGCTTTTGCTAAGGTCTTGTACCATGCCGCATCATCGAAATCCAGTGCGCTGCCCTTGTGAGACCAGTCGTCCTCCGGCAGAGTGTAATAATGCAGGGAAAGTCCGTCCATAAAGCCGTGCAACCATTCCGGTGCATTCTCAAAACAGGTCTTTAACACCTCTTCCGTCCAATAAGTATCTCCGGCGTTGGGACCGCAGCATATCTTGAAAATGGGCTGTTTGGGATCATAATTTCTCACATAGGTCTGGTATCTGCGGTACAGATTGCCGTAATAGGACGGGGTCATATTGCCGCCGCATCCCCAGTTCTCGTTGCCGACACCGAAATAATCCACCTTCCAGGCTTTCTCTCTGCCGTTTTTCCGTCGCAGGTCTGCCATGGGGGAGACTCCGTCAAAGGTCATATACTCGACCCACTCAGACATCTCCTGTACGGTGCCGCTGCCCACATTGCCGTTGATATAGGTCTTACAACCGATCTGCTCACACAGTTCGAAGAACTCATGGGTACCGAAACTGTTGTCCTCGGTCACACCACCCCAGTGGGTATTGACCATCTTCTTACGATTCTCCTTGGGACCGATACCGTCCTTCCAATGATATTCGTCCGCAAAGCATCCGCCGGGCCAGCGCAGCACCGGAAGCTTCATCTCCTTCAGAGCTGCCACTACATCGTTACGCATACCGTTGGTATTGGGAATCTCGGAATCCTCTCCCACATACAGTCCTTCATAGATACATCTGCCCAGATGCTCGGAGAAGTTACCGTAGAGTTCCGGGTTGATATGTCCCTTTTTATTTTTCTCGTTGATATACAGCTTTGCCATATTAATCCTTTCCGCGGCTTACATTATCCGCATCACTGAAATCCCTTCACTTCATGCCAGCTCTCCACCGGCTCCGTGCTCTCTTCCACCTGTACGTTCTCATATACTACACTTCTCAATTTATCTTCCGAAAAATTGTCCACCCTTGCCTTGACCCGCAGATCTTTCAGGGTAAAATTCGTCAGAAGATACTGTTCTTCATCCGCGATCACATCAAAAAACGTATCACAGACACAATCACAGTCTCTCATGGTGATATGATCGGCATAGGACAATGGTCTGTCCTTGCGATCCTTCAGATCAAAAAACTGTGTCCAGGGATAAATCTTCAAAAATTCTTTAACTCTGCCCTCAATCTGCTCCACGGTAATGTATTCATAGTTCTGTGGGGTGTCCGGACGCATTTTCAGCCACAGCAGTCTCGCTGCGCCTTTAATCTTGATCCTGCGCATAAGGATATTCCGGTTATGTACCGATTCCGAACCACAGGTGAGGCACCCGTGACAGAAACCGTAAACACAGTCCTCCACCAGAATCCGCTCGTTCGCACCGTTCTCCGGCTGGCTGTCCGCCCAGGGCCCCTTACCGCCTTTTAATACTACGGAATCATCGTTGACTTCCATGTAGCAGCCCTTCACCAGCACATCCGTACAGACATCAATGTCGATGGCATCCGTACTGGGTGCGGGCACCGGTCCCGCCGGGGAATAAATTTGGCAGTTTATGTATTTCACATGATCGCATTTATAAATATGTGTGGTCCAGAAATGGGAATTCTGCAGCCGCAGGTCTGCAATCAATACATTTTTGCAATTCGACAGATAGACAAGGCGTGGTCTCTGTTCTTCCTTGTTACCGCCGCCTCCCCATTTCCAGCGAAGCCAGCAGGCTCTCCATGCCTTAAGACCGTTGCCGTCGATGGTACCCGGTCCGCACATGGTGAAACCGTCCACCCCGTCTGCATTGATCAGTGCCGCATAGTAAAGGCAGGTCTCTCCCTCGATCCGGGTCTCACACAGATCATAATCCGAGATATCATTACTGCCCTTCAACGTAGCTCCGGCGGAAACATAGAGATTCACTCCCTGTTTGAAATAAATCGATCCCGTCAGATAGGTTCCGGGCGGTACCACCAGGACACCGCCGCCTTCCTCTGCCACCAGATCAATGACTTTCTGGATTTCTTTGGTATAGATCTTCCCGTCGTCCCAGATGCCGTACTCCGTCAGAACATACTGTTTTCCAAGTTCTGGCAGCTCCGGAATCTTCGTCTCATAGAACCAGCCATCAATTGGGGTTCCGTCGGGAAAATATTCTGTAGGTCTTATTTTTTCGCTATCCATTTTCAGCTCCTAACCGGTTATCCGATTTCCACAAAAGTAGTATCGTAGGGTGCAATGGTTACCGTGCATACTCCTGCTTCCGTAGGGATCGTGGTAGTCTGCTCGGTGTCACTGTTGTTGATGACCACCAGCTTTTTACTCTTGGGATAATAAGCGCACTCTGTATACAGGTTATCCGTCATATAGTTACCGGAAGTACCTTCTCCACCCGCATAACGGATCAGCTGGTACAGCATTCTGGTGTTCCACAGGTTCACCTGGAAAGAGGATAAGTAGATTCCCATTCCCTTGCCGAAACGGTTCACAGTCACAAGCGGCTTCTCGCCGTCTGCTAAAAGCACCTGTGCCTTACCATCCGTCAGGTACCGGTTCTCTTTTGCTTCCACGCCTGCGCCCTCGGGAATCAGTCCCTCCGGATCCGCTGCCTCGAAAGCCCACTTGCCATGGCAGACTCTTGCACCGGTATCTTCGTCGATTCCCAGCACATGTGCCATACGGAAATAGGTATCGTATCCCTCTACTGCGGAAGGCTCATTCACACCGATAAAGCAGCCACCTTCATGTACCCATTTCGTAAGTACAGTGACAAGCTCTTCATCCTTCCAGGCATCTCCGCCGCTCCAGGCGTTTCCGGCTCTGCCTGCATTGATCACTACATCTACATCCTTCAGTGCCCCGTTTTTCACATCCTCGAAGGAGATGAATTTCACATCCACGGGAAGTCCGGACAGCGCTTCGTTAATGTGGATCAAATCGTGCATATAGGTCTCGTGAAAATGTCCGGACAAAGTCCAGGAACGTAAAGCCCCCCAGTAATGCAGCACTGCCACACGGGTCTTGATCCGGTAAGGCTCTCCCGCATCGTGGAAGCTGCGGATCAGCCGGAACTCATCTGCCACTTTTTCAATATAATCGCAGAAGTCCGGGAAATCCTCCACCAGATGGAGATATCCACCGAGACCGATCCGGTCGATCTTCGCACGCAGCAGGGCACGTCTTACGCTGTTCCAGTATTTTTTCGCATCCAGTGTGGGATTTCCACCCTCCATGAAAGTCGGTGCTCCGCCCAGTCCCACGGGGAACAGGTAAGGATGCAGACGCAGCTCATGTGTAGGCACATCCACGCCCGCACACAGTCTTGCTTCGTAACCGGAGAAGACACATTTGATCAGTCCGTCGAAACCAAATTCTTTAAATCTGCCGTTATAAGGCTCCACGCCAACCCAGCTGTCGTCGTAGAAAACATAAGCCTTTTTGCCGTAAGAATGTACCATATCAATGAGCTTCTTACCGAAAGAGATGACGAAATCATTGATAAATGCCATCCAGTCCGCTTTTTTCGCATTACCGGGCATATGGGTCACATGCAGCTGTCCTTTATTGATGAAGTCTTCCGCTGTCATACGGTAGCCGTACTCTTTTTCAAATTCCTGCAGTGCCGGAACGCTGACAGTGAAATCATAAGAACCCCAATCGGAGAATAGACTCCGGTTCCTCTCACTGCTGCCCCAGATCCATACAAAATTATAGAACATGGAGGTAAAACGTACCACCGTGGTATCCGGATGGGTCTCGCACCAGTTCTTCATCCAGCTAAGCAGATACTCCTGGGTCTCGGGATATCTGGGATCGATCTGCATCAGATGCTCCTTGTCCCAGTGGTTGGTCGTATGGTTGTACATGGAGATCTCTTCCCAGATACGATAGGCCAAAAAACTTACCGTATACTTATGGAAAGGTGTGATACCGGATAAAGTTACGCTTCCCTTCTCTTTGTCATAGCTCCAGTTGGCATTGTCGATCTTAGCGTTGTTGGTTCTGTCATAGACTTCCCAATATTCCAGGCTTTCCGCACTGTCGTTGATCCGAAACTGCTCCGCAAAAAAGCTGTCCATCAGTCCGATTGTTACGGTATCACTCTCTGCCACCTGAGGGGGTGTACACAGAAAGGTCTGCTGTAATTTGTCCTGATTCTCCTTTGCCCAGGCATTATGATCTCTAATAATACAGATGGTGGAATAGATGCCATACCCGGCATGGGTGATCTCATCGGAAAGCACGGTACCGTCACTGTCACGGATCACATCCGCGCCCCACTTTTCTGCCATTTTCAAGGTCAGTTCTTCATATCCAGATTCTCCCGGTAAGGTAAAACCACCTTTTCCCATTCTGAGTTCCTCCTCATATTCCTGCTTATTTTCTTACTTATTTATATTTATAATAATTCTTCCTTCAGACACAGCCTTACCACACGCTCTAACTGCTCTGCCTCGGACAACAGTACATGATCTCCCGCAGGATCCGGAATGTCCTTATAAATCTCCGGCTTCTTCGGTACTTTTATCTGTCCCACAGGCTCCCATGCACCGAATCCTTCCGTCACGCACTCTGCCAGATAAGCGTAAGCCCGCTCGGAATGTCCTGTGCATTTCTCCCGGATCTCTTCCGCCACATAACCCGCCATCCGGTAGGCACCAAAGTCATTGGTATGAGTATAATCTCCCGGGAAAAAGATGGGCTTGGCATCCTGCAATCCCTTTTCCAGCACATATTCCTTGCTGTGGGCATGGAGATCCAGTACGGGAATATTGTACTGTGCTCCCAGTTCCAGACATACATCTGCAAATTCCTCCAACAGATCCAGATACGTCTGATCCCGCAGTCTCCAGGTATTTCTTGCAATAGGCGTCACCAGTACCGGATAGACACCCTTTGCCTGATTCTCTTTAATATAGCGGTGCAGATTTGCCTGATAGCCGCCCTTCGCCTGCAATTCCGGAAGCTTCTGATCATTGTGGCCAAACTGATAAAATATATAATCACCGCGCTTACTGTACTGGTCGATTACTGCGTAATGTCCCTCCTTGCGGAAGGTATCGGTGGTCAGTCCCGAATGGGAATGATTCGACACGGAAAGCTTCGCATCCAGATACGCCGGAAGCATCTGTCCCCAGCCGCAGTAACAGGTACCGGGATAATAAGGATAATCTCCGGACTGATCCGTCACCGTGGAATCTCCTGCCAGATACACGGTGGGACAATTCATCTCTTCCACCGTAAGCGCACTGATTCTTGGTCTGTCTGCCAGCACTGCAATGTCCACTGTCTTATCCGCAAAAATATGCGAATGTCCTACCGGTACAATATCGCAGACATTTACCGCCATGGTATAAATGAACTCACCCGCTTGTACTCTACCATGAAAAGCAAGGCGTCTTCTGCCGGTAAAAATCATTACCTCTCCCATCTCCTCTTCTGAGCGGATGGTCAGAGTGACCTTATAATTGCCCTGTCTGGGCACATCCACTTTGAAGATCAGCGGAATCCATCTGGGCGAACCGGGCATTTTCTCCCCGGACTGCTGCTCCAGCGCTACCACTTCTTTCGTGGAATCCAGATAACAGCCGTTTTCATCTTCCCTAAGAAATGTCAGATCCTCATTCTGATACCAGTACATAGGCTCAAAGGACGAATTCAGTTCCCGGATCTGCAGTCCTTCCTGTTCTCTTCTGTTTTTCTCCGTTACAAAGCCATAGCCTTTTCCGGGCTGATAGAGGTTGTCACTGCCTACATCGATCAGATTGGCGGTTCCTCCGTCCTTCCCGAACAGAAAATTTCTGCGAAACATTTATAATGCACCATCCTTCTCAATCTCATCGGATACTAACAAAGTTGCAAAAAATGATAATGCCAGCCCCTGTCCCCAGCCCTGGATATACGCCTTGGGGATTCCTCGGTAGCCTTCCTTGTCTCTCATCACGGCAGTACCACCGGAGACATTCATTACCTTGCCGTCCTCACTTACGTTGGCAAGCAGGCCTTTGATTGCCTTGTTGATGTATTTGCTATGTAAAGGATTGCCTCTGGTCAGCATTGCTGCGGCAATTCCCGCAGATGCGGAGATCTCTTCATAAGACTCCGGATCATCCACCACAGTTCTCCACAGACCGTTCTCCGTCTGGTATACCTTCAGGGCTGCCAGCTGTTCATTCAGGGAACCTGCCACATCGATATACTTGGGATACAGATAGCACTGGGGCAGGATGCCTCCCACCTGTGACATGGTAAATGCTGCCCAGGCATTGGCTCTTCCCCAATAGATACCGGACATATGATCTCCGGCAATATTGTCATAGCCGTGATACCAGAGTCCGCTGCTGGGATTCTGTAAATATTTGATATGCCAGTAATACTGGTTCAGTGCATCATCAATTAACTCTTCATCGTGTTCCATTACACCCACACGCAACATCAGAAATGCCGCCATGAACAGGGTGTCGCACCAGCACTGCTCCGGGAAATCATTGTTGGCAGATACCGTGTGCTGCAATACATGATCTCCGAAACGCAGAGCATCGTTTCTTAAATAAGCGATCTTGCTCATGAGAATATCGTGATACTGCTGCTCTCCGGTGGCCTGATATAAGGTGATCAGGCAATGTCCCATGGCGCAGGCATTTACCGTCCATACCTTGGGCAGTCCCAGATCGATCAGTTCATCGATGCGGTCCTTTAACAGATCCAGATATTCCTTTTTTCCGGTCTTCTCATAGGCATCACTGATCCCATAATATGCCACACCGCAGGGCCAGTCCCAGGTAAGATCCATATTCATGGTCTTTTTTACGATTTTATCAATGACTTCCTCTATCTCTTTTTTATCATATTCCAGCTTTAACATAATTCCTCCGTTTCTGCCTTTCGGCGGTTTATATTCTTTTCCCACATCTGTTTTTATTGTAAAACAGGTCGTCGGAAAAAAACATAAAGTATTCACTCTTTTTTAATATAGCCCCCAAGCCATTCATGCTTGGGGGCAGTATGTACTTACTGTAATAAGACTTTTTACTTACTGAAGTCTGGTGGTGTTACCTGCATCCAGAGCTGCCTGTCTCTCATCGATTACTTCCTGGTAACCTGCATCCAGATACTTCTGGCTCAGCTCGTCATACAGAGCATCGAACTGATCCTTAGAGCACATGGTCAGCTTATCACGGTACTCGGTGTACAGATCATACAGAGTCTGATTGTACTCGGTTACTGCATCGATAGAAGTTGCAAACAGACAGTCGGAGTTAGCCTTGCCTGCTTCGTAGATAGCAACCTGTCCGTTGTAATTAGCCAGAATCTGATCATAGAAGTCCTGAGGAACACCCTGAGGGGTGATTGCCTTGATGTCCTTCTCGATAGAACCAAGGGTCTTAACTGCGGTTACTGCACACCAGTAGTCTACGTTGTTGTTGTGTCCCTGCTGCTCAGCCAGACCGGTCTGATCTGCTACTGCTACGGGATCGCCGTTGTCATCATAGTTGAAGTTCACGCCTTCGAGACCCCACTGCATGGTGAAGAGGTTCTCGGGCTGGTTCAGCCACTCAAGGTACATCATAGCTGCCTTTACTTCATCCTCGGTAGCATCGTTAGCGAAGCCGATCATCATACCGAAGTTAGTTCCGGGTCTGTAAGAAGCGGAAGATCCCCAGGTCTCATCCTGTGTCCAGGTGGAAGGAGTAACTGCGATTGCCAGCTTGGCATCGGGGTTAGCATCATAGAAGGAGTTCAGTACATTCATGCTGGAAGATACATATCCGGTCCAGGTAAATGCTTCACCGTTGATGAAGTCTGCCTCTGCCTCAGAAGCATCTCTTAAGTAGTACTCAGGGTTGTAGTAACCATCATTGTACAGTTCGTTTTCGAACTTCAGGAATCTCTTCTGAGCTTCGGTGGACAGTGCGGGGATCTGATAGTCACCGGTGGTTGCCCATGTGGTCTCATCCTGAGGATAATCTCTGTAACCATAGTTCTGGTCGATACCTGCGCCGCTTACTTTCTTACCGCTTAAGGGATACTTGTGGCCGTTCTCTACCAGTTTTGCATACAGTTCTAACAGCTTGGTGTTGTCGCCAACGGGATACTCAGAGAAGCCAGCCTCCTCCAGCCAGTCCTGACGATAGAAAGTACACCAGGTATAAGTGGTATTGCCGTAAGGTCTGTAGCCAAGTACCAGATAATCTTCGTCATCCAGCTTGGTGTAAGCATCATTGCCGTGCTCTACCATGGTCTCCCAGTAAGTAGGAGCGATCTGCTTGAACTCTTCTACATCGTAGGTCTGCAGATAGCCGTCTGCCTGCCAGCTTGCCAGCTTATCATAGTCATATTCCATACAGATGGTAGGAAGGCTCTGGCTTGCTGCCAGCATAGCGTAATCAGTCATAACGTCGCTACGGGTAATTCCTACATATTCTACAGTGATGTTGTACTTGTCACCGAAGTTCTCCTGTACCCAGTTGGTCCAGTAGTTGTTCTCTACGTCGGAGCATCCGTTTCCGGAAGAACCACGATCGTATACGGGAATCTGTAAAGTTACGTTGTCTGCAAAAGCTTCCCAACCGTCAATACCTGCTACCGCGGTGGAAGTTCCTGCGTCAGTGCTTGCTGCGGAACTCTCTGCTACAGACTCCTTTGTTCCGGCATCTGCGTTTGTGTCAGTGCTGCTGCCGCATCCGGTCAGAGTGCTCATTGCCATAGCACCAACCAGTGCTGTTGCCATTACCTTGTGAAGAGTATTCTTCTTCATAAATCAATCCTCCTTGTTTTAAATACATAGTTTTATGTGTACCCCCGGCTTCGGGGAAAACTAACATGGTTGCTTTTGTTTCTCTTAACCCTTTACCGCTCCGATCATGGTACCCTGTACGAAATACTTCTGCAGGAACGGGTAGATGATAATGATAGGAATTGTTACGAACATGATGCTGGCTGCCTGTAATACTTCGGGAGTGGACTGAATCGCACTACCGGTATCTGCTAGGGAGGAAGTCTGTGCTTCCGCTGCGGATGCTACCAGCTGATACAATTTATACTGGATCAGTTTCAGGTTCGCGCTCTTGGTGTAGTACATGTTGTCTGAATAAGCATTCCAACGTCCTACCGCGTAGAACAGAGACAATGTTGCCAGGATCGGCTTGGACAGCGGTAATACGATCTTGCTTAAGATCTGGAAGTTACTTGCGCCATCCAGGAATGCGGATTCTTCCAAGCTGTCGGGAATCGTACTCTGAAAGTAGTTCTTCATGATCAGCATGTTGTACGGGGAATAGATCAGAGGTAAGATCAATACCCACATGGTATCCAGCACATGCAGCTTCTGGTATAGCAGATAGCTGGGGATGATGCCGGCGCTGAAGTACATCGGTACCATCAGCAGGAAGGTCAGTAACTTTTTACCCTTTAATCTCTTCTTGGAGAGCGGGTAAGCTGCGCAGGTACATACCAGCATTCCCAGGACCGTGAAGATCAGAGTAACGATTACCGAGAAAATCATGGAGTAGGTCATGGAGTTGTCTGCAAATACCTTCTTATAAGCCTCGAAGGTGATGTCCTTGGGCCAGAAGTAAACGCTCTTGGACATTACTGCGGTATTACCGGAAATGGACTTTACTGCTACATGCAGGAAAGGTAATACGCAGCTAGCACAGAGGATGACGATCACTGCCATCATGACGAAATCGCTGATGCGGAATTTGTTGACTGCATGAGCTCCGCCTGCGGAGGTAGATTCTTCGTTGATATTAACTTCTTTTTTCTTCATCACTCTCACCTCCTACAGTAATCCGTCTTCGCCAAGCTTCTTGGCAAATTTATCGGATAGCAGAACCAGAATCAGTCCGATCAGTGACTGGAACAGACCAACTGCGGTCGCCGCACTGAACTTTCCGGCTCCGATACCTTTATTATATATGTAGACAGCCAGCTGATACTGGAAGTCTTTGACCTGCGAATTCTCCAACGCGGTCAGTCGCTCTAAGTTACTTCCCATGACACGTCCGAGGTTTAAGATCAGCAGTGTTACTACTGTACTCTTGATACCGGGAAGTGTGATGTGCCACATTCTCTTCCAGCGGTTCGCGCCGTCAATCATGGCTGCTTCATACAGTTCTCCGTTGATACCAGTGATTGCTGCCAGGTAGAGAATCGTGCCCCATCCCATTGTCTGCCATACACCGATCAGCAGGTACGTTACCGCCCAGTGCCATTTCTCATTCAGGAAAGGAATTCCTTCGGAGATCACTCCCATGTTGGTCAGCAGGATGTTTACCAGACCGGAGTTCGGACGGAACATTGTCATGGCTACACTTCCGATGATTGCCCAGGAGAGGAAGTGCGGCAGATACAGGATCGTCTGAGACACCTTCTTGAATTTGGGATATCTTAATTCATTCAGGATCAGTGCCAGGATGATCGGCATCGGGAATCCAACGACCAGATCCGCCAGGTTAAATACTACGGAATTGCGCAGTGCCCGGATAAAATCAGCATCCTTAAATATCTTAATGAATGTCTTCATCCCCACCCATTCACTGCCTGCATATCCTTTCGCCGGCTTGTAATCCATGAAAGCCATCCGCAGTCCCGGGTAAGCACCGTAGCTGAATACAAATACCATGATCAGTGGGAACAGCAACAGCAGATACAATTGCCAGTCTCTTTTAAAAGCTTGTTTCCAAGTGATTTTCGTTTTCACTCCCACCACATTGGCTGCATTTTTCTTCGCCATATCGAACCTCCTCAAGTGTCAGTTATATTTCCTCGTCACTTTGTACACTTTTTGTAACCTTGTAAGCATATTATCATACATGTTGCCTTATTTTTCTAATCATCCGTCATAAAAAACTATGCAAAAACGACCATTATAAATCATGTTCGTTTTTCATAAGTTTTCTTATTCCATTTATTATTATATTTTAAGACGTATATTTTTCAAGAAAAGCCCGCTTTCTTCAATATTTTTAGCCATTTTTAATCTCATTTCCGGAAACGCTTCCAAAAGTGCACTTATTATTTATACAATATAATGGTTGATTTTGTCCAGTTTAATTGTTATATATAGTGTATAGGCATTATTCCCATGACAGTGAACCATTTCTTCACAACGTCATACAGGATGCACAATGGATTTGTATAAGTTCCACAGGAGGTTGAAAATGGCGAAATCCAAGCGAGTGGTTACAGAATACAGAAGCTACTATCTGCCCATGCAGTTCCCCGTACTGCTTCTGTCCGGTGATTATTGGAAGATCTCGGACATCCCCAGCGGAAGTCTTCACTTCCATAATTGTCTGGAGATCGGTATCTGTCATTCCGACAGTGGCACATTAGAGATCAACGGGGAAAAGCAAACCTTCCATGCCGGTGATGTCACTCTCCTGCCCCGTAACGTCCCCCATACCACTTACAGCACTCCAGGTACCAAAAGCCACTGGTCCTATCTGTTCCTGGATCCGAAGAGCTGTTCCGCAATCTTCTCCCCGCTTCCTGGAAAAATTACGACCTGTCCAC
>CAVGMD010000076.1:0-12759 GCA_963630275.1 Bacteroidaceae bacterium | reverse complement strand
GCCCAGATAGCTCAGTTGGTAGAGCAGAGGACTGAAAATCCTCGTGTCACTGGTTCGATTCCGGTTCTGGGCATTTCGCAGGACACCATTTCTTAAAATGGCCGCCCTGCTTCATATATAAACATGCGGGTGTAGTTCAATGGTAGAACACCAGCCTTCCAAGCTGGATACGTGGGTTCGATTCCCATCACCCGCTCTTTTTTTTAGCGGGAAGCCTGATAAATCAAGGCTTCCCGTTATTTGTATTATAATAAATAGGTGAATACCTATGAGGAAAGCATTAACGGTATTCATACTGATTCAATGGCTGGTCAGGACCTATCGTAATGCCAATTCCGTGAATGCAATGGCGGCGGAAGATGGCGGAGGAGATCCGGAGTGGTATCTGTCGTTGGAAATGATGCGACGAGAGGAAACTTTCCGGGCTGTGTTTTTTTCCGTGGTTGTCATTGTCAATGCAACAGTGTTGGCAGTATATGTTAAGAAAATAAGAGACGGCAGGAAAAAAGAGACTGTTTAAAAAAGTGAATACTTCCGATATACATGATAGAACAGATAGACTCGGCTATAGGAACGGAGGGGCTTATGCAGGTCGGTGGAGTAGGAAGCGGACATGACACATATTCTCATCAGGTGACAGGATGTATTCATGAACATGGGGAAAATAAGGATGTAGGCGGTGCGGGTGCAAAATTAGGAAGCGCACAGACTGCACAGACCGCAGAGGAAGTATTGCAGGAGAACTCTTCGGTGAATCTTATGTCCTGGGTGCAGAATATCGGGAATAGCGGAAAACAGCTTTTACAGAGGATCTGGGGAGACAGCAAGGAAGCCAATGATGCGATTACCTCGCAGAAAGACGGAAGCGGGGATCATATCGCCGGCCAGGAGACGCTTGTTACCGGAAATTCTGTGGGCGTGAAGACCACATTGAACAGGGCAGCGGTGGAGACAGCGGCGACCCACACGTATTTCCGCCCGGTGGATACCAAGGATGTCATGCCTGCCAATCCTTTTCAGAAGGTGCGCTATCAGGTGCAGAAGGTAGCAAGAAAGCTGATGGACCGGCTGCCGGGGCGTTTTCTGGGATCCCATAGCGGAGATTTTCTTCAGACGAAGCAACAGCATACCAAAGAAGATCTGCGGAAGAGAAGCCAGTATAAAGAGGACGATCAGGAGATCGAATGTATTCTTACGGATGAAAGCTACCTGACGGATTCCTACAATCGCAAGGGTGAATACAGCCATCTGACTACGGATAAATAGAATGTGATGGAATTTTACGAAAAATTTCAAAAATTTGCTTGACAGTTTGGCATTCATCATGTAATATAGTCTTTGCTGTGAGACACAGCAGACATTCATAAGATTGCGGATGAATGCCAACACAATTAATTTCATACCTTCAAGATACAGGTTTTGACCTGTACAATATGCGCGAGTGGCTCAGCGGTGGAGCACCTCCTTGCCAAGGAGGGGGTCGCGGGTTCGATCCCCGTCTCGCGCTTCTTTTATTTGTAGCGGAAGCCTTGATTTTTCAGGGTTTCCGCTCTTTTTGTGTCTGCATGAAGTTGTAGACATTGGGTAGATGAAGTATTTTTTGTATATGCAGGGACGGACGGTGATATAGTTCGATGTCTCCGGTCCGCGCAGGCCGAGGTCCCCCGGACCTCGTGCGCCGTCTCGCGCTATAGTGGCTATTTTTTATGCGCATGCCCGCGGGACCAGACCTTACTGGGCTGGGCTTTGTAGGTGGGGCGGCGGAAGAGGAGGCTTCGGAGTGCCGGGCCGTTAAAGGGGAAGAGCGGCCAGAAATAGCTGAAGCCAGCGAAGGTCGGTGTGGTAAAAACGGAGAATGACACCAGTGTCAGACCGATAATAAATCCCGGCAATCCCCAGAGTCCTGTTGTGACTACCAGAAGAATGCGGTAAATCCGCAAGGCATCAGCAAATTCGATACTGGAGAGGGACAGATTCGCCAGCATGGTGACAGCAGCATAGAAAAGGACTTCGGTGGAGGCCCAGTTGAGACTGACAGCAATGTCACCAATTAAAAGACCGCCTACAATGGACAGAGCGCCGGAGACGCGGCTGGAGCTGAGAGCGGCGGAGTATTTGAAGAGATCCAGCAGAAATTCCACAGCCAGCACATAGAAAAAGAGCCGGAAGGGTGACAACTCACTGACCGGAGTCAGCTGTAACTGCGCAGTGAGCTCCGGATAATAAGCGGCAAGAAGCAGGAATATCGGCAGGAGCAGGAGACTGACCGGAATGCACAGAAAGCGGATCATACGGAAGTAGGTGCCGGTCAGGGGATTGTTGTAATAGTCCTCCGGACTCTGGGTAAACTGAAAGATGGTGCCGGGGAGCAGCAGAACGGCAGGAGAGTTGTCCACGATGAGCAGAATATGCCCCTCACACAGATAGCTACAGGCCACATCGGGCCGCTCCGTCAGCTGGATGCTGGGTAATGGATTCCACCAGCGTTTTTTGATCAGGAGTTCTTCCAGACTTTTACTTCCCATGGTCAGGGAAGTGATCTTAAGCTGCGAGAGCTTTTGTTTTAGGGCATCCAGCAGTTCCTCATTGACCTGATCCGCCAGATAGGCGATAGCCACATCCGTGCGGCTTTCCGTACCCAGAGAGCAGATAGAGAAGGTCAGCTTCGGAGAGCGCACCCTGCGGCGGATCAGATTGGTGTTGAACAGCAACGTTTCCACGAAACCGTCCCGGGCACCCCGGGTGATCCGCTCGGTGTCCGGCTCGGAGATGCTGCGGACAGGATAGGTGCGGACGTCAATGATCACAGCCTGTGCAAAGCCCTCCACCAGAAGGATGGAGGGGCCGCTGAGGATATTTTGCAGGATCGCATCTATAGAGGAAGTCAGCGACACCTGGGCATAACCGAGCTTACTCTGCACATAGCGGGGGAGATTGCGGATCTCGGAATCCAGTGTATAAAGGGGATCCTGTAAGTCGGAAAAGATCTGTTGAAGGATCTCTGTCTTGCAGAACCCATTGACTCCGATCCAGTAAGCCGATGTATTTCCCAGCCGCAGATCCCGGGTGATCAGGTCGAAACTGTCATCCAGAGGCAGCAGAGCGTGGAAAAGTGCGATATTTTTGGATAAATTTGTGGATAAGGAACGTTGTACCATAGCGGGGAATCCTTTCTGATCACTTGCATAGACTGCCAAACAGGTATATGGTATTATTCAGATAGATTCCCCAGGTTTTTCGGAACTATGCAGATCAGTGGTACAATTGGCACAGACCCAACAGGATCAACAGCAATCCGGAGACGGGATCTGTGTATTCCCCGATCTGTTGCAGGAAAGCGGACCGGCCCAGCCGGCTTCCGAGAGCCAGGAATCCAAAAGAGCAGAAAAAAGTGGACACCGAAGCCGGAAGAAAGGGAAGCCCGGTAATGCTGGCGGAGAAACCGATGCCGATATTGTTCATGGAAAGGGCACAGCCCAAGGCCAGTATCTGCGACAGGGACAATTCCCGGTGCGCGGTAAATTTTTCTTCCTCCTGACAGAGATTACTGTTGTGGGAGGAACGACAGCGCCATTTGAAAAGCAACCATTTTCCCACGTAGTACAGACCGAAAAGGATCAGGACGCTGCTTCCGATCCGGATTCCGATTCCTGCGGGGAAAAGCGGTAATAAGAGGTTGCCAAGACCTATAGAGATCACAGTTCCGATGAGGGTGACTGTGCTGATCAGCAGATTATGTCCGGCAGGCAGCGGGACTTTCCGAAGTCCCAGCGCGGTGCCTACCAGAAGGGCATCCAGACTGGCGGAGATGCCGAAGAGCAGAGAGAGCAGAAAAGACATAATACGCTCCGTGGAGAATATTCTTAATTTTACTATATTCCCGTAAAATATTTTTGTGAGATACGGAGCAAAGGAACAAAAGAGTATGAAAGTAACGAGTAAATTGGTTGAATTTCTAAAAAGAGAGACGGTTCTGGCCGTAGCAATCCTGCTGGCAATAGTGTCTGCGGTGATGGTCCCGCCGGATGGGGAGTATGCGGGATATATTGATTTTCGCACACTTTCTGTTTTGTTTTGTCTGATGACGGTAATGGCAGGATTGCAGAAGCTGGGTGTTTTCCGGAATATTGCGAAAATATTACTACAGCATACACAGAATACAATGCAGTTGGTGGAAGTGCTGGTGCTTTTGTGTTTCTTTTTCAGCATGATCATTACCAATGATGTGTCATTGATTACGTTTGTGCCGTTTACATTCATCGTGCTTCGGCTGTCGGGAGAGGATTCCGTGAAAAAACTGGCAGTGTCGGTGATCGTTCTTCAGACGATCGCGGCGAATCTGGGAAGCATGCTGACACCGATCGGAAATCCGCAGAATCTGTATTTATATGGGAAAGCACAGATATCCGCGGGAGCATTTCTGCTTTTGATGCTGCCTTATTCACTGTTGTCGCTGCTTTTACTGGTGATCTGTGGAGCAATTGTGGCAAAACGAAGCGGAATCGAAGTCCGTGGAACAGATGTGTCTCTGCCGGCAGAGGAAAAGGTGGAGCATAAGAAATATCTGCTTCCGGGATATTTGCTGCTGTTTGTGCTTTGCCTGCTGACAGTGGCCCACATCGTTCCCTATCTGCTGACGCTGGGAATTGTAATAGGGATGGTTCTTATTCTGGACCGGGAAACCATGGGAAAAGTGGATTATTCCCTCTTGCTGACCTTCGTGGGATTCTTTATTTTCATAGGAAACATGGGAAGAATGCCGGCGTTTTGTGAATTTTTGCAGAAGATCATCGGGGGCAGGGAAGTGATGACGGCGGTGATCGCCAGTCAGGTGATCAGTAATGTTCCGGCGGCCCTGCTGTTATCCGGTTTTACGGAAAATATAACGGCGCTGATCATCGGTACGAATCTGGGAGGTCTGGGAACGCTGATTGCGTCCATGGCCAGCCTGATCTCTTACAAACAGGTGGTCAGACAGATTCCGGGAGAGAAAAAGAAGTATTTTGGATGGTTTACCATAGCAAATATTGTTTTCTTAGTGATATTGGTATTGGAAAACTGTCTGCTGTAACTATGGAAAACAGACTGTCTGCCGAAAAAGGCAGAAAGGATGGCAATAACTATAAAAAATAATCTGGGAGGTATTCGTCATGACAGAAGATATGACAATCATTGCAGAAGAGGCTTATTTAGCCGCCAAGGAGATTCTGGAAAAGGCAAAGCTGGAGCAGGGAGAACTGTTCGTGGTAGGGTGTTCCACCAGTGAAGTAGGCGGAGCTGCTATCGGTACTTATTCCAGTCCGGAGCTGGCGGAGATGGTATTTGGGGGAATCTATCAGGCCACGCAGGAAGCCGGAGTGTATCTGGCCGCCCAGTGCTGTGAGCATCTGAACCGTGCATTGATTCTGGAAAAAGAGGCTGCGGTAAAATACGGTTATCCCATGGTAAATGTAGTACCTCAGCCCAAGGCCGGCGGATCTTTTGCAACGGCAGCGTACAAAGCGTTTGAACATCCGGTGGCTGTGGAGCATATTCAGGCAGCGGCAGGAATGGATATCGGGGATACTTTGATCGGAATGCATCTGAGAGATGTGGCAGTACCGGTGCGCCTCCGGTCCGGACAGATCGGAGACGCCCATGTGGTATGCGCCCGCACCAGACCGAAATTCATCGGTGGCGGCAGAGCGGTCTATGACGAAGAATTATTGTAAAAATATGCTAAGTGGCTATTTCTGCGGCATGCCGCGGAAGTAGTCACGGATCCAGCGGCCGGATTCATTGAAATCCTCATCGGTCCAGTCGGATAACGCGGTGCTGGAAGCCTTGAAGACACTGCTGCTCTCGTCCTTATTGGCGAGATTCCAGCAACAGAAGCTGATCTGATACTTGTTCAGCAGATCCAGCCATTTGGTGGTGGAATCAAAATCATTGGCACCATTGCCGGAGGCATCGCACATGCCGAATTCGCTGACAAATACCGGAAGCCCGTTCTGAACACAGGTCTCTAAGCGGCTACGCAGGTCGTCTTTATGGGTGCCTGCGTAGAAATGTAGCGTATACATTACATTGCTGTCATCCAGCGGAGAAGCGGCAGCTTTGTCGATCTCCTGGCTCCAGGTAGGGGTTCCCACGAGGATGACGGCATCCGGCTTCTGCTCCCGGATCACCGGGATGACTTCCTCCGCGTAGGACTTGATGCTGTCCCAGGAAGTTCCGCCGTTGGGCTCATTACAGATCTCATAGAGCACATTGTCGTTGTCGGCAAAAGCCTCTGTCATTTCCCGGAAAAAGGCGATCGCCTCATCTTTATTCTGGTTCGGATCACAGTCACTTAAAATATGCCAGTCCACGATCACGTACATTCCCAGCTCTGTAGCGTAGGATACGCCGTCCTTTACCAGCTGTTTCAGCTGCTCTTTGTCTCCACCGGCACAATAGCCGCCGTATTCCGCCGTATACATGGCGAGACGGATACAGTTGGTGTTCCAGTCGTCTCGCAGAGTACGGAAGGAATCATAATTGATATACTGGGGGAACCAGGCGATTCCGTGGGTGGACATGCCGTAAAGCTGGACTGTGCTGCCGTTTTCGTCCGTCAGTTTCCCGTTTTCCACATGGAGGGTGCCATGTTGTCCGTAAGGAGTGGAAGCATCTACGGAGGTTGTTTCGGGAGTTACGTTTTCGGATTCCGCGGGCTGGGTTTCGGATGTTTCGGGAACCGATGTCTGTTCGGATGCAGCGGTGCTTTCGGAAACAGTCTCTGTGATGGCAGCGGAAGGTGCCTCAGAGGAGGGCGCTGTGGTTTCATTGGCCGCATTCTGTTTTCCGCAGCCGGCCAGCGCACAGGTACTTAGAGCCGCCAGAACGGCACAGCTTAGTGTTTTCTTGAAAATAGACATAATAACCTCTTTTCTTATTGAAAATACTGAAAATAAAAACGATGGGTTACCTTTTAGAACCTTAATAAAAACCAGCACTTACAAGAAATATTATAGTTGTGTAAGTT
This sequence comes from Bacteroidaceae bacterium, assembly GCA_963630275.1. GTDB lineage: Bacteria > Bacillota > Clostridia > Lachnospirales > Lachnospiraceae > Acetatifactor. The sequence continues at coordinate 5,753 of CAVGMD010000076.1, read as the reverse complement.
CCGGTTGGCAAGAAATGATTGCCCGCAAATAGGACCTGTGATACAGTTAATGGGAACAGATTACAGAAATGGAGGAAATCCATGCTTCCACAGGCGTTTTTAGAGAGAATGCAGGGACTTTTGGGATCGGAATACGAGGAGTTCCTGACAAGTTTTGACCATGAAAAATATCAGGCACTGCGCCTCAATCCTCTGAAATTGCAGGAGGAGTCCGGGAGGACAAATGACAGTACTGTCATAGAAGAAAAAATACAACAGACCTTTCATTTACAGCCGGTTCTCTGGGCGGAGAACGGTTATTACTACACAAAAGAGGATCAGCCCGGGAAACATCCCTGGCATGAAGCGGGGCTCTATTATATTCAGGAACCCAGTGCCATGGCACCGGTGACACTACTGTCACCACAGCCCGGAGAGCGGATTCTGGATCTGTGTGCGGCACCCGGAGGAAAAAGTACCCAGATCGCATCGGCGATGGGAGGAGAAGGGCTACTCGTGACCAACGAGATCCATCCGGCCAGAGCGAAGATCCTGTCGGAGAACGTGGAGCGCATGGGAATCCGTAATGCCTGCGTGTTGAATGAGACACCGGAGCATCTGGCAGATGTTTTCGAGGAATATTTTGACCGGATTCTGGTGGATGCGCCCTGTTCCGGAGAAGGAATGTTCCGGAAAAACGAGGTGGCCTGCGAGGAGTGGAGCCCGGAGAATGTACAGCTCTGTGCGGACAGACAGGACGGTATTCTGGAATGCGCCGCCCGGATGCTGGTGCCCGGTGGCAGACTGGTGTATTCTACCTGTACCTTTGCCCCTGTGGAAAATGAAGGCAGCATCAGCCGGTTCCTTGCAAGACATGAGGAGTTCGAGATCGTTCCCATTGATAAAAAGGCACTGGGGATTCCGGAGGGCTGTGACGGCATTCCGGGGTGTGTGGAGAATCCGGCGTCGGGAATCGAGGGTACCTTGCGCCTGTGGCCTCATAAACTGAACGGCGAAGGTCATTACGCCACGGTATTACAGAAAAAAGGGGAACTTCCACAGGGGTATCAGCCGGTGTGCGCAACGGGAACGGAAAAAGGAATCCCCGCAAAGAATCTTACAAAGGACTGGGCAGATTATTTTGCCTTTGCAAAAGAGACTTTTTCGGAGAAGCAGGTCACGGAATCGGGAATGTGTACCGCGGGAGAGGGATTTCTGGCGTTTGGCGATAATCTGTACCGTATGCCGGAGAGAATGCCCGGGGTGAAGGGCCTGAAAGTACTGCGTCCGGGACTGCATCTGGGAACCCTGAAAAAGAACCGCTTCGAACCGGCCCATGCGCTGGCACTGGCGCTGTGCCCGCAGGATGTAAAGCATGTATGGAATCTGTCCGTGGAGGAAGCGGCTGCTTATTTGAAGGGGCAGACCTTTTCCGCGGAAGGCGAGAAGGGCTGGTATCTGATCTGCGTGGACGGCATCAGTCTGGGCTGGGGGAAACTGGCCGGGGGCATCATGAAGAACCATTATCCCAAGGGGCTGAGAAAATGAGAACAGAGATATTATACGAAGACAACAGCATACTGGTGATCCGCAAACCGGCGGGACTGGCGGTACAGTCTGCCCGGATCGGACAGGCAGATGTGGTCAGCGAGCTGAAGTCCTATCTGGCGAATCAGGCCGGACGCGGACGGGGAGAGCCGTATCTGGCGGTGATCCACAGGCTGGATCAGCCGGTGGAGGGTGTGCTGGTATTCGCCAAAGAGAAAAAAGCGGCAGCGGCTCTGACGAGGCAACTGTCGGCGGGCACATTGAATAAACAGTATTATGCGGTACTCTGTGGATATCCTGATGCTTCGGAAGGGGAGCTTGTGGATTATCTGCGGAAAGAAGGTAATGTGGCAGTGGCAGTCACTGGCAGAGAGAAAAATTTTCCGGATGCGAAGATCGCAAAACTGCACTATCGCATTTTGGAGAAAATGGAGCAGCCTATGCCGCTGTCACTGGCGGATGTCTGTATTGAGACCGGGCGGTTTCACCAGATCCGAGTGCAGTTTGCCCATGCCGGATGGCCCCTGTTGGGAGATACCAAATATGGGAATGCCACGGCGGGTGTTACCGTGGGAAGCCAGTCCTATCGCGGAGTGGCACTTTGCGCGTATTTTCTGGAATTTTGCCATCCCATTTCCGGCAAAAAGATGTCATTCCGGGTGAAGTCGCAGAACCCTGCTTTTGGAAAATTTATGAATTTTACGTCCGGGGACGTCTCCGCGGGATAAAAAAAGCAGTCCGGCACACACTAATCCCAAAAAGGAAGTGTGCGGAATGGACTGGGGAGAATTTGGCAAAAACATTATAGGAAAAAAGATGATAGTACTGCTTCTGGTAACTGGGGCAGTCTATTTTTTTCTGCAATATCTGACACCACTGTCGGCACCTGTGTTGTTGGCGATGCTGTTTGTCACGATCTTCGGCCCCACGATGAAGCGGATGAACCAGAGACTGCATTTTCCCAGACACCTCAGCGCCATAGTACTTCTGATCGTGGCAACGGTATTACTGGCAGGGCTGCTCTGGATTCTGGTGTCCTGGGTGCTGGGCAGCCTGCCGGTATGGATCGGAAATCTGGAACTGCGGGAACAGGAGTGGCTGGAGGTAGTCCGGGGACTGTGCCGTAGCGTGGGGGAGATTATCGGTGTGGACACCGCTTATCTGGAAACTACCGTCAGTGGCAGATTGCAGGAGGGACTGGATTCTCTGGAGGAAAACATTCTGCCGGGAATGTTGTCACAGTCCATGCAGTATGTGCAGTGGTTCGCGGAACTGGGGGGATTTCTGGTAACATTTCTGATTGCTTCTGTGCTGTTGGCTAAGGACTACGACGGCATTATGAACCGTCTGTTGGATCAGGAGGCCTGTCATGTACTGTTGGAGGTCATCTGCGGGATCGCCCGCTATATTGCCACTTTTGTAAAAGCGCAGGGAATCATTATGACCACGATTGCAGCAACCGCAGCTTTGACGCTGGGAATTGCGGGGATCCGGCACGGGATCCTGTGGGGGATCCTGGCGGGAATTCTAGACGCACTGCCATTTATCGGAACAGGTGTGGTACTGGTGCCGCTGGGGATTTTTCAGCTGTTGGAAGGAAGCTGGGGAAGGGCGCTAGTCTGCGGCATACTGTATGTGGTCTGCATTTTCCTGCGGGAAGTCATGGAACCCCGCCTCATCGGCAGGAAAATAGGAGTGTCGCCCATAGCTGTGTTGGTGTCGTTGTATGCGGGAATCCGGCTGTTCGGTATCTGGGGGATCATCAAGGGACCGCTGGGATTCGTGCTGATCTACGAGACTTACAATAGTCTGTCCAGAATGTACGATCGCCAGAAAAACGGGACTGGACGATCCTGAGAAAAAGATTGACGAAAGAAGCCCGGAAAGCTATCATGAGAGTGAGAAACGGAAGGGCAGGATTATGGCAAAACATACGACAGGAAAAAAGAAGACGGAATCTGTGGCGGAGACGCTTTGCAATTTAAATGAATTTTTGTGTGATCTTGTGATTAGCATATATATGTGTGTGGTACTGTTGGTATTACCTTTATATAATAAGGGATATGCCAAGATTGGCACGGAGAAGGAAAACTTTTTTATCAAGACCATGACCTATGTGGGAATGGCTTTGCTGCCGGTATTTATTCTATGGGCGGTATTCCGCCTGATTACAGTGATCCGGGAAAAGAAACTCCCAAGGATCGGAGAGTTACCTAAGAGACTGTGGAAAGACCTGAGCAGCACGGATAAATTTGCGGCTTTATACGCAGTGTCGGTATTGCTGTCGTATCTGTTTACGAATTATCGGGAAGAAGCACTTTGGGGAACAGTTTCCTGGCGGATGGGAATGTGGACGCAGTTTGGGGCGGTTATCGTGTATTTTATGATCTCCCGCATGTGGCAGCGGAAGGATTGGATATTGGTGCTGGTGCTGCCGGTGTCTGCGGCTGTTTTTTTCCTGGGATATGTGAATAAGTTCGGTTTATTGCCCATAGATTCGCAGTTCGTAAATACTTCTTTTATTTCCACCATAGGGAATATTAACTGGTATTGTGGGTATCTGGTGACGGTATTGTTCGGCGGAGTTTATCTGCTGTGGCGGATGGAAGAGAGGATGATCTGGAAAAAGGTGTTGCTGATGGCGTACGTGGCAATCGGGTTTGCCACGCTGGCGACCCAGGGAAGCAGCAGCGGCATCGCGACATTTGCGGTGATCATGTTCGTGTTATTTGGGATGTCGGTGAGAGACAGCGCGAGAATGGAAGTATTCTGGCAGGAGATGACCATATTCTCCGGGGCTTGTCTGGTGACATGGGTATTAAGGAAAATAAATGTGTTCTCGCAGGAATTGATAATGGAGGGGATTACGGATCTGCTGACGTTTTCGTCGGCAGGAATAATTATGACGATTCTGTCGGGAACCATTCTGTATCTGACACACAGAGCACGGGAAAAACGAAATTACCCGGAGAAAATGATACATAGAATATACTGCGGAATTGCCATTGCGGTGCCGGTGGTTATAGTGCTCATTTTGTTATTAACGCTGATGAATACCTTAGCGGATGGAGCTTTCACATCAAACATCACAGACCCGGATGTAGCAAAATGGCTGACGTTTAATGTCAGCTGGGGAAGTGCCAGAGGGGGTACCTGGGCAGCGGGTGCCAGATGCTTTTGGGAGGCAGATTTCCTCCATAAAGTATTCGGAGTAGGACCGGACTGTCTGTATGCTTTTTTGTCCAACGAGGGAAGTACGGGATTGCAGACAATGGTGCAGGAGCGTTTTGGTGGAAGCCGACTGACGAATGCACACAATGAATGGCTGACGATTCTGGTGGATATGGGAGTGCTGGGATTGGTCAGCTATGCAGGAATGATGATCTCCGCGATCCGCAATTTTCTTCGCGCTGGGAGGAAATCTGTGCTGGTGGGAGCCTGCGGATTCTGCGTGCTGGCCTATACGGTGAACAATATGTTCAGTTTTCAGCAGGTGATGAATATTTCGACGGTGTTTGTGATTATGGGGATTGGGAGGAATGTATTAAATTATGAAGATATCCTGCCGAGGCAGCTGTGAAGACAAACGATAGCAGTAAGATGTATACAAATAGCGATTTTGTGGAAAAAGAGCAGCCGGAACTGAATCAGGATGCACAGGCTTACTGCAACTGGCTGACCGGACAGGATGGTACGAATACCTATCGTCTGCCCAGTGAGAGTGAATGGGAACTGGCAGCAGGTCATATGCCCAAGGATGCGGATTTTAACTGTGGCATTAATGGCGGCAGGACATCGGTAGAGTATCAGATCTTCAGTTATGATCAGGAGACAGGTCTGGTATCCATGCTCGACAGAACGACAAATACCAGTATCAAGATGACGAACCTGACAAAGGGCAAAATGTACAGTTATATTGTTCAGCCGATATCTTATGTAGGCGTTGCGGATAATGTATCGCCGGAGAATTGCGTTACTGTGATTTGTAAATAAGAAGGCGGCGAACTTGCGGTCTCCGCTCCGCTTCGGTCGGTCCAGGCCGAGGTCCCCCGGACCTCGTGGACCCTCTGCGCCCGAACGGTGCATTCAGTCCGATAAAGGTCATAAGTTCAATATATTGAGACAGACAAAAATAAGCTCCCACAAATGTGGAAGCTTATTTTTAGTCGTCGCGACAAGATTCGAACTTGCGACCTCTGCGTCCCGAACGCAGCGCTCTACCAAAC
>CAVGMD010000075.1:0-13671 GCA_963630275.1 Bacteroidaceae bacterium | reverse complement strand
GCAGAGGGCAGTACCAAAACGACGTGGCGGGACAGGCACAGTCCGGGCAGCAGAATGCCGGACCCCCGCAGAAAAAGGGAATGCCGGCGGGAGCCTGGATCCAGTTCGCGAACATGGAAGCCTATAAGGAACGGGAGCAGGAACTGTTGCAGACCATAGCGGATTCCGACGGCAATGATGACGTGGTGATCTTCCTGCGGGATACGAAAAACTACAAGATCCTGCCTGCAAATCTCCGGGTCAGAGCCGATGAAGCATTAATGGAAAAGCTTACATCCCGGTTTGGAAAAGAAAATGTTAAATTTATAACGAAACCTATTGAAAACCGCTCAAAAATAGATTAGAATAAAGAATCGAGAAGAGAAAAATATTCGTTCGTTTACTTAGGAGGTAACAGTCATGGCAAAAGAGATTAAGACGATCGGCGTATTGACCAGCGGCGGTGATGCACCGGGAATGAACGCTGCTATCCGTGCAGTTGTTCGTACAGCCATTGCAAGAGGACTGAAAGTTAAAGGTATCAAAAGAGGTTATCAGGGTCTTTTGAATGAAGAGATCATAGATGTGGAAGCCAAGGACGTGTCCGATATCATCCAGCGTGGTGGTACCATTCTTGGAACCGCACGTTGCCTGGAGTTCAAGGAAGCGGAAGGACAGAAGAAGGGCGCTGATATCTGCAGAAAGCACGGTATCGACGGTATCGTTGTCATCGGTGGTGACGGTTCCTATCGTGGTGCACAGGCTCTGTCCAGACTGGGTATTAATACCATCGGTCTTCCCGGAACCATCGACCTGGATATCGCTTGTACCGAGTATACCATCGGTTTCGATACCGCAGTGAACACTGCAATGCAGGCAATCGATAAGGTTAAGGATACCTCTTCCTCTCATGAGAGATGCAGTATCATCGAGGTAATGGGCAGAAATGCCGGATATATCGCTCTGTGGTGCGGTATTGCTAACGGTGCCGAGGATATCCTGCTTCCCGAGAAGTACGATTACAACGAACAGAATATTATCAATAATATCATTACCAACCGTAAGCATGGTAAGACCCATCATATTATCATCAATGCCGAGGGAATCGGACATTCCACTTCCATGGCGCGTCGTATCGAGGCGGCTACCGGTATTGAGACCCGTGCTACGATCTTAGGTTACATGCAGCGTGGCGGAAGCCCTACTGCCAAGGATCGTTACTATGCATCTATCATGGGTGCTTACGCAGTAGACATCATGCTGGAAGGCAAGACCAACCGTGTCGTTGGTTACCAGCACGGCGAGTTCATCGATTTCGATATCGAGGATGCACTGCAGATGGAGAAGGGTATCAACGAGTACCAGTTCGAGGTATCTCATTTACTTTCCATCTAATTTAATTTAACAGTTCAGACATCATGAATAGAAAATATGCGTGGGTGCTTGCACACTACGCATATTTTTCTACTCATGATGAGCGGAGCGCACTCTTATGAAATAAAAGATGAGCCGCTGGCGGCGTTGGCTGCGAAGCAGGCACTTTTATGAATAAGAGTGTCTGAACGGATACGAAGACAAAGGCGTTTCCCGTTGCGTGGAAGCGCCTTGTTGTTTATAATGAAAGAAATAAATGTTGAGGAGCGGCATACAGACAGATATGATCACCAGTAACAATAATGCAAAAGTAAAGCAGGTCGTGCAGTGGCAGACAAAGGCAAAGGAGCGCCGCAAGGATCATGTATTTCTGGCGGAGGGCGTCAGAATGTGTGAGGAAGCCCCGGTCAAAAGTGTAAGAGAAGTCTATCTCACGGAAGAACTGGAGCAGAAGATCAGACAGAATGCCCAGAACGGCGACACCGCATTCTGGGACAAGCTGCAGCAGACCGGTTATGAGACCGTATCCCTGGAAGTATTCGCTAAAATGGCGGACACCCAGACTCCCCAGGGAATCCTCACGGTATTGGAACAGCCATCCTATGATCTGACACAGCTTCTGGAGCAGCCGGATCCGTTGTTTTTGATTTTGGAGAATTTACAGGACCCCGGGAACCTGGGAACCATGATCCGTACCGGAGAAGGAGCGGGGATAACAGGTGTTATCATGAACAGTCAGACCGTGGATATCTTCAATCCCAAGACCATCCGCGCCACCATGGGTTCCATCTTCCGGGTACCCTTCGTGTATGTGCCGGAGCTATCCCCGGTACTTACGCAGATGCATGAAAAAGGAATCCGTACCTACGCAGCGCACCTGAAGGGCAAGGAATATTATGACAGCTTTTCCTTCCGGGAGCCCACCGCATTCCTCATCGGCAACGAGGGAAACGGTCTGACAAAAGAGATCTCCGACCAGGCGGGGCAGTACCTCAAGATCCCCATGGAGGGCAAGGTGGAATCCCTGAACGCCTCGATTGCTGCGGCACTTTTGATGTATGAAGCCCACAGACAGCGCAGTTTGTAGAGAAGCAGCGGGCAGAGGATGATATTATAGATATTATATAAGTAGAAACACAGAACAGGAGGACAGTGCATTATGAAGATTGGATTTATCGGACTGGGAAATATGGCAACGGCAATGATTGGCGGCATGCTGCAGAAGGGCATTGCGAAGCCGGAGGACATCATCGGTTCCTCTAAGACAGAAACAACCGCAGAAAAAGTTAAAACGAAATTTAATATTAACACATCAACCGATAACAAAACAGTAGCTGTACAGGCGGACGTCCTGTTCCTGGCCGTAAAGCCCATCTTTTTCCCGGAAGTGATCGCCGAGATTAAGGATGCTGTGAAGACTGATACCCTGATCGTCAGCATCGCAGCGGGCAGGAATCTACAGTATCTGAAGGATGCCTTCGGAAGACCGGAGTTGAAGCTGATCCGTTGCATGCCCAACACCCCCGCCCTGGTACTGGAGGGCTGTACCGGAGTCTGCGCCGGGGAGAATGTCACAGAAGAAGACCTGGAACAGGTGCTTGCTCTGCTTCGGTCCTTTGGTATCGCCAGTGTCGTACACGAGAGACTGATGGATGTGGTCGTCGGGGTCAGCGGAAGCTCTCCTGCGTATGTATTCATGTTCATTGAGGCTATGGCGGATGAGGCTGTGGCAGCTGGAATGCCCAGAAAACAGGCCTATGAATTTGCAGCGCAGTCCGTGCTCGGAAGCGCCAAAATGGTACTGGAGACCGGAAAGCATCCCGGAGAACTGAAGGATATGGTATGCTCTCCCGGAGGCACCACGATCCAGGCAGTCAAAGTACTGGAAGAGAAGGGGATGCGTGCCGCTGTGATGGACGCTATGGACGCCTGCATCGAGAAGTCAAAATCCATGTAAAACGTCCAAAAATCGGGGGGAAATCCCAAAACTTGACAAAAATTTTGCCATCTGCTATGATATTTTGCGTAACAAATTTAACATTTTTGTAACAAACCGGTGAAAATATTAAGAAATACATCATATACTATTCACTGGTAGATCCGCAGGTATACCACCCCATCCGGGGAATGTTCCTGTGGGAAAGGCGTGTATCAAGATGACAAAAAGCAGAAGAATGCCGGTTGTATGTGTAGGACTGCTCTGTACTCTCTTCCTGAGCATGCAAATGAGCATGACCGCGCAGGCGGGCAATACAAAAAACTATGTAAATGATCTGAACGGCGGTATCGCATCGATCTTAGATCCCGGTTCCAAAAACAGTGCCGAAGTAATCAATGCCACAGTGAAGGAACTGAACCTGACATTCCCAGCGGAGGAAGAGATCACTTCCGGACTGGTCATGGCGAATGTAAGAGATGCCGTGAATGTACGAAGCGATGCCAGCGAGGAAGCTTCCAAGGTTGGCAAGTTATACAAGGACTGCGGAGGTACGATCTTAGAGCGTAAGGACGGATGGACCAAGATCCAGTCCGGAACCCTGATCGGCTGGGCGAAGGATGAATACCTTCTGTTCGGTGATGATGCCAAAGCACTGGCAAATGATGTGGGGCGAATGATTGCACAGATCAACACGGAGACCCTCCGTGTGAGAACAGAAGCCAGCCAGGATGCAGGAGTGCTGGGACTGGTTCCCAAGGGAGACATCGTAGATGTCATGGACAGCAGTAATCCCGAATGGGTCTGCATTGACTATGAAGGTACGGACGGCTATGTGTCCGCCGAATATGTAACATTGGATTTCCAGATCGACTCCGGTGAGACCTTAGAGGAGATCAAGGCAAGAGAAGCCGCAGAACGTGAAGCAAAGCGTCATGTGAACTACGGCGAGTACACTACCGATGCGGATACCACACAGCTGCTGGCAGCACTGATCCAGTGCGAAGCAGGATGTGAAAGCTACGAAGGACAGCTGGCAGTAGGTGCTGTCGTTATGAACCGTGTTCGAAGCGGAGCTTATCCCAACAGTATCCACGGTGTTATCTATGCATCCGGACAGTTTACTCCGGCATTAAACGGTAAGGTAAATACCGTATACGAATCCGGCAAGATCAACGCAAGCTGCATCAAGGCAGCGGAAGAAGCCATCTCCGGCGTATCCAATGTGGGAGATATGACACACTTCAGACGTAACAACGGCCGTGACGGAATCGTGATTGGTAATCATGTATTCTACTAAATCACAAAATTACAAAATCAAAAGAGAAACGGTGTCCCGTAAGGGATGCCGTTTTTGATTATGTAACACGCAGATACAGCACAATACCACTAAGTATCGTGCGAAGGTACCGGTTGCCACGCGCATATATTTGTAGTACACTGGATACAACTACAAAACCAAAGGAGTGATTACATGAGTGAAATGGTAACCTTGTGGCTTGTGGTATTGATCGTATCGATCGGTGTGGAAGTCGCTACCCTGGGACTGACGAGCATCTGGTTCGCCGGGGGCGCAGTGGCGGCAGTGATCGTTGCCGCATTTCATGGACCGATCTGGTTACAGATCCTGTTATTTTTTGCAGTATCTCTGCTGCTGTTATTTTTCACCAGACCTATTGCTGTCCGGTATTTTAACAAGGACCGCGTAAGGACGAACGTGGAAAGCATGATCGGCAGGCAGGCCATCGTGACCAGCGAGATCGACAATCTGCAGGGCATCGGACAGGTAACGGTAGGCGGTCAGGAGTGGAGCGCCAGAACCGAAGCGGACGGGGTGAATCTACAGCCCGGCACCGTGGTGGATGTTGTGGCAGTCAGTGGAGTCAAACTGATCGTCAAAGTGGATCCCCAGATGTCAAAAGTTACCGAGAACCTGTCACAGTCGCAGTCGTAAGAATCGTGTAGAACGAATACATGAGGGAAAAGAGCGTACACAGATGTACGCAGAAGGAGGGAAAATGGTAGCATTAATCATTATTGTCATTTTAGTATTATGGATCTTCGTATCCTGTATCAAGATCGTTCCCCAGGCACAGGCCTATGTCATCGAGCGTCTGGGTGCTTACCAGGCAACATGGAATGTAGGATTTAACTTAAAGATCCCGTTCATCGACAAGGTTGCCAGAAAAGTCAACTTAAAGGAGCAGGTGGCGGATTTCCCGCCCCAGCCCGTAATCACCAAAGATAACGTGACCATGCGGATTGATACCGTAGTCTTCTATCAGATCACCGATCCCAAGCTGTTCACCTACGGCGTAGAGAATCCCATGATGGCAATCGAGAATCTGACAGCCACCACCCTGCGTAACATCATCGGTGACCTGGAACTGGATCAGACCCTGACCTCCCGTGAGACCATCAACACCAAGATGCGTGCAGCACTGGATATTGCCACTGATCCCTGGGGTATCAAGGTTAACCGTGTGGAGCTGAAGAACATCATCCCTCCCGCAGAGATCCAGAATGCCATGGAGAAGCAGATGAAGGCAGAGCGTGAGAGACGTGAAGCCGTAACCCGTGCCGAAGGTGAGAAGAAGGCGAAGATCCTGGAGGCAGAAGGTGCCAAGGAGTCCGCAATCCTCCGTGCAGAGGCAGATAAGCAGGCAGCCATCCTTCGTGCGGAAGCAGAGAAGGAGAAAATGATCCGCGAGGCAGAAGGTGAAGCCGAAGCCATCCTGAAGGTGCAGCAGGCAAATGCCGACGGTATCAAAATGTTAAGAGAAGCAGGCGCCGACGAAGCAGTACTTAAGTTAAAGAGTCTGGAAGCTTTTGAAAAAGTAGCAGACGGTCAGGCTACCACGATTCTGCTCCCCGCAGAACTGCAGGGTATCGCCAGCGTAGCAGAGACTTTCAAGGCAGCAGCCGGCAAAAAGGCAGAATAAAAGGCACAACGAATAGTATAAAACAGATCAAAAGGGATCTCTTCCGGGACTATGGGAGAGATCCTTTTTCATAATAAGTTCATAATAAGAGCAAAATGCGAGGGGTTGAAAAACGCCGGATAATGAAGTATATTGATTATATATAGCTAAAAAACAGAGGTCAGAAGCCTCGGAAAAGAGGAGTATTATGGATTTAAAGGGACGCGATTTTTTAAAGTTACTGGATTTCACACCGGAAGAGATCGAATATCTGCTGGATCTGGCAGCAGACCTGAAGGATAAAAAGAAAAAGGGAATCCCCGTAGATACTCTCCGAGGCAAAAATGTAGCACTGATCTTCGAGAAGACCAGTACCCGTACGAGATGCGCTTTTGAAGTGGCAGCCCATGACCTGGGAATGGGAACGACTTACCTGGATCCCACCGGATCCCAGATCGGTAAAAAGGAGAGCATCGCCGATACCGCCAGAGTACTGGCAGGCATGTTTGAGGGTATCGAATATCGTGGTTTCGGACAGGATATCGTAGAGGAACTGGCGAAATACTCCAAGGTTCCCGTATGGAACGGACTGACCAATGAATTCCATCCCACACAGATGCTGGCAGATCTTCTGACCATTCGTGAGCATTTCGGACACCTGAAGGGAATCCGCATGACTTACATGGGAGATGCTCGTTACAACATGGGTAACTCTCTAATGGTAGCCTGCGCGAAGATGGGTATGCATTTTACCGCATGCACTACTGCAAAATATTTCCCGACAAAAGAACTGGTGGCAGAATGTGAGACAATCGCCGCACAGACCGGTGGCAGCATCACTCTGACCGAGGATGTGAAGGCAGGAACCAAAGATGTGGATGTTATCTACACCGATGTCTGGGTATCCATGGGTGAGCCCGATGAAGTATGGACCGAGCGTATTAAGGAGCTGTCTCCTTATCAGGTGAACAAAGCGGTCATGGACAATGCCGGCAAGCAGGCAATCTTCATGCATTGTCTACCCGCCTTCCATGATCTCAAGACCAAGATCGGTGCCCAGATGGGTGAGAGATTCGGTATCACCGAGATGGAAGTAACAGACGAAGTATTTGAATCCGAGCAGTCTCTCGTATTTGAAGAGGCTGAGAATCGTATGCATACAATCAAGGCAGTGATGGCGGCAACTTTATGAGTATGAAAGCAAAGATTTTAGAGGTTTTGCGGGAGAAGGGAACTTATATCTCCGGGCAGGAACTCTGTGAGCAGTTCGGTGTATCGAGAACTGCGGTATGGAAGGCAATCGGACAACTGAAAAAAGAAGGATATGTCATTGAGGCGGTGCAGAACAGAGGATACCACCTGGTAGAGCAGGCAGAAGAAGTCTATAATCAGGCGGACATTCAGAGTCGGCTGAAGACGAAATGGGTGGGACATCCGTTACTGTTTTTTGACAGTATTGATTCCACCAATATCCGTGCAAAACAGGAAGCGGAACAGGGCGCGGAGAGCGGACTGTTAGTCGTAGCGGACATGCAGAGCGCAGGCCGCGGCAGAAGAGGCCGTGGCTGGGAGAGCCCTGCGGCGACGAATATCTACTACACGTTAATGTTAAAGCCGGATTTCAATGCGGACTGCGCACCGATGCTGACATTAGTCATGGCACTGGCGGTGGCGAAGGGCATCCGGCAGACACTGCGCCGTGACAGCGAGGAAGCGGCAGCGAAGGTCGGTATCAAATGGCCCAATGACATCGTTGTGGACGGGAAAAAGGTCTGTGGCATCCTCACGGAGATGAGCATGGAGCAGGGCTATATCCATCACATCGTCATCGGTGTGGGCATCAATGTGCGGAAGCAGGAATTCCCGGAGGAGATCAGAGACCGGGCAGCAGCCATTGATGAGCAGTGCGGCTTTTGCATTTCCCGCAGCCAGCTGATTGCGGATATCATGGAAGCTTTTGAGGAGGATTACGAGATCTTCTTACAGACCCATGACCTGAAGGGACTCAGAGACTCCTATGCCAAGCTTCTGCTGAACCAGGACAGAGAGGTCTGCGTGCTGGATCCCAAGGGAGAGTACCGTGGCATCGCCAGAGGTATCAATGACCAGGGTGAGCTTATCGTAGAGAAACAGGACGGTACGGTAGAGGAAGTCTATGCCGGCGAGGTATCCGTCCGCGGAATCTACGGCTATGTATAAAAAGAGACAGAACAGGATATAGAACTATGGACGAGAACAAAGTTGTGCTCTGCGGCGCCAATGCCTATGAGAAAAAATACTATTTTAACGAAGAACAATTCAAGATGATTCCGGACTCCATCAAGCAGGAGTTGCATGTGATCTGCGTGCTGTTCACGGAGGAAGTGGGCGGCGTGTTCACTATCGCTTTTGAAGAGGACGGCAACGTGGTCATGGAGACCAACGCGGATGATGATGACATCTATTACGATGAGATCTCTTCCGGACTTTTGATCGCCGAGATCCGTCGCAGCAGACAGGAGCTGTTTGAGTCCCTGAGCCTGTATTACCGCGTATTCATTAAAAAAGAGGATGTCTCAGCAATGTTAGATGAGGAGGACGGCGAATGATATTTGTTATAGATGTGGGCAATACCAATATGACCATGGGTGTCTTTCGGGGGAAAAAACTGGAAGCCACCTTCCGAATCATGACGAAGACTCCCAGAACCTCCGATGAATACGGAATCATGATTACTCAGCTGTTGAAAAATAACGGAATTGAGACCTCGGACATCGAGGGAGCCATTATCGCCAGCGTTGTGCCGGATGTGATGCACTCTCTGACCAGCTCCATCATCCGTTATCTGAAGACAAAGCCCCTGATCGTGGGACCCGGTGTGAAAAGCGGTATCAAGGTCGCTACGGAGGATCCCCGAGCCATCGGTGCGGACCGTATTGTGGATGCCGTGGCAGCTTATGTAAAATACGGTGGACCGGTTCTGGTACTGGATTTCGGTACGGCGACCACTTATGATCTGATTACGGAGGATGGACGTTTTACCGCAGGAATCACTGCACCCGGTATCCGCATCAGCTCAGAAGCGCTGTGGAGAGAGACTGCAAAGCTGCCCAATATTGAGATCCGCAAGCCCAAGTCCATTTTAGCGCAGGAGACCATTACCAGTATGCAGGCGGGGCTGATGTACGGACAGATTGGACAGACGGAATATATCATCCGCAAGGTAAAGGAAGAGAGCGGTCTTGCCAATATGAAAGTAGTAGCTACCGGAGGTCTGGGACGCGCCATTGCGGACGAGACCGACAGCATCGATATCTACGACAGTTCTCTGACACTGGACGGACTGCGTATCATCTATGATAAAAACCGAAGACCACAGGAAAGATAACGGAGTGTACATGAAGAAATTACAGATCGGCAATGTGACCCTGGACAATCCCATCATCCTGGCACCCATGGCAGGCGTATCCGACCTGCCATTTCGTCTGTTATGCAGAGAAATGGGAGCCGCACTGGTGTGCATGGAGATGGTCAGTGCCAAGGCGATATATTATAACAACAAAAATACAGATACCCTCATGGAGATCCATCCCGATGAGCTGCCTGCTTCATTGCAGTTGTTTGGCTCAGATCCGCAGATCCTTGCGGAGATGGCGAAACGCATCGAGGAGAGACCTTTTTCTATCCTGGATCTGAACATGGGATGCCCGGTACCGAAGGTGGTGAACAACGGCGAGGGTTCCGCACTGATGAAGGATCCGAAGCTGGTGGAGCAGATCCTGACGGCGTTAGTCAAAGCCATCGACAAGCCGGTGACCGTGAAGATCCGCAAGGGTTTTGACGATGACCATGTCAATGCCGTGGAGATCGCGAAGATCGCAGAAGCCTGCGGTGTGGCAGCGGTAGCGGTGCACGGACGGACCAGAGCCCAGTACTACAGCGGACAGGCGGACTGGGACATCATCGCACAGGTGAAGGATGCGGTGAAGATTCCCGTCATCGGCAATGGCGATGTGGACAGCCCGGAGAAGGCAAAGGCGATTATGGAGCAGACCGGCTGTGACGGTGTCATGATCGGCCGGGCAGCGGAGGGCAATCCCTGGATCTTTCGGGAAGTGGTATCCCACCTGACGGACGGCACGATTCCGGCACGCCCCACCAATCGGGAGAAGCGGGAACTGATCCTGCGCCATGCGGCACTACAGCTGGAATACAAGGGGGAATATACCGGTGTCCGGGAGATGCGCAAGCACCTGTCCTGGTATACCGTGGGAATGCCTCATTCCGCCCATTTCCGTCAGACCATCAACACCATGGAGAAAATGGACGAACTGATCCGGGGCGTCTACGAGATCTTCCCGGACGAGGCGTAAGACGCGCATATAATTTTCCCGGCTGCATACACTGTAGCATGGACACTATTTTGTATCTCTACCCGGCGAGACGGACCGTGGAACAGGGAGCGCAGGCAGCGGTGTGTAAGACACAGCCTGTGCAGAAGGGAAAATCTTCCCGGGGAAAACTTTTAAAAATATTCCGCGCACTGTGGAAAACTGCAAAAACGCAGGAAGCCCGGGAGGCGGTGACCGTTCACCGGACGGAATATCTCTTCCGCGATTATCGCTTGGTAAAAGCCGCAGTGGAGGGAGAGCAGCCCCCTCTTTTGGAACAATTACAGGAACTGACAGAGGATCCGGATCACACATACATTGTGTGCCGTGAACCCCTGTCTTTTTATTACGGAAGGGAATTTCGGGAATATCTGCAGCAGGAATGGGTAGAACATCTGCTGCGTTACGGGGAAAATGCGAAAGGCCAGCCCCTGTGGCGGGATCTGATCGTGCTGGGGCACAATCCTTTTTTATCCTATGTCATTCTCCGTTATGCGGTGGGGCTTCGGAGCCTAAAGTGGGACCTCACGGCGCGGGAGTTCCGGGAGGACGAGGAGAGACTTACCTGGGAACTGGAGGATGAGTACGGACTGATCCCGGAGATCCGTCTCTTAGCGGAGGCTTCCGATTACGACAGGGTGCGGCTGCAGGCGACGGCACCCTGCCTGGTGCTGGATTTTTGCGACAGCGGGAAAGTCTACGGCGGAGGGCTTACAGCGGGCAGCATCTGGCTGGATTTTTCGGCATCGGAAGAAAAGGAACGCCGTGTCACGTCCGGATGCCCGCAGATCCGTTATTTTTCCATGAAAAAAGAGTGGAAAGACCCCCGAAAAGCCCTGGAATACCTTGACACCATCAGTAAAAATGGGTATAATAACCCGGTTGATTAGGCTAGTATAGTTGCTGGGAGTGTCGGCAGCGCAAAATATAGAAAACAGGAAGGTGCGGTATCATGCAGGAAAAGAAAAACATTTTGACCTACGAAGGCCTCAGAAAATATGAGGATGAGTTACATGATCTGAAAGTGGTAAAACGTCAGGAAGTTGCCCAGAAGATCAAGGAAGCAAGAGAGCAGGGTGACCTGTCCGAGAACGCTGAGTACGATGCAGCGAAGGATGAGCAGAGAGACATCGAAGCCCGTATCGAAGAGCTGGAGAAGATTCTGAAGAACGCAGAAGTCGTAGTCGAGGATGAAGTGGATCTGGATAAGATCAACATCGGCTGCCAGGTCAAGATCCTGGATATCGAATACAGCGAAGAACTGGATTACAAGATCGTAGGTTCTACCGAGGCGAACAGCTTAAAGGGTAAGATCTCCAATGAGAGCCCCGTAGGTAAGGCACTGATCGGTCATAAGGTCGGCGATACCGTAGAAGTAGAGACACCCGCAGGTGTATTCGTATATAAGATTCTGGAGATCCAGAGAAGTAACGTTGAGTAAGTAAGATAGAGTAAGGAGTGGAAAAAAGTGGCAGATACACAGAACACAAATGTACAGGAGCAGGATATTCACCAGCTGCTGAAGGTAAAGCGCGAGAAGCTGGCTAACCTCCAGCAGGCAGGCAAGGATCCTTTTCAGATCACCAAATATGATGTGACCCATCACAGCACCGATATCAAGAACAATTTCGAAGAACTGGAAGGCAAGACCGTCCGTATCGCCGGACGTGTGATGTCCAAACGTGTCATGGGTAAGGCATCCTTCTGTAATGTACAGGATCTGCCCGGCAACATCCAGGTATATGTGGCAAGAGACAGCATCGGCGAAGAGTCCTATGCGGATTTCAAAAAGTACGATGTGGGCGATATTGTAGGTATCGAGGGCGAAGTATTCAAGACCAAGACCGACGAGATTTCCGTACATGCAGCGAAGGTAACACTGCTGTCCAAGAGCTTACAGATTCTGCCTGAGAAGTTCCACGGACTGACCAATACCGATATCCGTTATCGTCAGCGTTATACCGACCTGATCATGAATCAGGACGTTAAGGATACTTTCGTAAAGCGTTCCAGGATCATCAGCGCCATCCGCCGTTATCTGGACGGACAGGGCTTCCTGGAAGTAGAGACCCCCATGCTGGTATCCAATGCCGGCGGTGCGGCTGCAAGACCTTTCGAGACCCATTACAACGCACTGGATGAGGACGTGAAGCTGCGTATCTCCCTGGAACTGTACCTGAAGAGACTGATCGTCGGTGGCATGGAGCGTGTCTTCGAGATCGGCCGTGTATTCCGTAACGAAGGTCTGGACACCAGACACAATCCGGAGTTCACTCTGATGGAGCTGTACCAGGCATACACCGACTACTACGGAATGATGGACCTGACCGAGAACATGTTCCGCTATGTAGCACAGGAAGTATGCGGTACTACTGTGATTCCTTACGCAGAAGAGACCATTGACCTGGGCAAGCCTTTCGAGAGACTGACCATGGTAGATGCTGTCAAGAAATACGCAGGCGTTGACTTCGACCAGATCCCCGATACCGCTGCTGCGAAGAAGCTGGCAGACGAGAAGGGTGTACATTACGAAGAGCGTCATGCCAAGGGCGATATCCTGAACCTGTTCTTCGAGGAGTTCGTAGAAGAGCATCTGATCCAGCCGGTATTCATTATGGATCATCCGGTAGAGATCTCTCCTCTGACCAAGAGAAAGCCGGACAAGCCCGATTACGTAGAGCGTTTCGAGCTGTTCATCTACGGACGTGAGATGTGTAATGCTTATTCCGAGTTAAATGACCCCATCGACCAGAGAGAGCGTTTCAAGGCGCAGGAAGCTGCACTGGCAGCAGGCGATGAGGAAGCCAATACAACCGATGAAGATTTCATGAACGCACTGGAGATCGGTATGCCTCCTACCGGCGGTATCGGTTACGGTATCGACCGTCTGGTAATGCTGCTGACCAACTCACCTGCTATCCGTGATGTCCTGCTCTTCCCGACGATGAAGTCTTTGGATAAATAAAACGCAATATATAGCGCAGTGCTGACACGAAACAGCACTATATATAGCGATACGCGAGACATACATCAACAAATTGACATCAATTTGACATCAAAATTTTGAAGAATCACGCATGATTATGAAGCG
>CAVGMD010000074.1:0-13779 GCA_963630275.1 Bacteroidaceae bacterium | reverse complement strand
GGTGTTGCCGTAGGTGTCGCGGTCGGCGTTGCCGTCGGTGTAGCGGTTGGTGTCGCCGTAGGTGTAGCGGTCGGCGTTGCCGTTGGTGTAGCAGTCGGCGTTGCCGTCGGTGTAGCGGTTGGTGTCGCCGTTGGTGTTGCGGTTGGTGTCGCCGTTGGTGTTGCGGTTGGTGTCGCCGTTGGTGTAGCGGTCGGCGTTGCCGTTGGTGTAGCAGTCGGCGTTGCCGTAGGTGTTGCGGTCGGCGTTGCCGTAGGTGTAGCGGTCGGCGTTGCACTAGGGGTAGGTGTCTCAGTCTCTACAGGGGTCGGCGGCGTAGGCGTAGGCTCCTCAGTCTCTGCCGGTGTCGTCGGCGTAGGCGTAGGCTCCTCGGTCTCTACAGGGGTTATCGGCGTAGGCGTAGGTGCCTCAGTCTCTGTCGGTGTCGTAGGCGTAGGTGCCTCGGTCTCTGCCGGGGTCGTCGGCGTAGGCGTAGGTGCCTCGGTCTCTGCAGGAGTTGTCGGCGTAGGTGTAGGGCTGGCGCTCTCACCGGGCTCTGTGCTAGGTGCAGGGCTGGCGCTCTCACTGGGCTCTGTGCTGGGTGCAGGTGGTGTAGGCACTGTTCCCTGTGTCTTATGCACCTGACCATTCTGCACCACTTTATTAGCCACAACACTTCCGATCACAGTTCCATCATTCTGAACGGTTGCATTCGGTGCCAAAATATTTCCCATAATTTCAACTACTTTAACGTTCGTTGCATTACCAAAATTCCAAAAAATATTAGCTGCATATGCTGCATACTGTCCATCACTGTCCTCAGCATTTGCATTCATCCAGCACCCGCCCAAATCAACAACTTCATCCGGGATATTAACAACTACCGTTTTTCCGCTTCTGGCTGCTGCCTTTATTTTGCAAAAAAGTCTTCCATCCCTATTACCGCTGCCTGCTCCATTCCGGAACTGTTCTGCCGTTAAATTGAGCACATATATTTGCTCCGTATCGCAGTCAGTCAGCGCATACATATTTGCGGATACTCCCCTGATACCTTCCATGGTATCCGCTATTGTCTGAAGAATGTTATCTCTGTATTCATAGCTCTGCAAACAATTGCCTGCTTCAAATGATCTTATTACCGTATCACCGTTTTTAATGTAAAATGTCCAGTTACCGCCATTATTTACTAACTCATTCTCTGTCTCATCTGTATTCGTTTTAGGAAGTACCAATGTACACTTGTTCATATTGAATCTTATTTTTGCAGTATTACTGGAAAAATCACCAATATAACTTTCTCCCTTGTAAACTACAAAATCATTGCTTTTGACTTCCCCAAAACTTCCGATTGCCACATTTCCCTCAACATGGTCTCCTGCGGACGCACCGGTATTGGAATATTCATTCGTATATATCGCAAATTGAAATGGATCTGCTACATTCAGCTCAGCTGCCTGCGCAATGATTCCCTCGTTCCCTGCGACAGAACCCACTACCAGCGCTGTTACCAGAACCTTTACGATTTTTTCTTTTACATACTTGCTAAGTCTGCTCATCTGATTTCTCCCTTTATGAAACCCTATGTGTTACTCCCAACGTCTTAAACGTTTTCGTTCCTCTTTACATCTATTAAGACTATAGGTCTCTCAAAAAAGGTTCAGATTTTTTATTAAAATTGCGATTCTTTGCTTATTTTTGTTCTCTGTTTGTCTATTTATGGTACCAGTGACCTAATAAGCAGCCGTTTCTGTCAATACTCCATGAAGCAGCGCTCTTCGCTTCGTGCCGGCGGAACCGTAGCAGGTGGACAGTGACACAATGTTCCCCCGACCGCTTAAATCCGCATCCGAGGCATACAGAGAATGTTCCGTTGCCCACTGCACGTAATCATCATAGGAAGCATCCGAGGTAAAGGTGGCAAACCGGTCGCTGGTGCTTCTAGTCTCATAATAAGCAAAAATTTCATAAATATAGACCTTATCTTCCGTATAAATATAAAAATACGGATTGTCCTCACAGCTTACGGTTCCCTTCAACAGATTCTTAAAACTGCCGAACATGCTCTCATCCCGCATATTATGCCCGAAGACAAATGTGTTCCGGTCCGACCAGTCCGCCGAAGCCTCACAGTCCATGAAGATACATCCGGCATTTACACTTTCTCCCTCAAAGGAATGTTTCAGATAATAATCATTGTCCTCGCCCTGCACCACCGGATAGCTGATGGCCAGTGCCGGAAAATAAAGCCATCCTCTGAAATCCGGGTTGGTCTTCTTAAGCTCTGCAAAATCGATCTGCAGATCCGGGTAGTTTTTCACCTGAGCCTCTTCCTTTTTTTCCTCAGAAGCAGGCGTCACCACTACCTCCTGACGGATCGCATCGTATTCTTCTTTTGCCTTATGTTCGGACAGGTAAGAATTAAGACTCATCCCTCCGGTAATCAGAACTGCTGCCGCCAGTATTGCCGTAATGGTATTTTCCACTTTCTTGTTCTTCATATTTGTCCCCTTTTTGCATTTTCGCATCTGTCTGAATTTACTAATGATTATAACTTATTTTTATGTATTCGTCTTTACGAAAGACTCATTTTTTGATATTTTTAAGTTGTCATACTAAAACTATTGGGGGAATTATATCTTATGATACATTTTTTTGCTATCCTTTCACTGCTTCTGTGCGGTGTCTGTTATGCCGGTTTCCAAAATAGGGGAGACAAACCTAAATTCCACAACATTACCCGGTTCGTCTGGATCGTTTTCGGGGCTGCCCTGCTGCTTCGTCTGATCCTTGCTTATACCACCCACGGTTTCGGCAATGATATTGCCTGTTTTGCTGCGTGGGCTGACCGGATCTTCACCGTAGGTCCCGGGGCATTCTATTCCGCGGAGACATTTACCGATTATCCTCCCGGATTCATGTATGTCCTGTATCTCATCGGGGCGCTGCGTTCCCTGCTTGGGATCCCCTATTATTCCAACCTGCATATTTTGCTGTTGAAGCTGCCGGCGATCCTATGTGATATGGCATGCGGCTTTCTGATTTTCCGGGAAGGCGTGAAACGGCTGCATTTATCCGAAATGCAATCTACATGTGTGGCTTGTGCTTACCTGTTCCAGCCAGCGGTCATCCTGAATTCTTCCTGCTGGGGACAGGTGGATTCCGTACATACTCTGGTAGTGATCCTGATGTGTCTGTTCCTTATGGACGGCAAAATGCTTCCGGCTTATGCTGTCTACGGTCTTGGGGTTCTATTGAAACCACAGACGTTGATTTTCACTCCGGTGCTTTTGGTGGGCATTTTAGATCATGTATTTTTGCAGGATTTTTCCTGGAGGAAATTCTTCTATAATTTATGCGGCGGGCTGGCAGTCATCTGCGGCATGTTTTTATTGTGCGTTCCTTTCGGGCTGAATGCCGCCATCGCGCAGTATACTTCCACGCTGGGCTCCTATGAATATGCGGCGGTCAATGCCTATAATTTCTGGGGGCTGTTAGGGTTCAACTGGGTGGGCCAGGACACAGTCTTCCTGTTCCTTCCCTGCAGAACCTGGGGTATGATTGCCATTGTGTTGATCGTGCTTTTTACGTTTCTGATTGCCATGCGCTGCCGGAAAGAACCTTCGAGATATTTCTGCCTCAGTGCTTTTATTATCCTGACCATGTTCCTGTTCTCCGTCAGAATGCACGAGCGTTATATGTATCCGGGACTGGCACTGTTGCTGTTCTGCTGTCTGTATAAGCCTGCCGGCTCCCTGTGGAAATGCTATGCCGGTTTCGCGGCACTGCATTTCTACAACACCGCCAACGTGCTGTACCATTACGATCCGCAGAACTACGACCGTAAGGCTCCCATAATTCTGCTGGTATCCGCAGGTATGTTATACTGCCTGTACTATTTCTATAAAATCATCTGGAAATATTATGTTCTTGGGGAAGCCGTGCCTGCTGCCGCTGCCGGAAAAGGACAGACCGGGGCTGCCCGCAAATCTGTCGGGAAAAATGCCTCCACGACCTCCGGTGTCGGACTGTGGCAGCTGCTCCGGGAACATTTCCTCTCACCCTTAGAGCCTGTGTCTTCCAAAGAACGGATGCACTTCACAAGACTGGATCTGTGTCTGTTAGTGGCAATCTGCGCTCTCTACAGTTTTTTTGCTCTCTATGATTTGGGCGACCGCAAGGCTCCTGTGACGACCTACGACATGACGCAGAATCAGGTCATTGAACTGGAATTTCCGGAAAATACAGCTCCTGTTACCATGGCAAGTTACATTGCGCCTTGGCACCAGCGGCATTTTACAGCGGAAGTGCGCAGTTCTGCTGACGAGAACTGGACTTATGTGGGCGAGATCATTCTGAACAATGTCTTCACCTGGCAGGATGTGTCCCTGGAAGATCTGACCTGGCAGGCCGGCGTAACAGATGCCCGCTGCCTGCGTCTCACACTGACCGATACGGATGCATCTCTGATCGAGCTGGTCTTCACGGATGCTGACGGTGAAATTATATGCCCCGTGAACGCCTCCGCTTACGAGACTTTGTTCGACGAGAGCGACTGCTACCCGGAACACTATTCCTTCCGCAACAGCATGTATTTCGACGAGATCTATCATGCCCGTACGGCTTATGAATTCCTCCACGGACTGCCCACTTATGAGAATACCCATCCACCGCTGGGTAAGATTCTGATCTCTGTAGGCATCGCTATTTTCGGGATGAATCCCTTCGGCTGGCGGATCATGGGTACTTTATTTGGCATTGCCATGCTGCCTTTCCTCTATCTGCTGGGGAAGAAAATGACCGGCAATACTCCTGCGGCGGCTCTTGCCTGCTTCCTGTTTGCCTTTGATTTTATGCATTTTACACAGACAAGAATTGCAACTATCGATGTCTATATCACGTTCTTCGTGATTGCCATGTATTATTTTATGTACAGCTATTGCACCATGAGTTTTTATGACACGCCGCTATATAAGACCTTCGTTCCGCTGGGTCTGTGCGGAATCTGCATGGGGCTTGGCATTGCCAGCAAATGGACCGGAATCTATGCCGGATGCGGTCTGGCGTTACTGTTTTTTGCGCATTTGCTGCGGCGCTACCGGGAATACCTTTATGCCAAAGCCCATCCCGGCAAAAGCACAAACGGTATCGATCATAAATCCATAGTGAAGAATTTCCCCGACTATACGATCAAGACCATTGATTTCTGCCTGACCTTTTTCGTGCTGATCCCGGTGGTGATCTATCTGTTGTCCTACCTGCCTTTTGTAGACAATTCCCATCCGGGGCTGTTCGACCGTATGCTGGCAAACCAGACTTCCATGTTTAATTATCACAGTGGGCTGGAAGCTACTCATCCCTATTCCTCATCCTGGTACGAGTGGCCTACCATGGTCCGTCCGATCTGGTACTATTCCGGCTATCTGACCGATGCGGTCAAAGAGGGAATCAGTGCTTTCGGCAACCCTGTCGTATGGTGGATCGGCATTCCGGCATTTATTTACATCCTGTACCTGTTAATTCGCAATAATGCGTTTCTCTGTTCTCTGACAGGACGCAGCAAAACTGCGAACTCAAACGGTCTTCTGTCCCGTGGCGAATATACCGCTACCGCTTTCCTGGTGGTTGGCTACCTTGCGCAGTACCTGCCCTGGTTCTTCGTCACCAGAATTACCTTCATCTACCACTACTTCCCCAGTGTTCCCTTCGTAGTGCTGATGATCGTGTACAGCCTGCTGCAGTTGAAAAAGAGGGTGTCCGACCGCACCTTTATCATTGTCTGCTGCACCTATGCCGCGGTGGCGTTTGCCCTGTTCCTGCTGTTCTATCCGGTACTGTCCGGACAGCCGGTGGAAGTGGATTTTGTGTTGAAATACTTACGTTGGAGACCGACCTGGGTATTGATCTCGGGTTAAAAACACTGCTTATAAGCCATTGTATACGACAACATTACCTATTACATTTAAACATAGACCAAAAACAGCAATCGGAATCTGATACTTTCCCAGCTTTTCTACCCTGGATAATCCCAATACTGTTGCCAGATAAATCCAGGGTAGAATATCATTTGCATAGCGGTTACCAAACTGCCATCCTCCCATAGTTTTATGCATGATTGTCACTGCCAGATAGGCTATTGCACATGCTATGATACCTGACTGAAAAATGGCTGTCCGATATTCTTTTTCCCAGATGCATGCTAACAGTATGATCATTGCAAAAATCACACAAGGACTGACCAGCATAAAATTCAAATTTCCGAAATGATCAATAACTATTTTCCCACTTTCATCAAACTGAAAGAAGCGCAGCAGACTTTTTAGGTTTTCACTCATATATTTCACACTGAACTGTCCCTGCTCCGCTCTGGTAAATTCCGGAAGATAATTATGTCCAAATTCTATGATACTGCCAAATCTCAGATAATTAAGCACCATATAGGACAGTGCAACACAGCCTGCCGGTATCCCCCAATAAACTTTGTTTTTAATAATCCTTGCCACGGAGAGTTCTGTACTTTTCTTTTTTTCTCCTATGTATAACATCAATAACACCACCGGCAGGAAGAAAATTTGCATCGGTCGACACCCTACGGAACATGCCCAGAAAAACAGCGCCCAACCTCCCTTTCCATTGCCGGCATAGTATATTGCCATAACCGCCAGCAAAAAGCATAAATTCTGTGCAAAGAACCACACACCCGAATTCAACATATTGAAAGTAGCGTTGCTTCCCAATATAACTGTCAGTGATGTTAACGCTGATAACGGTTCAGATAACCGAAATTGCAGCGCCAATCGATAAAGATAGCCTGCGATCAATATATCTATGATCCACACAAGCATTGCATCCGGAGTATTACTTCCGAAAATAAAAGTCAGCGGAAATAGAATATAAGATGGAAACGGTGGAAATGAAACATAATATTTTCCGTTATAAATAGCCAGTTCCAGGTATGGATAATCCTGCCCCAGATCCAGTCTTCCCTGTCTCCAGGAATCTGCCTGTAATGCATAACTATTGTATACATTTTGTTTCAATGGTCCGTACCCGGTAAGCCCCCACATCAGAAACAAATATAATAGAACACTCATAATTACAACAATTCCGTACTCCCATTGCTTTTGTCTGTTCATAATTTAATCACTTTCTTTTGCGTCTTTTATTGCAAATATGCCTTTTATAAAATTATAGCATATACCACGGTCTCAGGCATCACTTCATAATATTTCTTTTCCGCCATAGAAACTGCTTTGTTTTTCTCGTTGCCGGGAATAGATAAGTTTGCCTGCCGGATTTTTCATGGACACGCCACCACAAATCCATAAAAAAACAGTGCCACAAGGGCACTGTTTTTTTATAACATATCTTCCTATTCTCTTAGCCTTCAGCGATGGCATTACCGGTGTACAACTGGTAATATCTGCCCTTCTGGGCGATGAGTTCGTCGTGGTTACCGCGCTCGATGATGCGGCCCTGTTCCAGAACCATGATGCAGTCACTGTTCTTGACGGTGGACAATCTGTGGGCGATGACAAAGGTGGTTCTGCCCTTCATCAGCTTATCCATGCCGTCCTGAACGATCTTCTCGGTACGGGTATCAATGGAGCTGGTAGCCTCATCCAGAATCAATACCGGAGGATCCGCTACGGCAGCTCTGGCGATGGACAACAGCTGTCTCTGTCCCTGACTTAAGTTTGCACCGTCACCGGTGAGGACGGTATTGTAACCATCCGGCAGCTGACGGATAAAGGTATCCGCATTTGCCAGCTTCGCTGCTGCGATAACTTCCTCGTCTGTAGCATCCAGCTTACCGAAACGGATATTGTCCATAACGGTAGCGGTGAACAGATGTGTATCCTGCAATACGATACCCAGGGATTTTCTCAGATCCGCTTTCTTGATCTTGTTGATATTAATACCGTCGTAGCGGATCTTACCATCCTGAATATCATAGAAGCGATTGATCAGGTTCGTGATAGTGGTCTTACCGGCACCGGTGGAACCTACGAATGCGATCTTCTGACCGGGCTTTGCATACATCTCGATGTTATGCAGCACGATCTTGTCATCGTTGTAGCCGAAGTCTACATCATCGAATACCACTTCACCCTGTAACTCAATATAATCTACGGAACCGTCTGCCTGATGCACATGCTTCCATGCCCACATACCGGTTCTCTCGGGGCACTCCACGATCTTGCCGTCTACCTTTTTCGCACGGACAATGGTAACATATCCCTCATCGGTCTCTACCGGCTCATCCAACAGATCGAAGACTCTCTTGGCACCTGCCTGCGCCATAACAATACTGTTCAGCTGCTGGCTGACCTGGTTGATGGGCATGTTAAAACTCTTGTTGAAAGTTAAGAAGCTTGCCAGTTTACCCAGAGTCAGACCTGCAAAGCCGCCCAGTGCCATGGCACCACCAACGATGGCACATACCACATAGCTCAAGTTACCAAGCTGGGCATTGATGGGTCCCATCAGGTTGGCGAACTTATTCGCATTGTAGGCGCTGTCGCACAGTTCATCGTTCAAAGCCTTGAACTCTTCCAGGCTCTTGTCTTCATGACAGAACACCTTGACGACCTTCTGACCTTCCATCATTTCTTCAATATAGCCGTTCACGGTACCGATATTCTTCTGCTGTTTTACGAAATATTTTCCACTCAGTCCCGCTACCTTACCGGTGACGAACATCATCAGTGCCACCATGATCAGGCTGACCGCGGTCAGAGGTACGCTTAATACCAGCATGCTTCCCAGAGTACCAACTACAGTGATGAAGCTGGAAAATACCTGCGGAATACTCTGACTGATCATCTGTCTCAGCGTATCAATATCATTGGTGTAGATCGACATGATATCGCCGTGGGAATGGGTATCAAAATACTTAATCGGCAGCTTCTCCATGTGCTCAAACAGATCATCACGGAGATTCTTCAGGGTTCCCTGGGTTATAGTTACCATGATACGGTTGTAAGCATAAGTCGCCGCTACACCCACCAGGTAAAACCCTGCCACACGGACAATTTCCCGGAACAGATTACTGAAATCCGGAGTCTCCTGTCCGATCATGGGCATGATATAATCATCGATCAGTCTCTGCATGAACAGAGTACCCTGAATACTTGCCACAACGCTCAGTACAATACAAATCAACACAAAAATGAAGTGAATGCCGTAGTTTTTGAAAATATACGCCATCAGTCTCTTAAATACTTTTCCCGGATTCTCAATACGTGTACCGCCCTGCATTCTTCTGCCGGGTCCACGCATTCCGCCGCCCATAGGTCCTGGCATTATGACTCACCTCCATTCTCATCAAAGTCGCCGCCACCCGTCTGGGTCTGGGCTTCATATACTTCTTTATAAATATTATTGGTGCGAAGCAGTTCTTCGTGAGGTGCAAATGCATCGATCCTGCCGTTATCCATGACGATGATGCGGTCTGCATCCTGAATACTGGAAATACGCTGTGCGATGATGATCTTCGTCGTACCGGGGATCTCCGTGGCAAATGCCTTACGGATCTTCGCGTCGGTTGCGGTATCCACGGCACTGGTGGAATCATCCAGGATCAGTACCTTCGGCTTCTTCAGCAGCGCTCTGGCAATACACAGTCTCTGCTTCTGTCCACCGGATACGTTACTTCCACCCTGCTCAATATAGGTATTGTACTTCTCAGGCATCTTCTCAATAAATTCATCGGCGCATGCCAAACGGCAGGCACGGATGCATTCCTCTTCGGTGGCATTTTCATCACCCCAGCGGAGGTTCTCTAAAATCGTACCGGAGAACAGCACATTTTTCTGTAATACCACGGATACCTCGTTACGCAGAGTCTCCAGGTCGTAGCTTCTGACATCCTTGCCGCCGACATAGACCGTACCTTCATTGACATCATACAGACGGCTGATAATGTTCACCAGGCTGGTCTTGGAACTACCGGTACCACCCAGGATACCGATGGTCTCGCCTGCCTTGATTTCAAAGTTCAGGTCATCCAGCACCGGCTTCTCACTCTGTTTATTGTAACGGAAGGTCACATGGTCAAAACGGATGCTGCCGTCTGTTACATCAAAGTCAGGCTGTTCGGGATTGGTGATGTCCGCTTTTTCTTCCAGTACTTCCGCAATACGCTTTCCGCTGGCTGCACTCATGGTCATCATAACGAAGATCATAGCTAACATCATCAGGTTCATCAGAATGGTCATGCAGTAGGTCAGCAGGCTCATCAGCTCACCGGTGGTCAACTGGCTGGCAACGATCATGTGAGCGCCCAGCCAGCTGATGCCCAGGATACAGCCGTATACGGTAAACTGCATGACGGGCCAGATGGTAACCATGGTGCACTCTGCCTTTTTGAACATCTTGTAGATGTTGTAGCTTGCCTTGTGGAACTTGTCGATCTCGTAGTCCTCACGCACATAGGCTTTTACCACACGCTGTGCGGCTACATTCTCCTGTACGCTGGCATTTAAGTCATCGTATTTCTTGAACACTTCACTGAAATACTTGGACACTGCCTGCATAATAAAGATCATGATGACACCCAGGAATACGACTGCTACCAGGTAGATGCTTGCCACTCTCGCGTTAATCAGAAATGCCATCAGCATGGCGCAGACCAGGCTGACCGGTGCACGGAAGCACATACGTAAAAGCATCTGGTATGCGTTCTGCACGTTGGTAACATCCGTAGTCATACGGGTGACCAGTCCTGCGGTGGAGAACTTATCAATATTGGAGAAAGAGAATGTCTGGATGTTCTCATACATGGCTTCTCTTAAGTTTTTCGCAAATCCGGTGGATGCTTTCGCACCGTATTTACCGCCCATGACACCGGCGAACAATCCGACAATGGCTGCCAGGATCATGTAACAACCGATGACAAAAATATGTTTCATATCTCCCGCCTGCACACCGTCATCAATGATGGATGCCATCAGGAGCGGAATTACCATTTCCATGGCTACTTCCAGGACCATGAATATGGGAGTGACAATCGAAGCACTCTTATATTCCTTGATCTGTTTTGCTAATGTTTTGATCATAGCTGGTTTCCTTTCTTATAATTTCTTCTGTCCATTCCCAGATTCTGCATCATTTTGTCCAGAATACACAGGAATGTTGCCTTTTCTTCCTCGGTAAGACCTGCCTCCAGTTCCCGGTTAAAGTTCCGGATCTGTTCTTCGATCAGATTATGATGTTCGATTGCTTTCTCCGTCAACAGGATCCGTTTCAGTCTCGCATCTTCCGTCGATGCCACCCGGACAAGATACCCTTTCTGTTCTAGGCTTTGGAGCATCACCGTTGCCGTGGATCTGCGGATTCGGAATTCCTTCTCCACATCCTTCTGGTAGACATCGCCGTTCCGGCTCTTGTGATACAGATAGCCTAACAGCGGTCCCTGCATTCCGTTGATTTCATTTCCTTCCATCTGAGCAAAGATTGCATCAATCTTCCGGCGGATCATGTTGTTGGCGGCCTTGATCTCAAATCCAAGCTGACGATTTATCAGTACACTTGTCTCTTCGTTCATTCTGCCTCCTTATCTTCTATGCCTCTAATGCGGTGTTCTTCAAATCCTCATGACAGCATGGAATTTTCCTCTCTACCCGCACAAATAAAAATGTTAGATAGCTAACCATTTTTGTTAGCCATCTAACATTATAACGCAATCTATTCTCTTTGCAAGAAAAAAAGTATAAACTCTTTATAAACTCCGTCAGTCCTCCAGTACCCGCTTTAAGACTTCATCCTCCAGCACCAGCTGTTTTGCGGCTTCGCGGTATTTTTCCTCATGAAGATAGGTGTGGCGGTGGGGCTTGATGGACGGTGCCATGTCGATGGCTTTGAGGAAATCGGACTTCTTCATATGTAAGGTTGCCACATAATCCCAGAATCCGGTATCCTGAAGCACCGTGCTGACGCGGACGTAGCGGTGATCCTGCACCTTCGCCATAATGTAGGTGGCAATTCCTACCTGAATGCCATGTAACTGCGGTACTTCCAGAATCTTATCCAGTGCATGGGAGATCAGATGCTCACTGCCGCTGGTGGGAGCGCTGCTGCCGGCGATCTCATTGGCGATACCGCTCATAGCCAGGGAATCCAACAGTTCTTTTAAGAACAATTCATCCTTGATGCTCTCGTAAGGAGTACGGACGAAGCTGTTCACTGCCTTCTTCGCAATCATGACCGCGAAATCATTCACTTCGCCGCAGCCTGCCTTCTCCTCGAAGATCCAGTCGTAGAGCGCCGTGATCTTAGAGATCATATCGCCGATGCCGGAGTAGATGAACTTCTCCGGAGCGGTGCGGATCACCTGGGTGTCCACGATAATGCCGTAAGCCAGTCTGGCAGGAACGCTGGTTCTCTTCCCCTGCACCAGAAGGGATGCACTGGCACTGGAAAATCCATCACTGGAGCTGGACGTCGGCACACTGATGAACGGGAGGTTCCGCAGGAACGCCGCATATTTCCCGGCATCAATGACCTTCCCGCCGCCGATGGAGATCACAGCCTTCGCCTTGTTGGGAATAGCAAACGCCAGCGTAATGATGTCGTCAATATCCACCGTATCCAGTTCATTATATTCTAAGACATTCACATCTGCTTCCTTTAGGGAATTCATCACCAGTTCCCCGAACATGTCAATCAGTCCGTTGCCGAAAAACAACACGACCTGATCCAGACTCTCCGCCTTCAAATAACCGCCGATTTTGCCTAATGCCCCGTTTCCGATTTTCAGAATAGACGGGATCGCCATCTCTTTTCCTATCTGCATGGTAACTTCTCCTTATGAACAATGTATTTATATTCTTTCATTATAGAAATATTGACTTACTGATAATCGCTATTTTTAAATATAACATTGCAATGTTATATTGTAAATAAAATGTTAGATTATAAAAAAGCAGCCATTTTCACACGAAAATGACTACTTCTACATCTTTCTATATTTCACCCAACACTGATTCCGAACATCTGCAGTACCCACAAAATCAGCCCCAACACCCAGCTGGAAAAGATTCCGTACAATATCACCGGTCCAGCGATGGTGAATATCTTGCAGCCGATACCGAATACCTGTCCTTCCTTCTGGTATTCCACAGCGGGCGCCGTCACGGAATTGGCGAATCCGGTGATGGGTACCAGAGCTCCGGCGCCTCCCCATTTGGCAATTTGGGGATAGATGTGAAATGCCGTAAGCACCACAGATACAAACACCAGAATCAGGGAGCACCAACTTCCCGAGGTCTGCGGATCCATCCCCAGCACATTTCCGGTATAATTCAGGATTCCCTGCCCGATGCAGCAGATAATGCCTCCGGTCAGGAAAGCTTTTCCCATCTGTGCCCACAGATTATGTGTGGGAGTGACGGATTTGACATACTGCTCATACTCCTGCTTCTCTTGTGCATCCGGCTGTACCGGATCTTTCGACATATGCGGTGTTTCCATTCTGTTCCTCCTGATTGATCCTCATTTATTATCCTGGTAACAGAATGCCCGGATCTTGTATTTTTATGCCTATTTTCATTTATTTTTCCGAGGTTTTTTGCGACACTTGTCAAATTCATACCCGGAAATGCCGTAACACAGTTTCCAACGGAAAAACAGGCTGCTGCAATTTCACCGCATCGTAATAGTATCCCGGTGTCACATCCACCGGAAGCCACCCGATACCATCAAAATAGACTTCTGTCCAGCCGTGGGCATCTTCGCCCAGCACCGATACATTTCCGTCCTCACTGTCCGCAAGTGCCTGCTCGGAGATATAATATCCTTCCGCAT
>CAVGMD010000073.1:0-13801 GCA_963630275.1 Bacteroidaceae bacterium | reverse complement strand
TTTCCTCCCAAACTTATCATAGAAATACAGACAGCCCCCAAATAAGAGACCAAATCCTGCCAGTTCCAGCAGATTCCACAGCGGATTGTCCAGGCGGAACAGCACCTGTTGTGTCTCCATATTATCGGCGTAGCAGGTGGTGAGAAAACTGCCCGCAAACAGCAGCACGGCGAGAAGCAGTGTCAGGATTTTCACTGCGTGAAGAGATATTTTATATAACTTTTCCATGAAAAATATCCTTTCTGAAAAAAGTAATAATAGCGCAAATATGCGGTCAGAAGTGCTCTTAACAGATATAATTATAGCATAAGTTTTTTTTATACCCAAGAAAAAAGCAAAAATAGTGGCTGTAAATGAATAAGCGTGGTACAATAAACTTTGTATAAGCACTTTTAACACAAAGAGATAAGAGGAATAGAAAATGGATAAGATTGCAGTACTGATTCCCTGCTACAATGAAGAGAAGACCATTGCCAAGGTAGTATCCGATGTGAAGAAGTTCCTGCCGGAAGCGGTGACATATGTATATGACAATAATTCCACAGACC
This sequence comes from Bacteroidaceae bacterium, assembly GCA_963630275.1. Lineage (GTDB taxonomy): Bacteria > Bacillota > Clostridia > Lachnospirales > Lachnospiraceae > Acetatifactor. The sequence goes on along the minus strand of CAVGMD010000073.1, from coordinate 13,253 downwards.
GTACCGTAGAACTGGCAACGCAGGCGGGGGCAATCGTGCGCTATGAATATGCCCAGGGTAAGGGCAATGTGATCCGCAGAATGTTCCGGGAGATCGATGCGGAATGCTATCTGATGATCGACGGCGACGATACGTATCCCTTAGACTGTGCTGCGGAGATGGTGGACCGGGTACTGAAGCACCAGGCGGATATGGTAGTGGGCGACCGGTTATCCTCCACTTATTTTACGGAGAATAAGCGTCCGTTCCATAACTTCGGCAACAGCCTGATGCGTGCGGGAATCAACAGTCTGTTCCATGCCAATATCAAGGATATCATGACCGGTTACCGGGCATTCAGCTATGAATTTGTGAAGACTTTTCCGGTATTCTCCAAAGGATTTGAGATCGAGACGGAGATGACCATTCATGCAGTGAATTATAACATGCAGGTGGAGAACGTGGTGGTGGAATACCGCGATCGTCCGGAGGGCAGTGAATCCAAGCTGAACACCTACAGCGACGGTTTCCGCGTCATCCGCAAAATGCTGCAGCTGTATAAAAACTATAAACCCATGCATTTCTTCGGGATGTTGGCACTATTGCTGGCGGTGATCTCGGTGATCCTGTTTGTTCCGGTATTCCTGGAATATTTAAGCACCGGGCTGGTGCCCAGATTCCCGACGCTGATTGCCTGCGGATTCATTCTGTTAGCGGGGATCCAGTCATTTTTCTCCGGTATGATGTTGGAGGTTATGGCAGCCAAGGACCGGAAGGATTTCGAGTACCGTCTGAACCGTGTATATGGGGAACATCAGGAACGTAAAGGATTGTAATATGCAGGAGACGAGAATACTTCCCAGACGTAAAGGGTATCTGTTGCTTTGCGTTCTGGGATGTCTGTTTGTATTTTTTGTAAAAACAGAAAAAGATCTGGCAGCTGCCGGGAATATCCTGTGGACCGCCGGATATGTGGGAAGTACTTTGGCGTGGTCGGTGATCCTGGGATGTCTGCTGGGAATGGCGGGGATCTGGGTGGTCTGCCATATAGCAGAGAATACTGCCGCAAGGCAGAATGGTCAGACACCGGGAAAAGATAACATGGATGGCGCTGACAACCGTCAGAAGACAATACGCTGTGGCAGATTTGCCGCATGGATACAGAACCGCTCCGGCGGACAGGTACTTCTGGGAAGTCTGTTGTTACTTTTACTTGCGTGGCTTCCGGTATATCTGGCATATTATCCGGGGATCTGTGCCTATGATGCGCCGGTGCAGACCGGTCAGATCATGGAGCATTACTATTTTGATCATCATCCCATCGTGCATACACTGTTTTTACAGGGAATGTTATGGCTGGGTTCCCACATCTTCGGCAGTGTGAATGCGGGCATGGCGTTCTATACGGCAGGTCAGATGGTATTGCTAGCGGGCAGTATGGCATATGGCATGTGGGTATTGCACAGAAGAAAAGCCCCTGCGGCTGCGCAGATGATCGTACTGCTGCTTGGAATGTTTTTCCCGTTCCACTGGTACATGAGTGTCAGCATGACCAAGGACACCGTGTTCAGCGCGTTTTTATTATTACAGTTGGTGAGCCTGACGGATCTTCTCCTGGAGGATCGCAGGAGTATTCGTCCCGGGATCCGGGATCTGTTGTTCGGAATCGGAACCGTAGGAATGATTCTGTTTCGGAATAACGGAAAATATGCTATGATCCTATTGTTGGCTTTTTTATTCCTGATGTTCTGTTTTGGAAAAAAAGCGAGGAAGCTCTGGGGAAGGCTGTTTGTGGTTAGCACGGTGGCTTTCGGCGTAGGGCTTTTTGTGCTGTCTGCGGTATTTACCGCTACCCATGCGGAGCAGGGGGACAAACGGGAAATGTTAAGCATGCCGATCCAGCAGCTGTCCCGGTGTATGATCTATCACGGCGGGGTGGGAGTCCTCCCGGAGGATGACGGCACCATGATAGAGCAGGATAAGGCACTGATCAATGATTTTATTCTGGACGAGGCTTATCGGGATTACGATCCCGGAATCGCGGATCCGGTAAAGCGCCATACCAATACTTATGTGGTGAGATATCGCTCCGGTGAGTTCCTTCGGACATACCTGCATCTGTTAGCGTCTTATCCGGGGGATATGATCAATGCGGGACTGGCAGTGGATGCCGGTTTCCTGTCTCCGTTCGATACGACTCATGCCACGGTGAACCAGACGGGAGAGGAAGAAGGACTGGGCTATGTGCAGACCCGCTGGGATGAAGGCGTGTTAAACGGAAGAGGCATCTATAAGGACAGTAAATTCCCGTGGCTGTATGAACGGCTGGAGAGCTGGGCAGAGAATAACGGGTATCTGCGGATCCCTGTACTGAAATACATTTTCGTGCCGGGAAGCTATCTGTGGCTGTATCTGGGACTGGCAGCAGTACTGTTCATTACAGACAGGAAGCGCTTCTGCCTGCCGATTATTATTGTAGGCGCTTATTATGGCACGATGCTGTTGGGACCCACGGTGCAGATGCGTTATGTCTACCCGGTGATGCTGGCGCTGCCGTATCTGATTGCGTTGTTTTGGAAGACAGCGAACAGTGTAACAGCGCAATCTGCGGCGGAACGCATAGAAAAAGCGTAGATAAAACATAGATTAAGAAAACAAGGACGATATAGGATAACTGAGAATGGACAAGCTGATCATAGGCGCGGGGCTGTATGGACTGTATGCCGCGCTGTATTGTGCAAAAAGAGGGCAGCAGGTAGAAGTGCTGGAGATCGAGCAGGCACCTTTTACCAGAGCCACATATATCAATCAGGCGAGAGTTCACATGGGATACCATTATCCCCGTTCCCTGTCTACTGCCCTGAAATCGGCGGGATATTTCAAGCGTTTTGTGGAGGATTATTCCTTCTGCATTCATACGTCGTTTGAACAGATCTACGCTACTTCCGCTCATTTTTCCTGGACGGATGCGGCGGAATTTTTGAAATTCTGCAAGGACGGCGGAATCCCCTGCAAGGCACTTCCTGTGGAGGAATATTTTAATCCGGGATTGTGTGACGGTGCTTTTTTAACGGAAGAATACACTTACGATGCCCATATCCTGCGGGATTATTTTCTGGAAGAGATTGCCAAATATCCCGGTGTAAAATTGCATTTTGATAGGGAGATTACCCGGATTGTAAAACAGTCTGACTGTTATGAGGTGACCGCACTGCACGAGGGGCAGCAGGAGGTCTACCGGGCGCCCTTTGTACTGAATGCCACCTATGCTTCCGTGAATCAGGTGCTGGAAAAGGTGGAAGGTGTAGCGACGGAACCCTTCGGACTGAAGTACGAACTGTGTGAGATCATTCTCTGCAAGGCAAGTGAGAAAATTCATGATATCGGATTTACCGTGATGGACGGTCCCTTTTTCTCCATCATGCCCTTTGGCAAGACGGGATACCATTCCCTGACTTCGGTGACCTTTACACCTCATAAGACCAGCTACGATGCCACACCGCAGTTCCCCTGCGTGGGACAGGACGGGAATATCTGCCGGAACGGGTGGCTGGGCAACTGCAACGATTGTCCGGGCAGACCGGAGAGCGCCTGGGAATATATGTCCACGCTGGCGAGAAAATATCTGCGGGAAGAGTATGGTTTCAGCTATGAGAAATCCCTGTTTTCCATGAAGCCGATCCTGAAGGCTTCGGAGATCGACGATTCGAGACCTACCGTGATCCGGGCGATTTCCACAGAACCCACATTTATCAGTGTATTGTCGGGTAAGATCAATACGGTATATGATCTGGATCCGTTTTTGGAGTAAGACATAGAGAAAGACTATGGAGAAGAAAGTAATGCAAAAGCAAGCAATTCTGAATAAAGAAAAAAATTTCGTGTCCTGTGTGCTCTATCTGCACAATGACGGTGCAAGCATCCGGGATTTCCTGAAAACGGTCTGTGGTACCATGGAAGAAAATTTTGAAAAATACGAAATTGTCTGTGTCAACGACTGCTGCATGGACAATACCGTAGAAGAGATCCATAAGTTCCTGGAAGAGAGCGGCACCCGCCATGTGGTCAGCATGATCAATTTAAGCTTTTATCAGGGCGTGGAGATGGCGATGAATGCCGGAAGAGACCTGGCGGTGGGAGATTTCCTGTTTGAGTTCGATAAATGCCTGCCGGATTTTGAACCGTCCTTGATCATGGAAGTATATCGCGGAGCTCTGGAGGGCTATGATGTGGTGGCAGCGGCACCGAAGCACGATGTTGCGCTTACCTCCCGGCTGTTCTATGCGGTATACAATCTGGGAAGCCGTAATACCCACAGGCTTCGCCAGGAGCGGTTCCGCATCATCTCCCGCCGGGCGGTGAACCGTGTGAACCAGATGAATGCCTATATCCCTTACCGTAAGGCAATGTACATGAACTGCGGACTGAAAGCGGACACGCTGGTCTATGATAATAAAAGTCTGGCAAGCGGCAGCAGGAACCGGGAGGAACGCAGTACCCGCAGCAGCCTGGCACTGGATACACTGATTATTTTTACCAACGTACTGGAGAAGTTCTCCATGTTAGTGAGCGTGATCCTGTTCTCGGTAATGGTGATCATGTTCGGCTGGATTGTGTATTCTATTTTCAGCACGGTACGCCCCGTAGAAGGCTGGATGAGTCTGATGACGCTGATTTCCTTTGGCTTTTTCATGATGTCGGTGATGCTGACACTGATCTTCAAATATCTGTCTGTGATCCTGAACATGAGCTTTAAGAGACAGCGTTATGTAATAGAAGGAGTGGAAAAACTGACAAAATGATGTTTACGATTATTTTTCCGGTATTAAATGAGCGATTGCGCTTAGAGAGTGGTGTGACCCGCACGGTGGAATATCTGCGTAAGATTGCTTTTGAAGATTATGAGATCATCATCGTGGATAACGGATCCGAGGATGAGACCCCGCAGATTGCAAAAGCGCTGTGTCAAAAATATGATAAAGTGCGATATGAGAGAATTAATGTCCGGGGTGTGGGTGCCGCATTCCGCAGAGGTGTGGAATTGAGCCATGGCGATGTGGTGGGCTACATGGATATTGACCTGTCTACCAACATTAAACACTTGGGAGAAGCCATTCACCTCTTCGAGACACAGAGTGAGATTCAGTATATTAACGGCAGCCGTTTTGCCAGAGAGTCCGATACGAAGGGCAGAAAATGGTATCGCAAGATCACTTCACAGGGACTGCTGATTTTATTAAAATTATTCCTGCGGATGAAATCCACGGATGCCATCTGCGGCTTTACCTTCGTACGCCGGGAGACAGCAATAGCTCTGATCGAAGGCTGTAGTCAGGATAACGGGTGGTTCTACATGATCGAATTCCTGCTCCGGGCGGAGAAGAGAGGCGTGAAGATCCTGGATTATCCCGTGGAGTGGCAGGAAGACTATAACACTACGGTGAAAGTATTTAAGACGATCTGCAACTATCTGGTACAGATTGCAAGGTTATTCAACGAGTTTTATATCAAAAAGCACATATAAGTGAAAGAAGGACGACAGAATGGCACATATTAAGAGAATCGATCTGACGAGAGATGTGGAGGCACATGCGGATGCCTACAGAGAGGCAATTGAAAAGGTATGTAGAGAAACCGCATTTTCCGGAGGAAAATATGCGGACACTTTTGATAAGGAGTTCGCAGCGTATGTGGGAAGTAAGTACACCAGTGGCGTGAACAACGGCACTTCTGCATTGCATCTGGCAATGTTAGCCCTGGGCGTGGGACCGGGAGATGAGGTCATCGTACCCGCCAATACCTACATTGCTACGGCATGGGGCGTCAGCTACACCGGGGCTACACCGGTCTTTGCGGACTGTACACCGGATACCTGGGAGATCGATCCTTCTGTTCTGGAAGCGAAGATCACAGAGAAGACGAAGGGAATTATCGGGGTACATCTCTATGGACAGCCTTTTGATTACGCAGGTGTCCGGGAGATTGCCGACCGTCACGGACTGTTCGTGGTGGAAGACTGCGCCCAGGCTCACGGTGCACAGTTCGAGGGCAGAAATGTGGGAACCCTGGGAGATCTGGCGTGCTTCAGCTTTTATCCCGGGAAAAACCTCTACGCATTCGGCGAAGGCGGCAGCGTGACCTGCGAGAAAGAAGAATATTATAAGCATATCGACCGCCTGAAAAACCAGGGCTGTGATGTGCGTTACTATCATGATGAGATCGGATATAATTACAGACTGGAGGGACTGCAGGGTGCAGTGCTGAGTGTCAGCTTAAAATATCTGCCGGAGTGGACGAAGAGACGTCAGGAGATCGGACATCGCTATATCCGGGAGATCACGAATCCTCTGATTACCATGCAGCATCATCCGGAGAATACCACGCCGGTGTTCCATCTGTTTGTCATTACGGTTCCAGATCATGAGGACTTTATCCGCTATATGGCAGATCATGATGTGGAGTGCAACATGCACTATCCGGTGCCCTGCCATTTGCAGAAGGCATATGCGAACCTGGGATATCATCCCGGAGACTGCCCCAATGCGGAATACCTGGCAGGTCACTGCGTGACGCTTCCTCTGTTCCCTGAGATGCGGGAAGAGGAAATACAGAGAGTCATTGACCTGTGCAATGCCTACAGACAGTAAGGAGAGAACAATTGCAGACAGTAACATCAGAAAATAATACATCGGGAAATAAAACACCGGAAGCAATCTCTGAAAAGTACCGGGATACGGAAGCCGGAATTTATCTGCGGCTCATGACCTATGAGGACACGGACAGGATCGTAGCATGGCGTAACAGCGATGCGGTGCGTAAAAATTTTATCTATCAGGCACTTTTTACCAGGCAGTCTCATGAGAACTGGATCCGGACCCATGTGGAGACCGGGGATGTGGTGCAGATGATCATCTGTGATCTGGAAGGAGACAAGCCGTTGGGATCCGTCTATATCCGGGATATCGACAGACATCATAACAAGGCGGAATACGGGATTTTCATCGGAGAAGCGTCTGCCAGAGGACGTGGTATCGGCACGGCGACGGCGAAACTGATGTTACGATACTGTTTTGAGACGGAGAAGCTGCACAGAGTCTACCTGCGGGCATTGTCGGATAACATGCAGGCGATCCGCAGCTATGAAAAGGCAGGATTTGTCAGAGAAGGACTGTTAAGAGACGATGTGTGTATTGACGGTGCGTACCGGAATATTGTCTGGATGGCAGCCGTGAATCCGGCAGATTAAGAAGGAGCAAGCAACAGAATGGACAGAATAAAAAAAGTAAGTTTTGTGATCCCCTGCTACCGCTCGGAGCATACACTGCCCCATGTGGTTAAGGAGATCCGGGAGACAATGCAGAAACTGACGCAGTATACCTATGATATTTTTCTGATCAATGATGCGTCGCCGGACAACACCATGGGGACGATCAGGGAACTGTGTGAGAAATACGATAATATCAAGGGCATCGGATTTGCCAGGAATTTCGGACAGCATGCGGCATTGATGGCAGGGTTGCGACATTCTGACGGTGATTATGTGGTATGCCTGGACGACGACGGACAGACCCCGGCAGATGAAGTGGATAAGCTCCTGAGCAAACTGGACGAAGGGTATGACGCAGTGTATGCCAGCTATGAGCATAAGCAGCACTCCGCGTTCCGGAATCTGGGCAGCAAAGTAAATGAGCTGATGACCCGGATGATGTTGAACAAACCGGCAGATCTGTATATTTCCAGCTATTTTGCGGTGAAGCGGTTCGTGGTGGAGGATATGATCCGCTATGAGAATTCCTACCCCTATGTCATCGGACTGGTGCTTCGTGCAACTAAAAATATTACCAATGTGCCGGTATGCCACAGAGAGCGGGAAGAGGGTAATTCCGGTTATACGCTGAAGAAGCTGCTAGGGCTGTGGTTCAACGGATTTACGGCATTTTCCGTGAAACCCTTACGAATCGCCACTTCTCTCGGTGTGGGCTGCGCCGGGCTTGGATTCCTCTACGGGATCTATACGATCATCAAGCGGCTGGTGAATCCCAATGTGCCTATGGGATTCAGCGCGCTGATGGCAGCACTGGTATTTTTCGGCGGTATGATCATGATCATGCTGGGACTGATAGGGGAATATGTGGGACGTATCTATATCAGTATGAATAATTCTCCCCAGTATGTGATCCGTGAGAAGATCCATCTGGAGAATGAGGATAATAAATGATGAAAAAGACGCAATTTAGATATATGACCCTGCTGAAAGCGGTGCTGATGGCGCTGCTTCCCGTGGTGTGCTGTCTGGTACGGACAGCGGCGGAGGGCAGAAGCATCGGACAGGTATATCTGCCGTCCTCGGAATGGAACGATGAACTGTTTTATTTTAAACAGGTGGAAGGCATTGTAAATTACGGATTCCCGAGAGGCTTTTTCGGATTTAACGAAAGCCATGCCCTGCAGCTGTCTTTTGCGGCGTGGAGTCCGGTACTGGTATTCCCCTGGATTCTGTGGGGACTGCTCTTCGGATGGAATCTGATGTCCCCGGTGATCTGCAATATTGTCCTGCTGACTATCACGATGTTTGTATTTGTATGGCTGGTGAAACCCACCTGGAAGCAGTTGGGGATCTTGACAGTTCTGTTCAGTCTGTACACATTGTTTACCAGATATATGCTGTCCGGTATGCCGGAGGTCATCTGCTTCAGTATGCTGATCCTGTTCTACGGACTGGCAATTTCGTATCTGAACAGGGAGACAAAGGGCAAGCTGATTGCCATGTTTGTTATCTCTGTACTGTTAACGCTGATGCGGCCGTACATGCTGTTATTCCTGATGCTGGCATGCTTTTTCTGGATTCGTAGGAATAAATGCGCCGGCTGGATCGGGTCATTTGTCGTCGTGGCAGTGACGGGAATTACTTATGCGCTGATTAAACATTTTCTGGGAGCGGAATATTTTACCCCGCTGTTTTACACGGACTGGATCACCACCTTTTTCACCGATGGAATTGGCGCGGGATTCAGGAATTTCTTCGGAACCCTGCACTGGAAGGGGCTGGAGTTCTACAGACACTGTGTTGCCGGTGTGAAGACCGGGCTGGCTTCCGGAGTCTTTTTTGACGGGTATCTGTTACTTTTAGCGATTCTGTTGGTACAGAGTATTCTGGATATTCGAAAATTGCGCCGGGCCAAGCGGGCAGCACGGATCGTAATGGAGCCGGCAGATGAAAAGAAAATTCTGAAAAATCAGCTGATCATAGAGGTACATTTCGCCTTAAGTCTGATCGCCATGCTGTTTGCCCATCTGCTGATGTATAAAATGGTGGAAGGCAGCAAGCACTTCCTGACTTTCATTGCAGCGGGAATTTTTATCGTAAGCATGCTGCAGACCAGATATTATAAGAAAGCGGTACTTCTGGGAGCGGCATTCCTGTATCTGTACAGCTATAAGGCGGTGGAGCCTTATGACTATCAGGTTCCCTATGTGACGCAGGACCGACAGGAGCAGGTGGACTACTGGCAGCAGATCTTCGCGGAAAATCTGACGCTTGCGACCGAAAATGTACCGAATTACGACAATGTGATCATCTGGACCTTCGGAGATGAGACCCCGGAGGGCAATCAGAATCTGAAATGGCAGTTACTGTACAGTGCGCCGAAGGGCTTCGGTATCAGCTGTTGTGAGAGAGAGTATATTCTGGAGCATCTGACAGAACTTCAGAGTAAATATATTGCCACCGTAAGCGGCGGCGAGATCGACGAAATGTGCAGTGCCGAGGGCTATGAAGAGATCGGCAGAGATGCGGACATGGTTCTGTATTGCAGATATTAATGACGCTGATTGTGAGAGTACGCAGCACGGAATAATCCGTAGGCATCAAAGTAGCAAAGTAGAGAAGAAAGGCATTAAGACGGCATGGAGACACGTAGCAGGAAAGCACGCAATTTCATACATACGAACCTTTGGACGCTGCTGTGGCACGGACTGCCGTTAGCGGCACTGGTGATCTGGGGTGCCTTCTGCATTACCAATAACCTCTGGTATGATGAGGCGTATTCGGCATCCATGGTATCGCTTCCCTGGAAACGGCTGATCTATATCACGGCGACGGATGACCATTCCCCGTTTTATTATGTATTGTTAAAACTGTTCTATCATCTGTGCGGCGGAGGCACACATTTCTGGGCATTGAAGCTGATGTCCGTCATATTTATGCTGGGCTATATGCTGCTGGGCAAATATTATGTGGCAAAGCTGTTTGACCGGAAAACATCCGTATATTTTATGACATTTTCCCTGCTGATGCCGATTTTCAGCGTGCAGGCGGGCAATGTACGGATGTATACTGTGGCATTATTTTTCCTGACGCTGACCGGACTTTCCGCATATGATATTTTCCGGGAAGCTACCCGAAAAAAGTGGATCGTGTTCTGTCTGGCGAGCATTTGCACAGTGTATTGTCACACGTTTGCACTGATTCAGACCTTTTTATTCTATATGCTGTTCCTGGCTGTGATCCTGATCTGCCGTAAAAAAGAGCTGATCAAGGGATTTTTTATCTCCGGATTTACAGTGGCAATCGTGTTCTCCCCCTGGCTTGCAGTGACGTGTAGACAGTTTGTACTGCGGATGCGTTATGATGACGGTTCCACCGCAGAACTGGCTACCCTGAATTCAGTGATGGATTATTGCAAGGAATGGTTTTCGGCAGTGGAGACACCCATCGGTATTGTGGTTCTTCTTGGAATTGCATTGTGTCTGGTACTAAGCTATGGTGCGGTGGACTGGGTGAGACAACACGGGAATGCCGCTCCTGCTATCGGTGCCGCGGCTTTTGCACTGACCGGAATCGTGGGAGGCGTGATCTCCGCGACGGTCAATAATTGTTTCATGGGGCGTTATGCTTTCCCGGGCATGGGATTTGTCATGCTGTGGTATGCGGTAGGAATGGCACAGATTGTTGAGAACACCGGGAAGAAGAGCAGAAAATGGTGGATTGCAGGAATAGTGGGAACAGCCAGTCTGTGCTTTGTATTACAGTATGTTTCCGAGATTCGTCTGGAATATGATCAGGGACTTAAGACTTATGAGAATTTTATAGAGACCGAAGTCACGGAAAATGATGCAATCATCGGACCCTACACCCATACGATTTTCCTGAATGTCTATCATCCGGATCTGCATTATTATCTGGTGGGATATAAATTATACAGTCTTCCGTTTGTCAACACGGAAGCCCTGATGGAGTACAGCCAGCTGGATTCCTATGAGAATCTCTGGTATATCTGCTTCAAAGGTGGCGAACCGGATTCGATGAAAGATGGATACAATTATGAAGTGGAATTGGAATTCCATTACATGTATTATGATTTTGTAATATATCGCTTGGAGCCGAAAACAGTGGAATAGTGGCAATAAAATCAGGAGCAGGGGCAGGAAGAAGAGCCATGGAGAAATACAGAGAACATAAAAAAACAGTAGCAGACTGGAGCAGATTTTTTCGTAAATTTTGGGAGAATCGATGGTTTATGGGAATACTGCTGCTTACAGCGGTATGCGCTTACGGCTATAAAGTGACCAATGTCACCATAGGTATTGATGATACTCCCTCACTTTACTATTTTGAAGAGGGATTAATCGCCATTGTGGGGCGATGGGTACTGTTTCTCCTGAACAAGGTGATTTCCCTGGCGGAGTTTGTTCCCTTTGTGACGGATTTTATAGCGGTATGTCTGATGGTACTGGCGGCAATCGTCTGGAGCGTACTGTTCTATTCGGTGATGGGTGAGAAGATCCCGATGGTGGGCTATGCGTTTTTCGGAGCGGTATTTATTTCCAGTCCGCTGATCAGTGAAGTATTTACGTATTTTCTGCATAACGGCATTGCCATCGGCTATCTGTGCTGCGGACTCAGCCTGTGCTGTGTGCGGGAATGGCAGGCTGGTCGCGTGGGAAAAAGCAGATGGCAGCAGCTCCATATGGGGGCTATGGCGCTTGCCGCAGTATTTTTATGGATCGCCATGGGATGCTATGAATCTTTTATGATTTTGTGGCTTGCCGGTTTGATGTTATTGTTACTGACAGAGAGAATCGGTCTGGGAACGGAGCGCAAAGACCCGACCGGAACGAGAGGAGTCTTCCCCACACTGGTGGGAGGGGCGATGACGGCACTGGTGGCAGTGATCCTCAGAAGCCTGATGATCGTCGTCCTGACAAAAGCTTTTCATCTGGAATATTTACAGGGAGAAGCGGTGCAGCGTTCCGTGACGGAGATGTTAGGCTGGATGTTCCAGCCAGGAGCCTTCAGCGAGCTGGCAATGATCCTGAAGAGAACCTTTGTATTATATGGCGTGTTTGCCTATGCGTATCTGCCGATCCGCATTTTTGTCCTGGCTGCGGTCATCATTACCGTAGTGGCGCTGGTTCGCACGGTGCGCGGCAGGGATCTGTGGGCACTGATACTTCTGCCGGCAGCGTATCTGGCAGCGTTTTCTTTATTATTTATCGAGGGAAAAGCAACTCTGTACCGTTCGGCACAGTTTTTGCCCATTTTCTGCGGCTATGGAGCACTGTTATTTGCCTATGGCATCTGGAGCCTTACGGGACAGATCGGACGGGGCATGCATCGTAAAATCTGTCTGGGGGCGCGTGGCATCGCTGTGGCAGTGCTTGTGGTAATTACCTGGAACCAGTGCATGGACATGACGAAATGGTTCTATATTGACAGGCAGAAATACGAGGCTGCGGTGAAGACCGTGGACCAGATTGCCCTGGATCTGGAACGGGATTTTGACACTTCCAAGCCGGTGGTATTCACGGGAAATTATGAGATTCCCTACAGCATTATTCAGGACGCTTATGTGGGATACGGAACAGAGACTTATTGGAAGATGAAACGGATCACGGACCGGATCGATCCGGATCTGTTAGACAAATACAACCGCGGCTCCAAGGGCGTATGGGTGGCACAGACTCCGGCGCTGTCCGTCATCGAATGGGGAAGGTATGCTTTTGACAACGATGCGGAGCTGGTGAAGTTTTTTGCCATGCACGGACATACGATCGTTCCGTTATTAGACGGCAGCCTGTATGCGGAGGCGGAAGCACAGTCCGTGGATCTGCCTCACTATCCACAAGAAGGATATATTGTAGACAGGGGGGACTACATCAGTGTACATTTCTAAAGATAAGGAAAGAACAAATACTTTAGTTCGCTTTTTTATGTGTATTGGACTGTTAGCTTCGCGGAGATGTTATGTTGCTGGTGTAGCCCCATTCCGAAT
>CAVGMD010000072.1:0-13914 GCA_963630275.1 Bacteroidaceae bacterium | reverse complement strand
TTTTTTCTCATTTTCTCCTCTTTCCGCACAATCCTGTGCATATACTTAATACAGGAGATATTTTAACATTTCCAAAAACTGCATACTATCAGTGACACGTAATAAAAAAGCAAATTTTGTGTAAAATCGTTACTTTTGTATCAAGAACATAACCTCTATAAATTTACCCTACGAAGATAATTCTGGGCGTATATTTACTCTTGATATTCCGGCTTTCATCAGCGCCTGTGAGCTCGGAAATACACTTCTCTGTTTGTTTAGTCTGCGATAGCACGAATTCAGCGATTCAATGGCATTTGTGGTATTTTGAAGAGCCTGTAGTGGAAAATTATATCTTCGTGGTCCACTGGGAGAGATCCCATACCTGGGTGGCAAGTCCGTCGTAGAATTCCGGTTCATGGCAGACCATGAGGATGCTGCCCTTGTATTCCTTCAGGGCGCGCTTCAGCTCATCCTTGGCATCTACATCCAGGTGGTTCGTCGGCTCGTCCAACAGGAGCACATTGGTGGCACGGTTCATCAGCTTGCAGAGGCGCACCTTCGCCTGTTCACCACCGCTTAATACCTTCACGCGGCTCTCGATATGCTTTGTGGTGAGACCACATCTCGCCAGAGCGGAACGCACTTCATACTGGGTAAAGGAGGGGAACTCCTGCCAGATTTCTTCGATACAGCTGTTATCTCCGGAACCGGACATTTCCTGCTCAAAATACCCGATCTCCAGGTAATCGCCCTGCTCCACTTCACCGGACAGCGGCGGGATCAATCCCAGAATACTTTTTAACAGTGTGGTCTTACCGATACCGTTGGCACCGATCAGAGCTACTTTCTCGCCACGCTCCATGGACAGGTTCAGGGGCTTGGACAGCGGCTCGTCGTAACCGATGACCAGATCCCTGGTCTCGAAGATGATTCGTCCGGTGGTACGTCCCTCTTTAAAAGAGAATTCCGGCTTCGGCTTCTCCGCAGCCAGCTCGATCACATCCATTTTATCCAGCTTCTTCTGACGGGACATTGCCATGTTACGGGTGGAGACGCGGGCTTTATTTCTCGCCACGAAATCCTTCAGATCGGCGATTTCCTTCTGCTGACGGTTGTAAGCAGCCTCCAGCTGGGATTTTTTCATGGCATAGACTTCCTGGAACTTGTCATAATCGCCTACGTAACGGGTCAGTTCCTGATTGTCCATATGATAGATCAGATTAATTACACTGTTCAGGAAAGGAATGTCATGGCTGATCAGAATGAAAGCATTCTCGTATTCGTTCAGATAACGCTTCAGCCACTCGATATGTTCCGCATCCAGATAGTTGGTGGGCTCGTCTAAGAGCAGGATGTCAGGCTTCTCCAACAGAAGCTTTCCCAACAGAACCTTGGTACGCTGACCACCTGACAACTCCGTCACATCACGGTCCAGACCAATCTCCATCAGGCCTAAAGCTCTTGCCACTTCCTCCACCTTTGCATCGATCATATAGAAATCATGCATGGTTAACAGATCCTGGATCGTTCCCAGGTCTTCCATGTACTGTTCCAGCTCTTCGGGAGTGGCATCCCCCATTTTGTCGCAGATCTCGTTCATCTGCGCTTCCATATCATATAAAAAGTCAAAAGCCGAAGCCAGCACCTGGCGGATGGTCATGCCGGGAGTCAGCACGGTATGCTGATCCAGATAGCCCACGCGGACATTTTTCGCCCATTCCACTTTGCCCTCATCCGGCATGAGTTTGCCGGTGATGATATTCATAAAAGTAGATTTGCCCTCTCCGTTGGCACCGATGAGACCGATATGCTCGCCCTTCAACAGACGAAAAGATACATCGTTAAAAATAGCACGGTCACCGAAACCGTGAGTCAGGTGTTCTACGTTTAATATACTCATAATTCCTCTCATTCTGCTGCATTTGCAGCGGATATACGCCAATAGTCCTTTGCAAGTATAGCGTAGGGTTTATCCTTTTGTAAAGTAAGAAAGCGCTGAGAGGGCAAAAATAAAGCAAAAAGCCGGAAAAAAAGACAAAAAGTGAGTTGCGGCTGGCTATAAATCTGTGCTATGATGTATCCACTTACGCGTTATTTCGTAGGAAAGGAAGGATTTCTATGTTATTATTACAACAGATGCTGATATTTTTCCTGATCATGCTGATCGGGTATATCTGCAGGAAAATAAAAGTATTCGGAGAGACCACCGGGAAAATGATCTCCGGAATCGTCATCAATATTGGAAATCCGGCGCTGATCATTGCCTCGGGAATGAATCCCGAGACTCTGGAAAATAAGGAAAAGCTGTTACTTACGCTAGTGGTGGCACTGATCTTTTTTGCAATTATGTTCGTGATCGCAGAGATGAATCCGAGACTGCTTCGGGCGGACAGGGAGGATTACGGCGCATATCAGGTCATGACGATTTTTTCGAACATCGGATTCATGGGCTATCCTCTGCTGGATGCCATGTACGGCAGTGAAGCGGTGATCCATGCCGCGATTTTCAATTTATTATACAGTGTATTGATTTACACCTACGGCATTCGCAAGATGAAGACCGATGGAGAGCGGGAGAAGCTGAACTGGAGACAGCTACTGAATGTGGGAGTGGTATCCTGTATCATTGCGGTGATTTTATACATCAGTAATCTTCCGGTTCCGGTGATATTTGAAGATACGGCGAACCGCATCGGCGCCATCACGGGACCTTTAAGTATGCTGGTCATCGGAGATTCCCTGGCGCAGATTAAGTTAAAAGACCTGTTTACGGATGTACGGCTGCTGATTTTCTCCGGACTGAAATTATTGCTGGTACCGGCATTTCTGCTGTGGGGGCTTGGATTCTTCATCACGGATCCCATGTTCCGCGGAGTGTGTCTGGTAATGACGGCAACACCGGTAGGCAGCATGACGGTTATGCTGGCACAGCAGTATGGCGGGGATTACCGGCTGACATCCAAGGGAGTGGCGCTGACGACAGTGCTGTCCGTAGCCACGATGCCATTTCTGTTTTGGCTGTTAAAAATCTAGTTAAATCCAGTTATTGAAACTTTTTCCACGTATTTGTCGTCTGATAGTATATAGGAAGCCCCATCTGGGGGATACTACAACAATAAGTATGGGCGTATCCCATAGAAATGAGGAGAGAATTATGAAGAAGAAATTAGCATGTATGTTACTTATGAGTGCACTGGCACTGTCTGTGACTGCCTGCGGAGGCAAGCAGGATAACGGAGCAGCATCCACGACACAGGAGAGCAGTGTGGCAGCTACGGAAGAGACCGCCACTCCGGCACCGGTCAGCGCAGCGGATGCCGATAAGGCACTGAAGAACGCCAAAAAGGCAGTGGAAGATGCACTGGGAGATAATTACTGGCCGGATTCCGAGATCCCGGAGGAAATGCTGGACGGTACTTACGGCGTCAGTGCGGATCTCTATGATGCCTACCTGGGAGAGTCTCCCATGATCAGTGTCAATGTAGATACTTTATTGATTATTCACGCAAAAGATGGTAAGGTAGAGGATGTAGAAAATGCATTGAATGCCTACCGCGATCATCTGGTGAACGATACCATGCAGTATCCTATGAATCTAGGTAAGATTCAGGCATCCCAGATCGAGCGGATAGGGGATTATGTATGCTTTGTACAGTTAGGTGCGGACACTTCCTCTGTAGAAGAGCAGGGAGACGAAGCTGTGATCACCTACTGTCAGGAGCAGAATGAACTTGCCCTGGAGGCTATCAGACAGACTCTGGAGTAAATGCGGAGTAGAGTGAATGGTATTCAGCAGTGTGTTGTTTCTTTTTCGGTTTTTACCGATTTTTATGATCTGCTATTTCCTGGTTCCCCGGAACATGAAGAATCTGGTTCTGTTTCTGGGGAGCCTGGTCTTTTATGCCTGGGGAGAGCCGGTCTATATTTTTCTGATGCTTTTTTCCACGATTTCGGATTTCGTATGGGGAAGGCTGATAGAGGACTATAGAGGGAAGAAGAACTCCGGGATCTTTTTGTTATGTTCTATTGTCATCAACCTGTTTATCCTGGGATTTTTTAAATATGCCGATTTCCTGCTGCAGACGGTCAATACAGTGTTAGGAACATCGATTCCGCTGTTGGGACTTCCGCTGCCCATCGGTATCTCTTTTTACACCTTCCAGACAATGTCCTACGTGATCGATGTATACAGAGGAGATGCCAAAGCGCAGCGTAATATTTTACAGTTCGGTGTCTATGTGACCATGTTCCCGCAGCTGATCGCGGGACCGATCTTAAAATATCATCAGGTGGAACACTATCTGCAGGACAGACATGCGGATATGGAGACGATCAGTTACGGTGTGAAACGTTTCGTGACGGGACTTGCGAAAAAGGTACTGCTTGCCAACAACCTGGGACTTTTGTGGCAGCAGGTCTCAGCGCTGGAAAACAGTGAGATGAGTGTCCTGATGGCATGGCTTGGAATTGTTGCTTTTGCGTTCCAGATCTATTTCGATTTTTCCGGATATTCGGATATGGCGATTGGACTGGGAGCTATCCTGGGATTCCATTTCCCGGAGAACTTTAATTATCCGTATATTGCAGCTTCCGTGAAGGACTTCTGGCACAGATGGCATATTTCCTTGAGCACCTGGTTCAAGGAATATGTATATATTCCGCTGGGAGGCAACCGCAAGGGGCTGCCCAGACAGATCCTCAATATCCTGATCGTATGGACCTTGACGGGAATCTGGCACGGCGCCGGGTGGAATTTCCTGCTTTGGGGACTTTGGTTTGCCCTGTTTTTAATTCTGGAAAAACTGTTTTTGGGAGAGATCCTGAAAAATGCTCCGATGGCGTTTGGCAGAGTCTATACGCTGGCGGTGGTTCTGATCAGCTGGGTATTTTTCGCACTGGAGAAGCCGGGAGAGATTCTGGCATATCTGCAGGCGATGTTTGGATTAAACGGTGTGGGACTGGTGAATTCCAAGGCACTGTTTTTGGGGAACGAATATCTGGTATTGCTGGTGATCGCTCTGATCGCGTGCCTGCCTCTGGGGAACCGCCTGGTGCATGCGCTGAAAAGCAGCAAGACCGGACCTGCCATGGCACTTTACCGCCTGGGAGAAAAGGTGATTCCCGCGGCTTTATTGATACTTTCAGTTGCTTATATTGTGGATGCGTCTTATAATCCGTTTTTGTATTTTAGATTTTGACCGGGAAGGAGGAACAGCGTGTGGATGAAAAAAGAAATGCTCTCCTGACGGTGGGACTGGTGTGTGCGGTACTTTTCGTCCTGGGAGTGGCGGATCTGTGCAACAGCGACAGAGTCTATTCGGAATCGGAGAACCGAGTGCTGGCGTCCCATCCTGTTTTTTCCTGGGAAAGTCTTCTCTCGGGAGAGTATAGAGATGCTTATGAAGAGTACATGTCCGACCAGTTCGTAGGCCGGGACAAATGGGTGGGAATTAAGACCCGCGCGGACATTATGTTCCGGAAAAAGGAGATCAACGGGGTGTATCTGGGATCGGATCATTACCTGATCGGGGTAAACGCTCCGGAGGAATACACGGAACAGATGGAGGATTCCCGTATCGTTTCCCTGAAAAAACTGGTGAACCGGTGGAATGCCAAAGTCATGCTGGTACCTACGGCAGATAATATCCTGACAGATAAGCTGCCGGCTTTTGCCCCCTATTATGATGAGACGAGACTGCTTGCAAAGGTGAAGGAATCTGTGGGTGAGGAGCACTATATCGATGTGTATTCCGCATTGCAGGGGCATGCCGAGGAGCCGATCTATTATCGTACGGATCATCACTGGACCAGCCTCGGAGCCTATTACGGATTCCTGGCATGGGCAGACAGCATGGGGAAATTCCCTTATCCGTATAATACGGCAGGCCTGAAGACGGTGTCGGAGGATTTTGAAGGAACTCTGCAATCCCGAATCAATCAGGACTGGACCAAAGATACGATACAATATTTTCCGGAGACGGAGAACAAACCGGTATCGGTCACCTATGATTTCGCGGACACGGCGGACTCTCTGTATGCGCCGGAGTACCTGGAGACCAAGAACCAGTACGGATTTTTCTTGAATGATAATCATGCATTTATAGAGATTCATACGGGATATAATGCCGGGAAAACACTGTTTGTGATCAAGGATTCCTATGCGAACAGCATGATCCCGCTGCTGACGGCGCACTATGAGACGATCTATGTGGTGGATCTTCGGTATTTTAACGGGAAGCTGTTCCAGCTCATGGAACAGTACGAGCCGGAGCAGGGCATGGATGTGCTGGTGCTGTATGACTGCATTCACTTTTTAGAGTACTTTAAATTCTATTAATTTATTAATATAAGTAATTAAGGAGGTTTACCATGGCTTATTTGGGCATTCCCCAGAATACCATTGCGGTACTTCAGAAATACCATTTTAATTTTCAGAAAAAATTCGGACAGAATTTCCTGATAGATACGACGGTCTTAGACAGGATCATATCTTCCGCGGAGATTACAAAGGAGGACTGTGTGCTGGAGATCGGACCCGGCATCGGCACCATGACACAGTATCTGGCGGAGCGCGCGGGCAGTGTTGTGGCGGTGGAGATCGACAAAGCGCTGATCCCGATTCTGGAGGAGACTCTGCAGGATTATGATAATGTAACGGTAATCAATGATGATATTCTGAAAGTGGATATTAACAGACTGGTGGAGGAGAAAAACGGTGGACGCCCCATAAAAGTCGTGGCAAATCTGCCTTATTACATCACGACACCGATCATTATGGGACTGTTCGAGAGCCGTGTACCGCTGAAAAGCATTACGATCATGGTACAGAAGGAAGTGGCAGATCGCATGCAGGTAGGACCTGGCACGAAGGATTACGGCGCATTATCCCTGGCAGTGCAGTATTATGCAAAGCCGGAGATCGTGGCTAACGTTCCCCCCAACTGCTTTATTCCGAGACCCAATGTCGGCAGTGCGGTGATCCGTCTGACCCGTTATGAAGAGCCGCCCGTGAAAGTAAAGGATGAGAAGAAAATGTTCTCCCTGATCCGTGCTTCATTTAACCAGCGGAGAAAGACTCTCGTGAACGGACTGGGCAATGCGGGACTTCCCGGAATTACAAAAGAATCAGCGTCAGCAGCTCTCGAACAGATGGGATTATCACCTACCGTTCGAGGAGAGGCACTGACGCTGGAACAATTTGCACAGTTGAGTGATCTTATTTAGAAATGTTAAGATTCTAATTTGTCTTTTTATCTGCCGCGGCGTTGATCAGTTCCATGATGGTCTTAACAGCGTCCATCTGATGGCTGCGGCTCATGGCGTCTACATAATTCTGGCGGTTAAAGTACAGTTCATGTACTTTATCTACCAGAAGATTCGTCGTAATATCATCCTCGTTCAGGACAATGGAATACCCCTGCGCTTCGAAGGAAGCAGCATTCAACAACTGGTCTCCGCGGCTGCTGGCAGCAGGCAGGGGGATCAGAATGTTGGGCTTTTTCAATGCCAGAAGCTCACAGATGGCATTGGCTCCGGCACGGGAGATCACCACATCTGCCATGGCAAAGATATCTTTTAATTCCGCTTTGATATATTCAAACTGCTTATACCCGGGGGTATTTAATAACAGATTGTCGATCTTGTCTTTGCCGCAGAGATGTACGACCTGAAAATCCTCCAACAGCTTCGGCAGGGCATCGCGGACTGCTTTGTTGACATTGGCAGCGCCCAGGCTTCCGCCGATGACCATGATCACGGGCTTATTCGCGGTAAATCCACACATATTCAGACCGGCAAGCTTACTGCCCTGAGCCAGCTCCGCACGGATGGGAGAACCGGTGAGGACTGCCTTATCCGCGGGGATGTTCTTCATGGTCTCCGGGAAATTACAGCATACCTTTTCCGCTACGGGAATGCACAGCTTGTTCGCCAGTCCCGGGGTCATATCCGACTCATGGATGATGCAGGGAATATGTAGGGAAGCTGCTGCGCGGACCACGGGAACGCTTACGAAGCCGCCCTTGGAAAATACCACATCCGGCTGATAATTCTTCAGATAATTACGCGCCTCCACGAATCCCTTCATGACGCGGAAAGGATCTGAGAAGTTTTTCGGATCTAAGTATCTGCGGAATTTGCCGGTGGAGATTCCCGTGTAGGGAATATTGAAGTCGGCGATCAGTTTCTTCTCGATGCCTTCGTAGGAACCGACGTAGGCGATCTCATAGCCGGCTGCCTGCAGAGCGGGTAACAATGCAATATTCGGTGTTACGTGTCCGGCAGTTCCGCCGCCGGTCAGTACGATCTTTTTCATAATAGAGATCCCTTCTTGTCAGTTTACTGTGCGATCATTTCTTCCAGGGCGTGAGCCAGCTGGTCGGGACAGGAGGTAGGTTTGAAACCACAACGGATCCCCTTGAGACGGCTGATGGCTTCTTCCGGCTTCATGCCCTTTACCAGAGCACTGATGCCCTGCAGATTGCCGTTGCATCCGCCGGTGAATTTAACGGAATCGATGACACCGTCCTTTAATTCTACGTCGATCATAGTGGAACAAGTACCCTTTGTCTTGTATATCATAAGGAAATCAACCTCTTTTCTAACAGAATTACTAAAGACTAATTATAGCAGATTTTTACGGTTTATACAATAATGTCAGGATGCTTTTCTTGTTATAAAAAATGTAGAAAGCCCATATTTTCTGTCTGACACAGTAGAAGAATGACGATGGAAAACCGTACAAAACAGGACATATATACGTTATACTTGAGGAAACGACGGAAAGGAGTTTTGAGGATGTTTACGATATTTAAAGAAGAAAAAGTGATCACGGCGGGGATCCTGGTGTTTTTATGTCTCAGCGTTCTGGTGCGTCTGATGCTGGCGGGGATGTATCATACAATGATACGGGAGACGGATAATATGGCTACTACGGGGAACCGGCTTTTGAAACAGTGTAAGGTCAAATTTGCGAATTGTTACCAGCTGAACGGAGGCGTATCCAATATTCCGGTATTTGTGGACAAGTTCTTAAACCGTCTGTCTTTCGGGCATTTATCCTTTGATGCGTGGTATCATCTGTCCGGGCAGTGCATGCTGTTTTCAGTGGTATTTGCGGGAGTGGGGATCTGCAAGGGCATTTTAGACGGAAGAATGTTAGGGGAGATCCTGCCTTTTTATATTGCAAGTTTTCTGGGGCTGTATCTCTATTTTTCCCTGTCGGCAATGGTGGATATCCATGGAAAACGGAGAATGCTGAAGACGAATCTGATCGATTATCTGGAGAACCATTTATCCGGCAGGATCCCGGTGACGGAGCAGGACTATGAGAGGCTGTACGGAGCACCGAAGCTCCCCGGCAGGCGGACGGTGGAGCTGATGCCGATCCGGGGCAGAGCTGCGCAGCCGCAGGAGGAGGTCCGGGAGGTAGGAAGAGAGGTATTTTCCACGGAAAATGTGATGTCCGGGAAGGCGGAAATCCGGAGCGTGACAGAGGAACAGGAGGATTCCGCGAGAGTCACGGAGGAAGAATTGCAGGCACTTTTACAGGAATTGCTCATGGTGTAAGATATGTCTTGAAAATAATATGTAACTTTGTTAAAATAAAAACTATTCAGAGGCATGTAAATATCACTCAATGTACGTTAAATGCTTGCATTTATAAGTACATTTGGTGATATTTATATGACGAAGTAAACATATTTGCAAAAAGTAAGCATCGTAGATGCGATTTTGCAAATATGGATCTGAATAGTTTTGTTAGGTATGTGATATATCTGAAAGATATAAGGAGGAGCATTATGAGCAAACAAGTTACATTTGATTATTCCAAGGCCGGCTCTTTTATCTCTGAGGAAGAGATCGGTTACATGAAGAAGCTTACCCTGGATGCGAAGGAGACCCTGGTATCCAAGACCGGAGCAGGCAATGATTTCCTGGGATGGATCGATCTTCCCGTAGATTACGACAAGGAAGAGTTCGCCCGTATCAAGGCAGCAGCGAAGAAGATCCAGAGCGATTCCGATGTTCTGTTAGTCATCGGTATCGGCGGTTCTTATCTGGGAGCCAGAGCGGCTATCGAGTTCTTAAGCCACAGCTTCTACAATGTACTGGATAAGAGTGTACGTAAGACTCCGGAGATTTACTTCTGCGGTAACTCCATCAGCTCCACCTATCTGAAGCACCTGATGGATGTAGTAGGCGACAGAGATTTCTCCATCAACATGATCTCCAAGTCCGGTACCACCACAGAGCCTGCGATCGCTTTCCGTGTATTCAAAGAGAAACTGGAAGCGAAATACGGCAAGAAGGGTGCGGCAGAGAGAATCTACGCTACCACTGATAAGGCTAAGGGAAGCTTAAAGCATCTGTCCGATGAGGAAGGTTATGAGACCTTTGTAGTACCCGATGATGTAGGAGGACGTTTCTCCGTACTGACCGCTGTAGGTCTGTTACCTATCGCTGTCAGCGGTGCTGATATTGACAAACTGATGGAAGGTGCAGCCAGCGGAAGAAAGCGTGCACTGGAGAATGATTTCGAACACAACGATGCATTACAGTATGCAGCTCTGCGTAATATCTTACTGCGCAAGGGCAAGAGCGTTGAGATTCTGGCGAACTACGAGCCCGCTGTTCACTATGTAAGTGAGTGGTGGAAGCAGCTGTTCGGCGAGAGCGAAGGCAAGGATAACAAGGGGCTGTTCCCCGCAAGCGTGGATCTGACCACCGATCTGCATTCCATGGGTCAGTTCATTCAGGACGGTTCCCGTGTAATGTTTGAGACTGTTATTAACATTGACACTCCGAGAGAGGAGCTTACCATCGGCGAGGAGCCTGTAGATCTGGATGGTCTGAACTATCTGGCAGGCAAGACTGTTGACTTCGTCAATAAGAGTGCTATGAACGGAACCATTCTGGCACATACCGACGGTCAGGTTCCCAACTTCATGGTAACCGTTCCCGAAGTAAATGAGTTCTACCTTGGTGAGCTGTTCTACTTCTTCGAGTTCGCATGCGGTGTCAGCGGATACCTGCTGGGCGTAAATCCTTTCAACCAGCCCGGCGTAGAGAGCTACAAGAAGAACATGTTTGCTCTGCTTGGCAAGCCCGGTTACGAGACACAGAGAGAAGAGTTACTGAAGAGATTGCAGTAATCTTCAGATCGGAAAGGTACTTAAGATGAAAATAGTTTTACTGGAGAGAAACAGTGCCGGCACAGATGTGCCGGTGGACTGTTTTAATGAGCTGGGAGAAGTGACCAGCTACCCCAATACCGTTACCGCACAGGAAGTGGCAGAGCGTGTGGGCGATGCGGATGTTATCGTCTGCAACAAAGCACCCATGAGAGAGGAATCCCTGAAGGATTGCCCCAATGTGAAGCTGATCTGTGAGCTGGCTACCGGATTTGATAACTGTGATCTGGCATATTGCAAGTCCAGAGGCATCAAGGTGGCGAATGTGGTGGATTACTCTACCGCCATGGTAGCGCAGCATACTTTTACACTGGCACTGGCATTGAGCCAGAAGCTGCCCTATTATGATGAATATGTAAAATCCGGCGCTTACAGTGCACAGGACCGTTTTTCTAATTTTGACAGACCTTTTTATGAATTAGAAGGCAAGACCTGGGGCATCGTAGGAATGGGGAATATCGGTAAGAGAGCAGCAGCGATCGCAACGGCTTTCGGCTGTAAGGTGATCTTTTATTCCATCACCGGTAAGAGCACCTGCACGGATTATCCCCAGGTGGACAAGGATACCCTGTTGGCAGAGAGCGATTTCCTGTCCCTGCATTGTCCGTTAAGTGACCTGTCCCGCAACTTTATCGACAAGGAAGCACTCCGGAAAATGAAGAAGACAGCAATCCTCATCAATGTGGCAAGAGGTCCGGTAGTGAACAACTCTGATCTCTATGAGGCACTGGTGGCAGGAGAGATTCAGGCAGCAGGTCTGGATGTACTGGAGAAGGAACCTTTGGAGTTGTCCAATCCGTTAAGTGAACTGAAGGACAGCAACAAGCTGATCATTACCCCTCATCTGGCATGGGCAAGCGTGGAAGCACGTACCCGTTGTGTACAGGGTGTGTATGAGAATATCAAAGCATTTATGCGCGGTGAGAACCGGAATGTAGTGAACTTATAACAGAACGGAGAACGATATGATAGAAAAGATAAAAGCACTGTGGATCAAGTATGAGGAGATCATTGCGTACCTGATCGTAGGTGGACTGACTACGGTAGTATCCTGGGCAGCGAAATTCCTGGCGAATTTCCTGTTATTCAACAATACGATGTACCCGACTCCGTTTCAAAACGTAGTATTAAGTATTATCAACTGGACGGCGGGTGTTATTTTTGCATACTTCACCAACCGTAAGTTTGTATTCAAGAGTAAGGCTCCGATGTTGTCCGAGGCACCGAAATTCGTCCTGTCCAGAGTATCCACACTGATCCTGGATATGGTAGTGATGCAGGTGCTGACCGCAGTAGGTGTAAATCTGCTGATTGCAACTCTGATCTCTGCAGTACTGGTCATCATCGGCAACTATGTCTTCAGTAAGCTGTTTGTATTCAACAAGAAAAAAGACGGCGAAGCGGAAGAAAGTAAATAATAATAAAAATTAAGAAAGCAGTTCGGAAACTTTGGAAAACTCCAGGAAGTATCCGGACTGCTTTTTAATTGTCTAATATTATGCAAGATATGCTTTTAATAATTCCAGTGTTGCGGCAACGGCATCCTTGTGGGAACGCTCGTAGCCGTGGGATGCATATACTCCGGGACCGATGAGTCCGTGTCTGGCGTCAATACCGGCGCTCAATGCAGCATCGGCATCGGAGCCGTAATAGGGATAGACATCTGCGGCGTAGTCGATATGGTTCTCCTTTGCTGCCTGGATCAGTCCCTTGACCACATCATAATGATAAGGTCCGTGACCGTCCTTCACGCAGATGGATACCTGACGATCCGTGCATTCCAGACCTTCACCGACGCAGCCCATATCTACGGACAGCAGTTCTTCCACATCTTCCGGAGCGGAAGCGCAGGCACCGTGTCCTACTTCCTCGAAGACGGTGATATGCTGGTAGACCTTGCGGGACAGCTTCAGATCCTCGTCTTTTACATATTTTGCGAAGCCCAGTAAAATAGCGGTGCTGAGCTTGTCATCCAGAAAACGGCTCTTGATATAACCGGATTCGGTGATGCGGGTACGGGGATCCATGCAGACGAAGGAACCGTTCTCGATGCCCAGTGCCCTGACCTCTTCTTTGGAAGAAACTTTTTCATCCAGCAGCACTTCCACAGAATCGAAGGTACGCTCAGACTTCTGATAATCGCCGTTGACATGGATGGAAGCGTCCGTCAGCTGTACAGTACCGTCGTATACTTTACCGTCTAACGTGTAGATACGGCAGTTCTCAGTCTCGATATTGTTGGCATTCAGGCCGCCGACTTTGGTCAGACGGAGACGTCCGTTGCTCTTGATTTCTGCCACCATGCCACCCAGCGTATCTACATGCGCCATGGTCAGAACAGCGTTGCCCTTACCACCAATCTCTACGAGAACGCCGCCTTTTTTGGTCTTGACCGGCTTGTAGCCGAGGCGTTTGTACTCTTCACAGAGATAATCCGTTACTTTTTCGGTGAAACCGGAGGGACTGTCGATCGCCAGCAGAGCCTCTGCCTGTTTTAAGATATATTCGATGTATTTTTTCTCTTTTTTCATAATCGTAGCCTTTCTAGATCCGGGGCATCATAGCCTCTACCAGTTTGGCAGAGTGCAGAGCTGCCGCCTTCTCAAATGTAGGATAATCCATCTCGGCACTGTCGTCTGCCTTGTCGGAAATGGCACGAATGATGACAAAAGGAATGTCGTTTAAGTAAGCGCCGTGAGCAATGGACGCCCCCTCCATCTCTGCGCAGTCGCCCTGAAAG